>JBCCTY010000026.1:0-24906 GCA_039197885.1 Actinomycetota bacterium | reverse complement strand
CTCGACGCCGACGGCGGCGGCCTCCTCGTGGCCGAGCGCACCGGCACGATCCGCGCGTGGTGGCCCGACGACGACCGCCGCGAGCTCGTCGTCGACCTCACGGCCCTGACCTCGGCGTCGGGTGAGCGGGGGCTGCTCTCCTTCGACGTCGCCGACGATGCCTCGCGCCTGTGGGTCTCCTACACCGACAACGGGAACGACCTCGTGATCGCCGAGTACCCGCTCACCTCGTCGGGCGGCGACGAGCCACACCCGGTCGGCGGGGCGCGACGTCAGCTCCTCGAGATCGACCAGCCCTTCGGCAACCACAACGGTGGCGACCTGCACGTCGGGCCCGACGGCTACCTCTGGATCTCCTCCGGCGACGGTGGCTCGGGGAACGATCCGCAGAACAACGCGCAGAACCGGTTGAACCTCCTGGGCGGGATCATCCGCATCGATCCGACCCCCGGGCCGGGCGGCGCGGCCTACACCATCCCGGCCGACAATCCCTTCGTCGGCGACAGCTCCGCGCTCGACGAGCTGTGGGCCTACGGGCTGCGCAACCCGTGGCGGATCGCCTTCGATGCCGCCACCGGTGACCTCTGGATGGGCGACGTCGGGCAGAGCCGTCGCGAGGAGATCAACGTGGAGCCGGCCGGCTCCGACGGTGGCGTCGACTACGGCTGGCGCAACCTCGAGGGCACCCTGCCCAACATCGGCAGTCCGTCGCCGTCGGCCGTCGGTCCGGTGCACGAGTACGCCCACACGGGCGGCCGGTGCTCGGTGACCGGTGGGGTCGTCTACCGGGGCTCGGAACTGTCGGGACTCGAGGGTCGCTACCTCTTCGGTGACTTCTGCACCGGTGAGGTGTGGAGCCTGCGCCTCACCGGCTCGGGCGCCGACGTCGAGCGCCTCGCCGGCGTGACGGTGCCCCAGCTCGCCGCGTTCGGTGAGGGCGCCGACGGCGAGGTGTGGCTGCTCTCCCTCGGTGGTGGGGTGTTCCGCCTCGAACCCACCACCTGACCACCCCGCCACCTCGCTCGGCCCTCGGCTCGTCGTCCGGGCGTCGGCCACGCCGGCACGGGTGGTTACGATCCGCCGATGATCCTGCTGCCCTGGGGCGAGACCCTGCGTCGCCTGCCGCGGGTGGTGTTCGGTCTCGTGGTCTTCGGCGTCGGCATCGCGCTGATGGTCGTGGCCGACCTCGGACTCGCTCCGTGGGACGTCCTCCACCAGGGCATCTCCGAGCGGACCGGCCTCGGCATCGGCACCGTGATCATCGTCGTCGGTGCGCTCGTCGTCCTCGGCTTCATCCCGTTGCGCGAGCGGGTCGGCCTCGGCACCGTGCTCAACGCCATCGTCATCGGCGTGTCGGCCAACGCCGCCCTCACGGTGCTCGACGAGCCCGAGGGCCTGCCCGTGCGCGTCGCGGCGATGATCGGTGGCCCCGTGGTGATCGCCTTCGGTTCGGGCCTCTACATCGGCGCCGGCCTCGGACCGGGGCCGCGAGACGGGATCATGACCGGCCTCGCTCGACGCGGGATCGCGGTCTGGAAGGCGCGAACCGTCATCGAGGTCGTCGTCCTGGTCTCGGGGGTCGCCCTCGGCGGCACCGTCGGCATCGGCACGATCTGGTTCGCGGTCGGGATCGGACCGATGATCGGGTGGTGGCTCCCCCGTCTGACGCTTCCCTCGCACGAGCCGGTGACGGCGCCGTGACCCCACCCACCTCCGGCGTCGCCCAGATCGCCCACGGCGTGGCCGACCCCGACGCCGCGGGCGCGCGCTGGGTCGAACGCCACGGCGCCGGCCCGTTCGTCGTCAACCACCACATCGAGCTCGTCGACGTCGTCCACCGGGGTGAGCCGGCCACGCTGGATCACTCGTCTGCCTATGGACGCTGGGGCAACGTCATGGTCGAGCTGATCCAGGTGCACGACGCCGAGCCGGCCGGGCTGCTCGAACTGGTTCGGACCGATCGCGCCGACGTCCACCACGTCGCCGTGTTCGCCGACGACCTCGACGCGGCGGCCACCCACCACGAGGCCCTCGGCCACCGCGAGGTCGTGCGGGCGTCGACGTCGCACGGCGTGCGGTTCGCGTGGTTCGACGCCCGCCACGAGCTCGGTCACCTCGTCGAGGTCTACGAGCGACACGAGCTGCTGACCGGCTTCTACTCCCGCCTCGGGATCACCGTCCCCGTCTGAGTCCTCGGCGGCCGCGCTCGGGCGCCCGGCGACGAGTCCGAGCGCGCCGACTCACTCGGCGCTGCCGGTGAGGAGGCGGACGACGGCCATCGCCTCGTCGCCCTCGGACCTGATCTCGACGACGACCTCGTCGCCGACGCTCACCTCGATGTCGAGGAAGGCGCAGCACGCAGCTTCACGAGCGGCGAGGTCACGCACGGAGTCGGCCAGACCGACCGGGAAGGCCATCCGGACCCCGCCCTCGACGTCGTCCACCGCGGTCGCGGATCGTCGCAGCTCGGCCCACTCCCCCAGCTGGTCGACCGCCGCGCCGGGCGTGAGCGTGCACGCCACCGGGATGGCTCGTCGGTCGGCCGGTCGTCGGGTCACGGTGACGACGCTAGGACGTCAACCGCGAGCCGACCACCACTCCCTCAGTCGGGCGAGCTGATCGGCCTCGGCGAGTGGGCCGTGCTCGATCCGCAGCTGGTCGAGGAACCGCAGCGCCTCGCCGATCTCGCGACCCGGCGCGATGCCCAGGGCGCGCTGGACGGCGGCCCCGTCGACGACGCGATCGGGGTGGAGGTCCTCACGGGCGGCCAGATCGTCGACGGCGGCGTCGACCGCCGCACCCCGGTGCGGGTCGACGGCGCGGACGAGCTCGCGGACCTCGTCGAGCCGGGTGCCCGCGGCCACGGCGAGGCGGCGCACCGCCCGATCGTCGAACGGCGCGTCGTGGACCAGCGCCGACGAGCCGACCGAGACCAGCCGGACGAGCGTCGAGGTCTCGTCCTTCGACATCCGCAGCGCTCGCGCCCGCCGCAGGAGCCGGTCGCGATCGGTCTGCCGGACGAGGGCCGCCAGGCGAAGCAACGGATCGGGTCGCAGCCGGGCGAGGACCGCATCGTCGACGACGGCCTCCGGGAGGAACCGCTCGAGGAGACCGACCTCGGCCAGGAGCCCGAGACCAGCGGCGGGGTCGGGTCCGCCGAGCAGTTTGAGCAGCTCGTCGTGGATCCGCTCGGCGGAGACGATGTCGAGCCGCGGGGCGTGCCGTCGCATCGAGCCGAGCAGGGCATCGTCCGGAGTCAACCCGAAGCGAGCGACGAACCGGGCCGCGCGCAGCATCCGGAGCGGATCGTCGTCGAAGGAGACGTCGGGGGGCCCGGGGGTGCGCAGGATGCCGGCGGCCAGGTCACCACGACCGCCGTGCGGATCGACGAGTGAGCCGTCGAGCGGATCGAGCGCCATGGCGTTGATGGTGAAGTCGCGCCGGACGAGGTCGCCCTCGAGGGTGTCACCGAACTCGACGACGGGCCTGCGGGAGGTCGGGTCGTAGTCCTCGGCCCGGTAGGTGGTGATCTCGAAGACGTCGTCGCCGCGCCGGCAGCCGATCGTGCCGAAGCGCTCCCCCTGGCTCCACACGTCGTCGGCCCATCCCGACACGAGGCGCTTGGTCTCGTCGGGCCGGGCGTCGGTGGTGAGGTCGAGGTCGTCGGCGGGACGACCGATCAGCAGGTCGCGCACGACACCGCCCACGAGATGCACACGTCGACCGACCCCGTGGAACCGCCCGGCCAGCGGAGCGACCCGGGTGAGGACGTCCCGGACGGTGGGACCGTCGAGCGGCTCGGTCACGCTCAGGACAGGCCGACCTCGTGACGGAAGCGGAGGACCCGCTCGACGACCTCGCGCCCCGGACCGCCCGATGAGGCTGCCTCGGGGCGGTGGTCGATGTCGAGCACGCGACTGAGCGTGGAGGCGACCGAGTCCCGGAGCGCGACGAGGTCGTAGCCGCCCTCGAGGAAGAGGATCCGACGACCCGCGGGCACGATCGGGAGCAGCCGGCCGACGACGTCGGCGAAGTCGCCGGAGGTGAGTCGCAGACCGGTCAGGGGGTCGGCGCGATGACCGTCGAAACCGGCCGAGACGAGCAGCCACGTGGGAGCGAAGCGCTCGACCTCGGGGAGCACCAGCTCGTCGAGGGCTCGGAGCTCGACGTCGCCCGTGGCGCCCGACGGCAACGGGACGTTGAGCGTCGTGCCGAGCCCGTCACCGGTGCCGACCTCGTCGTGGCGACCGGTGCCCGGGTAGAGCGGGTGCTCGTGGAGGCTGACGAAGAACACGTCCGGATCGTCGTAGAAGGCGTCCTGGGTGCCGTTGCCGTGGTGGGCATCGAAGTCGACGATCAGCACCCGCTCGCCGCGGTCGGCGAGCAGGCGTGCGGTGACGGCGACGTTGTTGAACAGGCAGAAGCCCATCGCGGTCGCCGGTGTGGCGTGGTGCCCGGGCGGCCGGACGGCACAGAACGCCGCATCGGCCTCGCCCCGATCGAGCGCGGCGACCGCCGTCGGACCGGCGCCCGCGGCGAGGAGCGCTGCGTCGTAGGACGCCGCCGACACGATCGTGTCGGCATCGATGGCACCACCACCTCGACGAGACAGCGCCTCGACGTGGGCGATGAGCACCGGGTCGTGCACCCGGGTGACGACGTCGAGCTCGGCGGGCTCGGGGTCGACCCGCACGACGGCGTCGGCGAGCCCACCCCGACCGATGCCGTCGAGCACGGCCTCGAGCCGCGCCGGGCGCTCCGGATGCCAGCCACCGGTGTCGTGATCGACGTAGCGATCGTGGGTGACGACGAGCAGGCTCACGACCTCAACGATAGGCCCGTCACCGGCACGGCTCCCCGTCCGAGGTGGGGCGATCATCACCGCCGCTCGGTGGTGATGCCACGACGCGACGCGCCTCCACGTCCGCAGAGACGGGCGTCTACCGTGTCGGTCAGTGGCAACCCACGAGCTCGTCCACTGGGGAGACGAGCGTCTCCGGCTCGGTCCCTGGCGGGCGCGCAGCGACATCGGCTACCTCTCGCCGGTGCCCGGTGGCCGCTCGCCCCGGGTCGAGGCCGTGCGCCGCTCCGTCCAGGTCGCGACCGAGCGCGGGTTCAGCGCCATCGTCACCGCCGCGCTCTCCCCCGCCGAGACGCTCGCCTTCATCGACGCCGGGTTCGAGGAACGTGAGCGACTGCACCTGCTCGGCCACGAGCTGGTCGATCTCCCCGACGTGCCCGACGTGTCCCTCCGTCGGGCCCGGCGCGGCGACCGTGCCCGGGTGCTCGAGATCGACGCGCTGGCCTTCGACGACTTCTGGACCATGGACGAGGTGGGGCTGGCCGACGCGGTCACCGCCACGCCCTCGAGCCGGTACCGGGTCGCCGAGGAGCGGGGCCTCGTGATCGGCTACGCCGTGCACGGGCGCTCCGGTTCGGGTGGCTACGTGCAGCGCATCGCCGTCGATCCGCGGGCGCAGGGTCGCGGCACCGGGGCGGCGCTCGTGGTCGACGGGCTCCGCTGGATGCGTCGGCGGGGGTGCGTCCGGGCGGTCGTCAACACCCAGATCACCAACGAACGCGCCTACCAGCTCTACCTCCGGTTGGGGTTCACGCCGGAGCCGCACGGCCTGGTGGTCCTCGAGCTGTCGCTCGACGGCACCACCGTCCCCCGGTGAGGCGGGCGGGTCCGGTGCGCCGGGTGACCCTGTTCGCGGTGGCCCTGCTCGCCGTGGCCCTGTGCGCGGTCACGGCACCAGCCTCGGCCCGCGACGCGACCGAGGCCGTCGCGCAGGACGCGGTCACCTCGACGACCGAGCCGGGCCTCGACGTACTCGAGCTCGGCGCCGACGTGACCGACCCCGACATCCTCCGCCTCGTCGACCACACGACGTCGGTCACCGGCAGCGGCGTCTACCAGGCCGTCGTCGACGTGGGGAACGCCGCCGACCAGGTCGAGCTGCTGGTGAACGTGCACGACCGCGTGGCCGATCGCGAGGCGTTCCAGGCGACGGTGCGGGGCGAGCGGCTCGGGACGGCCCTGACGACGCTCCCGCCTCGACCGCTCACCGACTTCGAGCGCACGGCCAACGGCTCGGCTCGGGTCGTGGTCGACCTGAACGACGGCACGATCCCCATCGAGCCGGGTCAGGTGCGGCTGAGCCGACCCGGGGTCTACCCGGTCGTCTACGAGCTGCGCACCGCCCAGGGCGAGGTCCTCGACCGGATGATCGCCCACATCGTGCGACTCGCCGATCCGGGCGTCGTCGAGCCGCTCGGCGTCGGTGTCGCGCTGCGCGTCGACGCTCCGCCCGGGCACCGTCCCGACGGGACGATCGGCTTCTCGGCCTCGGCCCGGGAGCGTCTCACGATCCTCGTCGACGCGATCGAGCGTCACCCGGAGGTGCCGGTCGCACTGGAGATCGTCCCCGAGATCCTCGAGGCCCTGTCGCTGTCACCCGACCCGACCGACCGAGATCTGGCGCGGCGCCTGACCGACCGACCCGACCAGCGGATCGTCCTCGCCAATCCCTACGTGCGGGTCGACCCCTCGGGCATGCAGGCAGCGGGCCTCGACGAGGTCCTGCTCGACCTCGAGCAGCGGGGTGGGCAGGTGCTCGAGACGCTCCTCGACCGGCAACCCCGCAGTCGGACGTGGTTGGCCGGCGACCGCATCTCCGCCACCGGGCTGCGCTACCAGCTCTCGCGTGGCGTCCGTGAGGCGATCGTGCCCGAGCGGGCGCTGCTGATCGCCGACCCGAACGCACCCACCGCGCTCGGCCCCGTCGAGCTGCTCGTGCCCTCCTCGGAGGCACGGGTCGACACCCTCGTCGTCGACGCCCGGTTGAGCGAGGCGTTCGACCTCGACGACGACCCGGTGCTCGCGGCCGAGCACCTCCTCGCCGAGCTCGCCCTGATCGCCTTCGACGCCGCCGACGACGAGGACGGGCTCGATGATCCGGGCCTCGTCATCACACCGCCGGAGGACTGGACCCCCAACCCGGCGTTCCTGGGTCGTCTCCTCGTGGGGCTCCAGACGACACCGGTGATCGAGACGGCTCCGGTCGACGAGCTCTTCGACCTCGACCCCGCACTCGACGACGACGGACGACCGGTGACCCGCCAGCTGCTCGGTCGCGTCGCGGACGCCCCCGACGCCGACCTCGAGCTGTGGCAGCTCACCGACGACCGCGTGTCCGCCTTCGACAGCATGGCCGCCGACGCGACCGGCGTGGTCCTCGCCGGCGAGCTCCAGGACCGTCTGCGACCCTCGTGGTCGGTCGAGCTACGACGCGAGGACCGCGAGCGCTACTGGGCGGCGACCCGTTCCATCGCCGACGAGCACATCACCGCCATCGTCCCGCCACCGGAGCGTTCGTTCACGCTGACGAGCCGCGAGGACGAGATCCCGCTGCGCCTGCGGAACGACAGCACGCTGCCGCTGCGTGTCGTCGTCCGACTCGAGAGCGACAAGCTCGAGTTCCCCGAGGGCCCGGAGCGCACCCTCGTCATCCCGGCCGGCGAGGTCGCCGATCAGGCCATCGCCGTCAAGGTGCTCACGTCCGGCGCGTTCCCGGTGACGGTCGAGGTCGACACCGCCGACGGGGAGATGCCGCTCGCCGTCAGCCGCATCACCATCCGCTCGACCGTGCTCTCGGGGCTCGGGATCCTCCTCACGGCCGGGGCCGTCGGGCTGCTCGGGGTGTGGTGGCTCGTCGATCACCGCAGACGTCGTCGCCGCTCGAACGACGGCATGGTCGACGGGCCCGTCGCCGGGGTCGGGGTCGGGGTCACGTCGTGACCGAGGCGCCTCGGCGGGGAGCGTCGCTCGTCGCCGCCGGCATCGGGCTGTCGCGCCTGGCCGGGTTGGTGCGCGAGGTCCTGCTCGGCACGGCCCTGGGGAGCTCGGGGGCGGCCGACGCGCTCCGGGCCGCGATCCGCCTCCCCAACCTGCTCCAGAACCTCCTGGGCGAGGGTGTGCTGTCCGCCTCGTTCATCCCGGTCCACTCGCGCCTGCTCGAGCAGGGCCGGCGCGACGAGGCCCGCCTGGTCGCTGCGGGCGTGCTCGGCTTCCTGACCGTGGTGGCGGGCATCGTCGCGCTGCTGATCGTGGTGCTCGCCCGACCGCTGACGGCGATCCTCGCCACGGGCTTCTCGGGAGAGCGGTTCGAGCTGACCGTCGAGCTCACCCGCATCGTCGCGGTCGGCACGGCCGTGCTCGTGCCGTCGGCGTGGTGCCTCGGCGTCCTCAACAGCCACCGCCGCTTCTTCGTGAGCTACGTGGCCCCGGTGGCGTGGAACGCCGTGCAGATCGTGGTGCTGGCCGTCGTCGTCGTGCGCGGCTGGACCGAGCGCGACGCGGCAGAGGCCGTCGCGTGGGCGTTGGTCCTCGGGGGGCTCGCCCAGCTCCTGGTGCAGCTGCCCTCGGTCTGGCGGGTCTCGGGGCCGGTTCGGCCGCACCTCGATCACCAGCTGGCCGGTGTTCGCGAGACCCTGCGCCGTTTCGTGCCCGCGGTCGTCGGGCGCGGATCGGCGCAGCTGGCGGCGTTCGTCGACCTGTGGCTCGCGTCGCTGCTCGCGGCCGGTGCCGTCGCCGCGATCGGCTACGCGCAGGTGCTCTACCTCCTGCCGATCAGCCTCTTCGCGATGAGCGTGGCTGCCGCCGAGCTCCCTGAGCTGTCCCGACTCGGCCTCGACGACCGCGAGGGGCTCGTCGAGCGCACGGCGCGGGGGCTCCGCCGGATCCTCGTGTTCGTCGCGTTCACGGCCGTCGCCTTCCTGCTCGCCGGGCAGACGATCGTCGCGACGATCTTCGAGCGTGGCCGCTTCGACGCCGACGACACGGTGCTGGTCGGTGTGGTGCTCGGCGGCTTCGGCCTGGCGCTGGTCCCGACGGCGTGCTCTCGACTGCTCCAGAACGCGCTCTTCGCGGTGGGTGACGTCAGCGGGCCCGCCCGGATCTCGATCGTTCGCCTGGCGATCGGAGCCGGCGTCGGCGGGGTCATGATGCTCGCGTTCGACCGCGTGCTCGTCGTCGACGGGGAGATCACGGGTCTGTTGAACCTGGGCGATCCGCTCGGCCTCCTCCCCGAGGCCGTCCGCGAGGACGACGAGCTGCCGCTGCGCCTGGGTGCGGTCGGCCTCGCGCTCGGGGCGGCGTGCGGTGCGTGGGTCGAGCTGGTCCTGCTCCGCCGTCGGCTCGACGATCACATCGGGCCCACCTCGCTCCTCGGTCGGTCGGGGCTGACGTTCGGCGCAGCGGTCGTCGCAGCAGCGACCGTCATCGGCCTCGGCCTGACCGTCAGCCGGGGCATGCCCGACCTCGTACGCCTCGTCGTCGTGCTCGGACCGGCCGGTGTCGCGTACCTCGCGGTGTTGCGCATCGGTGGCATCGCCGAGGTCGACGAGGTGCTCCGGCCGGCCCGGCGGGTGCTGGGACGTCCTGGCCTCCGGCGGTAGCCTCTCCTCCGGCCCGCGCGGGCCATCGGAGGAGGCCGAGTGACCGTCAGGATCGTGACCGACAGCGCCTGCGATCTGCCCGATGACGTCGTCGATTCGTTGGGCATCACGGTGGTGCCGCTGATGATCCGCTTCGGCGACGAGGAGCTCGTCGACCGCGAGCAGCTCAGCGTCGCGGAGTTCTGGCGTCGTTGCGGTTCGTCCGACGAGCTGCCGTCCACGGCGGCGCCGTCGCCCGGCCGCTTCGAGCAGGCCTACCGGTCACTCATCACCGACGGCGCCAGCGGCATCGTGTCGATCCACCTGTCGGGCGAGCTGTCGGCCACGCTGCAGAGCGCCCGGACCGCCGCCGCGGCGATCGACGGCGAGGTCCCGATCGAGGTGGTCGACAGCCGGAGCATCACCGTCGGCCTCGGGCTCACCGTGACGGCGCTGGCCGAGCGGGCTCGTGACGGAGCATCGCTCGACGAGCTCACCTCGCTGGCCGACAGCCTCATCGACCGCACCCGTGTCCTCGGTGCGCTCGACACCCTCGAGTACCTCAAGAAGGGCGGGCGCATCGGCGCCGCGCAAGCCGTGCTCGGCTCGCTCCTGTCGATCAAGCCGCTGATCGCGATCGAGGACGGCAAGGTCGAGGCCGCCGGCAAGCAGCGCACCCGCGGTCGGGCGGTTCGCTTCGTGATCGACCGGGTGCGTGACGAACCGGCGATCGAGCGCCTCGCCGTGATGCACGCCGACTGCGACGACGTCGACGACGTCGTCCGGCAGCTCTCGGAGCTGCACGACGGCGAGATCCTGGTCGGGGAGATCGGACCCGTGATCGGTGCGCACGCCGGTCCGGGCACGATCGGGGTGGTCTACCACGTCCCCTCCTGAGGCGCGCGCTGCGAACCGCAGCGACGACGACCTCGTCGCCGCGGCGCTCGGGGGTGACCCGGGCGCCGCCGACGCGCTCCTCCGACGACACCACTCGATGATCCATGCGATCTGTCGACGTCTCACCGGCAACGAAGCCGACGCGCTCGACGCCACCCAGGAGGCCCTCCTGGCGATCGTGAAGGGCCTCCCCCGCTACGACGGCCGGGCGAAGTTCAGCACCTGGGCCTATCGGGTGGCCACCAACGCCTGTCTCGACGAGCTCCGACGTCGCAAGCGACGTCCGGTTCCGGTCGAGGACGACGCGGCCGACCGACCCGAGCCGACCGCCGCCCTCGACGACCAGGTGAGTCAGCAACTCGAGGTCGACGACGCCCTCGCCCGGCTGCCCGAGGAGTACCGGGCCGCCGTGGTCCTCCGCGACCTCGTCGGCATGGACTACGCCGACATCGCCTCGACCCTCGGCATCCCACCGGGCACCGTCCGCTCACGCATCGCACGTGGGCGACGGGCGCTCGCCCGCCTGCTCGGGAACCCCGACCACCCCACCGAACGTCCTACCCCCCAGCCATGACCGACGACCACGAGATGGACGAACCGATCGACGACGTCGACGACCTCGACGAGCTGCTCTCCGCGCACCTCGACGCGGAGCTGGAGCTCTTCGAGGATCGCCCCGACCTCGACGACGAGCTCGTCGCCGGCCGCCTGAGCGAGCTACGCGGGGCGGCAGAGGCCGTCGGCGCGTCGGTCCCCTCGTTGCCGCCATCGGTCGTCGACCAGCAGATCGCAGCGGCGCTCGAGGCGCTGCCCCGGTCGTCCGACGGGCCGACGTCGCTCACCGCAGCACGAGCGCGCCGCCAGGGACGACGAGAGCAGGTGCTCCGCTTCGCCGCCTCGTCGGCGGCGGTGGTCGTCGTGGTCGTGTTCGGCTTCGTCGTGCTCGCCGGGCTCGTCAGCGGGATCAGCGGCGACTCCGACGACGACAGCGGTGACACCGCCGAGGCGACGTCGGCGACGGTCGCCTCCTCGCCGTTCCGCGGCGCCGACGACGCTGCCCAGGACGGGGCCCTCGACGGTGAGGCCGACGCGGCCACGGCCGAGGCGGCCCCGGAGGCCGACCTCGACGAGTCGTTCGAAGAGCCCGGGGAGGAAGCGGAGGAGACCGAGGACACCGAGGCACCCGCGGAGCAGGAGGCACCCGACGACACGGAGGCCTCGGCCGGCGACGCCGCCGAGGGCGGGCTCGTCGACCTCCCCCCCGTGTTCGATCCAGCCCTCGACCTCCCGCTGCCCGACGACTGCCGGTCGTTCCTGTTGAGCGAGCTCGACGCCGACGACTACCTCGGCGCCAACGACCCCGGCGACGAGACGCTCGCCGTGTTCCTCGTGCGCGACGGTCAGGAGCTGTCGGTCGTCATCGACCCCGCCCGATGCGACGGCACCGACGACCCCATCCTCGACCTGTTCCCCTAGGTCGGGGCACCGCGGTCATCGGGGGCGCGGCTAGCGTGCGCCCCCATGGCGAGCACGTCCGACGACACCGGCACCACCACCGACCAGCTCGAGGCCATGACGATCGACCGCGACTGGGCGGCGGAAGCGACCGATCAGGTCGTCAACGTCGTCGACCTGGTCCGCAAGGCGAGCACCGAGCGGATCCAGAAGCTCGTCAAGCTGCTCGTCTACGGGCTCTTCATCCTGTTCCTCGGACTCGTGCTCGCCCTCTGGGCCGGGGTCACGCTGTTCCGGGTGGTCGACAACTACCTGCCACCCGCCGAGGGCAGCTGGTCCGCCTGGCTGGTGTTCGGCGTCGTGTTCACCCTGGCCGGCATCGTCCTCTGGGCCAAGCGGGGCCGCCTGATCCCGAAGCGGGCCTGAGCGACCGGGAACAGCGGCGACCGCGCACCGGTTGCGTCCTGAGGACCCCTACGAGACGAGGAGCGCCGTCGTGGCCGAATCGCGCAAGGTCATCATCATCGGCTCCGGGCCGGCCGGCCTGACCGCCGCCGTCTACACGGCCCGCGCCCAGCTGGCTCCGCTCGTCATCGAGGGTGAGCCCAGCTCCACCGGCGACCAGCCGGGCGGGCAGCTGATGCTCACCACCGACGTCGAGAACTTCCCCGGGTTCCCCGAGGGCATCCAGGGTCCGGAGCTGATGTCGAACATGCGAGCGCAGGCCGAGCGCTTCGGCTCGGAGTTCCTCACCGAGCGGGTGACGTCGGTCGATCTGTCCGAACGTCCGTTCCGGGTCAACGTGCGCGACCGGGAGTTCCTCGCCGACACCGTGATCATCTCGACCGGGGCGCGGGCACTGACGCTGGACATCGAGCGTGAGACCGAGCTCATCGGGCACGGCGTCTCCACCTGCGCGACGTGCGACGGGTTCTTCTTCCGGGGACACGAGATCGCCGTCGTCGGTGGTGGCGACTCGGCGATGGAGGAAGCCACCTTCCTGACCCGGTTCGCCGACAAGGTCACGATCGTGCACCGCCGCGAGGAGCTCCGGGCGTCGAAGATCATGCAGCAGCGGGCCATGGACAACCCCAAGATCGACTTCGCGTGGAACTCCACCGTCTCCGAGCTCCACGGCGAGCAGCAGCTGGAGGGCGTGACCCTCACCGACACCGTGACCGGCGACGAGCGCCGCCTCGACGTCACCGGCATGTTCATCGCCATCGGCCACCGCCCCAACACCGACCTCTTCAAGGGCCAGTTGCAGCTCGACGACGACGGATACCTCGTGGTTCGGGCCGGCAGCTCGGCCACCGACGTCGAGGGCGTGTTCGCCTGCGGCGACGTCGTCGACCACACCTACCGACAGGCGATCACCGCTGCCGGCACGGGATGTATGGCGGCGATCGACGCCGAACGGTGGCTCGAGGCCCAGGACTGACCCGCCCCGGTGCGGTGGGCGTCACACCGGGAATGAGGGTCCGGCCGTCGACGTTCTCATGAGGGCGAGCGGGTACGCTCGGCATCTCACCAGCGAGGTTCTCCACATGGCCACCATCTCCGCACTCGACGACAGCACCTTCGACGAGGTGATCAAGTCGTCCGACCAGCCCGTGGTCGTCGACTTCTGGGCCGAGTGGTGCGGTCCCTGCAAGATGATCGCCCCCATCCTCGAAGAGATCGCCGACGAGCAGGAGGCGATCACGGTCGCCAAGCTCAACGTCGACGACAGCCCCGATGTCGCCATGCGCTACCAGGTGATGAGCATCCCGACGCTCATCGTCTTCCAGGACGGCGAGGTCGCGAAGCGCATGGTCGGCGCCAAGGGCAAGGGGCAGCTGCTCCAGGAGCTCGGGGAATTCCTGTAGTCCGGGCCTTCGGCCTCGGTTCCCGGGGCGACCACGTCCGCGACCTGCAGTCACGTCTGCGGGCCGCCGGTTTCGATCCTGGAGTCAACGACGGCGCCTTCGCCCACCGGACGAAGAGCGCCGTCGTCGCGTTCCAGGCCGAGCACGGCCTCGACGCCGACGGCATCTGCGGTCCCCAGACCTGGCGGGCCCTCGTCGAGGAGGGGTACGCGCTCGGCGACCGACTCCTCTACCTGCAGTCGCCGATGATGCGGGGCGAGGACGTCGCCGAGCTCCAGCGCCGGCTCGGACGCCTCGGCTTCGATGCCGGGCGGGTGGACGGCATCTTCGGTCCGGACACCGTGGACGCCTGCGAGGAGTTCCAGCGCAACGCCGGTCTCGGGATCGACGGCATCTGCGGGCCGGCGACCGTCGACTCGCTCGACCGCTTCGGCCGACGGCTCGGCGACGCCGATCCGGTCGCTGCCGTCCGTGAGCGCGAGCGCCTTCGCTCGGCGCCCGACTCCCTCGTCGACCACCGGGTGGCGTTGGGGGAGACCGGGGGCCTGGCCGGTCCGGCCACCGCGGTCCGCAGATCCATGAACGATGCCGGCTACCGGATCCTCACGATCCATCACCCCGATGGGTCGATGCACGCCAGACAGGCCAACGCGTACGGCGCCGAGCTGTACCTGGGGCTGACCACCCACGACGGCGACGCGGAGCTGTGCTTCTACGAGGTCCCCGGGTACGTCTCCCACGGGGGACGGCTCCTGGCCGAGCTGGCCGGTCCGGCCGTCGGTGACGCGCTCGGCGTGGACGTGGCGATCCGTGGCATGCGACTCCCCGTGCTGCGCCAGACGAAGATGCCCGCCGTGGTCTGTCGACTGCCGGCATCGACCTGGTCGGCCGCGCTTGCTCCACGGCTCGGCCGAGCGGCGACCGCGGCGGTGAGCCGCTGGGCATCGGTTCGGCGGGCCGCGACCACGGACGGTGAAGCTTCGACCGATCCCTGCGTTCCGTAGCCGATTTCCCCAGGATCACCACAGGTTGTGGAAACTCACCTGGAGGTACAGGTTCGGGGTTGAGCTTCAGGTCGAGGGTTGGTCGGCGGGCCGGCCGGCCGATGGGTCGCTCAGGTGATCTCGGGGGCCACGACCATCAGGCGCGCGATGCGCTCGAGGTCGCTCACGTCGGCGAAGTCGATGCCGATCTGCCCCCGGCCGTTGGTCGAGAGGCGAACCGCGACGCTCGTCGACAGTCGCTCCGACAAGAGCTCCTCGAGCTCGAGGACTCCGGCCGGTGGCGGGTCACGGAGTTCGACCGGGCGGGCCGAGGTCGGCGGAGCGAGCGGCGGCGCTGACGCCGGCTCCGGCTCCGGCTCCCGAGCCCGGAGTGTCGACTCCAGGTGGCGAACTGACCACCCCTCGTCGACGACCTGGGTGGCCAGCTGGACCTGCTCGTCCCGATCGCTCAGACCGAGGAGCACCTTCGCGTGACCGGCGGCGAGGAGGCCGTCGACGATGTGGCGCTGCACCGGGGCGGGCAGCTGCAACAGGCGGAGGCTGTTCGTCACCGTCGCCCGACTCTTGCCCACCCTCGTGGCCAGCTCGTCGTGCGTGAGGTCGAAGTCCTCGATGAGCTGGCGATAGGCGGCCGCCTCCTCCAGCGGGTTGAGGTCCTGTCGTTGGATGTTCTCGACGACGGCCTCCGCCAGCGAGGTCACGTCGTCGATGTCGCGCACCACCGCGGGGAGGTGCGTGAGGCCGGCTCGGCGGGCGCACCGCCAGCGCCGCTCTCCGGCGATCAACTCGAACCGGTCCGGCTCGCTGCCTCGACGGACCAGGATCGGTTGGAGGACGCCCAGCTCGCGGATCGACGCGGTCAGCGAGTCGATGGCCTCCTCATCGAAGTGACGGCGCGGCTGATAGGGGTTCGGGTCGATCTGGTCGATGCTCAACTCGAGGAACTCGGAGCTCCCGGCATCGACGTCGTTCGGGATGAGCGAGCCCAGGCCCCGGCCCAGTCCCCCGGTGCGACGGCTCATGCGGCGACCTCCTTGGCGACCTCGCGGTAGGCGATCGCACCGCGGGAGATCGGGTCGTACACGGTGATCGGCTGACCGAACGACGGAGCTTCGGAGAGACGGACGGTCCGCGGCACGACGGTGCGCAGGACCTTCTCACCGAAGTGGCTCCGGACCTCGTCGGCGACCTGCTCGGCCAACTTGGTCCGTGCGTCGTACATCACCAGGACGATCGTCGAGATGTCGAGGTCCGGATTGAGGTTCCGTTGCACGAGGTTGACGTTGCGGATCAGCTGGCCGAGCCCCTCGAGGGCGTAGTACTCGCACTGGATGGGGATCATCAACTCGGTCGATGCGGCGAACGCGTTGATCGTGAGGAGCCCCAGGGACGGCGGGCAATCGATCAGGACGAACTCGTAGTCGTCGAGGACCGGGGCGAGCGCCTGCTTGAGGCGCAGCTCACGGCTCATCAGCGGCACGAGCTCGATCTCGGCACCGGCGAGATCGAGGTTGGACGGGAGGACGAAGAGGTTGCGCACCTCGGACGCCTCGACGCAGTCCTCGACGGCGACCTCGTGGAGGAGGACGTCGTAGACGGAGTGCTCCAACGCTCGGGGATCGATGCCGAGGCCCGTGGTGGCGTTGCCCTGCGGATCGAGGTCGATGAGGAGCGTGCGATGGCCGAGCTCGGCCAGGGACGCGCCCACGTTGACGGCGGTGGTGGTCTTGCCGACCCCACCCTTCTGGTTGGCGATCGCTACGACCCGCGTCGGTTCGGAGCGCGGGCCCTGCTCGTCCAACATGCACCGCTCCTGGCCTCGCTGACGGATGGCTGTGCACGGTACCGCATCGGGTCCGGCCGAGCGCGGCACACGGGCAGGTCCCTCGACCGACGATCGAGGGTTCCACGTGGAACGATACGGGTCGGAGGTCGCAGCTGACAAGGGCGCACCGCGGCGATCCGTCGGGGACGTCCCGTTCGCCTCGCCGGCGGCGGTCCGCGTTCCACGTGGAACGTCGCACCTGCGTCGTCGACGACGTTCCACGTGGAACGCCCTCGACCGGCGCCGAGGTCGTCGGCCGCCCGAGCGCTCACGCCGAGCTCGGCAACACGTCAGTCGACGGTGAAGAGCGGCGCCCGTCGCGGTCGATCACCGGATCGAGGGAACCCGTCCGGGGACCCTCCGACCGAGACCGCCGTCCCGATCGAACCGCCGTCCGTGCGGTGCCACACGAGCGGGCCGAGGCCGACCAGGGCCAGCCCCTCCTCCGGCCACGGGCGAGGCTCCGGGGGACCGGTGACGATCAGTCGACCCCCGGGACGCAGGAGCGGAGCACCGTACTCCGCGACGACCGCCGGGGGTCCGAACGACCGGGCGAGCACGACGTCGGCCCGCCCCCGGAGCAGGGAGCGGGCCGTCTCGGTGACGTCCTCGGTTCGTACTTCGGCCCGGTCACGCCACCCCAACTCGGTCAGGGCCAGCTCCAACGCATCGGCTCGGCGCCTCCGACGTTCGACCAGCACCAACCGACCGGCGACGTGGTGCCCGACGACCAGCACCGGCACACCACCGCCACTCCCCAGGTCGATGAGCAGCTCGACCGGCCCGCCGATCACGTCGGCGATCGCACGGCCCTGACGGAGGTGGACGTCCACCGCCGCCCGGCCGACGGAGCCCAGCGTCCGGTGGCGTTCGAGCACCCGCCGGAGGACGTCATCGGCGGGCATCGCGCCAGGTCAGTCGGTCGGGGCGATGACGACCCAACGGCGGGGCTCAGCCCCTTCGGACAGCGTCTCGACGCCGTCGATCTCGTTGATGGCGTCGTGCACGACCTTGCGGTCGGCCGAGTTCATCGGCTCGAGGGCGCGCTCCTCGCCGCTCTCGATCACCTCCGCTGCCTGCTCGGCGGCGAACCGGGCCAGCGCCTCGCGACGCTTCTCCCGGTACCGGCCGATGTCGGCCCGGACCCGACCCTCGGCGGTCCCACTGGCACGGCGCTGCAACCCCGTGCGCAGGACCTCGTTGACGGCCTGCACGGTCGATCCCCGCCGGCCGATGAGCAGGCCGAGGTCGTCACCCAGGACCTGCAGCTCGACCAGCTCGTCGTCGACGTCGTTGCGCTCGATCGTCGCGGACAATCCGAAGGCGTCGACGAGGCCATCGAGGAACTCCTCGGCCACCTCGACCTGTTCTTCCAGGGTCTGCATCTGGTCCTCACTCACTTCCTGGGCCAGCTCGGCCCGTTCTTCGCGTGCTTCACGTCGTGGTGCCTCGGGAGGCGGCGCCTGATCGCCCGTCGTGGACTCGGCATCGGTCGTCCGTGCAGCTCGGCCACCCCGGGAACGAGAGCGACCACCGGCTGACGACCGTCCGCCCCCGTCACCGCCCTCGCCCCCACGACCAGACGACGCTGCCGACGCTGCCGACGCTGCCGACGATCCGTCGCGAGATGACGAGCTCCCTCCGCCCGACCCGCCACCGCGGCCGCCTCGCCCTCGGCCGCGGCCTCGGCCACCGTTGCTCCCGCCACCACCCTTGCCCTTGCCACCCCGGCGGCGGTCTCGCTTCGCCGGTGCCTGTCGAGGCGTGATCCGGGCCCGGACTCGGGCTTCGGTCTTCCAGAAGAGCCGGCCGCCTGGCTCCTCGAGCACCTCGATCTCGACGTCGGACTCGTCGACGCCGAGGTGATCGAGCGCCCGCTCACGCGCCTCGGCCACGGTCGATCCGGTGATCACGACCCATTCCACCCTGCTCTGGCCTCCTTCGACCCTGGTGACGATCCCTCGCGTCCGACTCGAGCGAGCCGGTCAGCGCTTCCGTTTCCGCTTCCCCGACTGGCGGGACTTGTGGTGGGGCTGCTTGGCCGCGCCGTTGCCGTTCTGGCCGTCGCCGCCATCGCCCTGGGCCCCAGCGTCGGCAGCGGCGCTGTTGCCCCGTCCGCCCGACGAGCCGTTGCCCTTGCCCTTCCCCCCGGAGCCACCCTTCCCGCCCGACGTGCCCTTGGCCTTGCCGTTGGTCGCCGCCTTCTCGGCGTCACGACGCTCGTTCGACCAGCGGATGTAGCCCTGCTGACCGATGCGGAACAGGCCCGACACGATGAAGTAGACGACGAGCGCCGCCGGCACGAAGAACGAGAAGACCGGCAGGAAGAACGGGATGATCTTCATCAGCGTCGCCTGCGGCCCCACCATCTGGGTGTTGCTCTGCTTCTGGCGGTAGGTCATCTGCTTCTGCTGGTACCAGCTGATCAACGCCGTGATCGCGACCAGTCCCAGGTAGGGGATGCTCTCGAGCGGGGTGCTGGTCAAGGCCTCGTTGGCCGAGCGGGCCAGGTTGACGCCGAAGGACACCATCTCGGTCGAGCCGTCGAGGTCGATGAAGAGCTCGGAGCTCTGGTCGAGGTAGTCGGGATCGAAGGTGCCGTCCTCATCACCCCGGGTCAGCCCGCTGATGACCCGGAACAGCACCAGGAAGATCGGCATCTGGATCAGGAGGGGGAGGCAGCCGCCCAAGGGGTTGATCCCGTGCTCCTGGTAGAACTTCAGCAGCTCCTCCTGCTGCTTCTGGCGATCGTCCTTGTACTGCTGCTGGATCTTCTTCATCTCCGGCTGGTACGCCTGCATGGCCATCATCGAGCGATTGGCCTTGAGGTTCAGCGGGAACAGCAGCGTGAAGATGGCGAACGTGAGCGCCGCGATCGCGAACGCGTAGTTGTGGTAGAGCTCGTAGAACCACGCGAGCACGGTCGCGATGGCGTCGAACATGGATCAGGCCTTCCTCGACGGGACGGGATCCCAGCCCTGGCCCCCCCAGGGATGGCAACGACAGAGACGCCGCGTGGCGAGCCAACCGCCCCGCACGACGCCGTGGGTCTCGAGCGCCTCGATGGTGTAGGCCGAGCAGGTCGGGGCGAACCGGCAGACCGGCGGTCGTGAGCGGGGGAGGCGGCGATACCACCGCACCGGCAGGGCGAGGGCCCGCCCGAGGGGCGCGGTCGCAGCGGTCGACGCGACGGCGCTCACGCCGACGACCCCGAGAGGCGATCCAGCACCCGGCCGAGATGCTCACCGAGCACCGCCGGTCCCAGCTCGGCCGCACCCGGCGACACCCGCACCAGGTACAGCCCGGGCGCGGGAGACGCGGCGCGGAGGAGCTCGCGGAGTCGGCGGCGAACGAGGTTGCGCTTCACCGCTGTCCCCACCTTGCGTGGAGTTGCGAACGCGATGCGCGGCGGAATGACCGCTTCATCAGCGACGAAGCGGACAGCGATCGGTCCGGAACGAACCGTGCGACCGTCACGACGGACCCGCTCGAACTCTCGGCGGAGACGGAGGCGGTCGATCAGGCCGACAGACGCTGACGGCCCCGGCGGCGGCGAGCCTGGATGACGGCTCGGCCGGCCTTGGTGCGCATCCGGCGCCGGAAGCCGTGCTTGCGGGCGCGTCGGCGGGTGTTGGGCTGGTACGTACGCTTCATCGAAGTCCTCCTCCGGCATCGTTCTTCTCGGCTCGCGAACGGCATCGGGGGGACAGCACGTGGACGCGCATGACCCGCCCGGCGCGAGGCACGACGCCTGGAACCAACGCCCCACGCTAGAGGTTCGGCGCCGAAAGCGGCAATCGCCCGGTCGACGAACCGGGCGATCGACGGTACACACGTTCGTGTGCGAGGTGCCGGGCAACGCTGCTACGGTGCCCGATTCCGGCGTCAGGGGAACGGCTCCGGACCTGCCCCTCGGGCAGTCGACGCGTGCCGTCCCCCCGTTGTCCACACATCTGTGGAGAAGTCTGTGGACAATCCTGCCCGGAGAGATCTGCACCGTGTCGCGCCGGCGACGCGTCCGAGACCACTGGGAGGCGAGTGCCCGTGACCGACGCCGGAGCGCTCTGGAGCACCCTCTGCGCCCGTGTCCGGGAGCAGGTGTCCGAGGCATCGTGGCTGACCTCCTTCCAGGACGTGCACGCCGCCGCCTTCGACGGCCGCAAGCTCACGCTCGCCGTCGAGAACTGGATCCTCAAGGAGCGCTTCGAGCAGCGTCACCTCGGCCGGGTCACCGGCGAACTGCGCGAGATGGTCGGCCGCCCCGACGCCGAGGTCCACGTCGAGGTCCACGACCGGGTGCCCACGCTCGAGGCGGTTCCCGATCCCCGCATCGTCGACACCGCCACACGTGACCTCGACCACCCCGCCTCGGTGATCGAGCCGACCGTCGACCGGGCACCGGTCGCCGGCCTCGATGCCCGGTACACCTTTGAGAACTTCGTCACCGGTGCCTCGAACCGCTTCGCCCACGCCGCAGCGCTGGCCGTCGCCGAGACACCCGCCCGGTCCTACAACCCGCTGTTCGTGCACGGCGGGGCAGGATTGGGCAAGACCCACCTCCTGCACGGGATCGCCCACTACGTGCACCAGACGAACCCGCACGCCGAGGTCCGCTACGTCTCGACCGAAGCGTTCCTCAACGAGTACGTCGAGGCCATCCGCACCAGCGCGACCGGAGCGTTCAAACGTCGCTTCCGCGAGGCCGACATCCTCCTCGTCGACGACATCCAGTTCATGGAGGGCAAGGAAGGTCTCCAGGAGGAGTTCTTCCACACGTTCAACTCCCTGCACGGTGCCGGCCGCCAGATCGTGCTCTCCTCGGACCGACCGCCCCGCGCCATCGCCACGCTCGAGGAGCGGCTGCGCAGCCGGTTCGAGTGGGGCCTGATGACCGACATCCAGCCGCCCGACCTCGAGACCCGCATCGCGATCCTCCGGAAGAAGGCCGAGATCGACCGGACCCCGGCGCCCGACGACGTCCTGGAGTTCATCGCCAGCCACGTCACGAGCAACATCCGCGAGCTCGAGGGCACGTTGATCCGGGTCGCGGCCTACGCGAGCCTCAACGACGAGATCCTCGGGCTCGATCTCGCCCGCCGCGTGCTCGGCGACATCGTCGACACCCAGCCCCGGCCGATCACCGTGGCCAACATCATCGAGGTCACCACCGACTACTTCGGCTTCCCCGAAGAGGAGCTCTGCGGCAAGCAGCGCCACCGGGCACTCGTGAACGCCAGGCAGATCTCCATGTACCTGTGTCGCGAGCTGACCGACCTCTCCTACCCCCAGATCGGGCGGGAGTTCGGCGGGCGCGACCACACGACGGTCATGCACGCCGTCGACAAGATCACGAAGCTGATCGGCGAGGACCGCGAGACCTACGAGCAGGTCTCGTCGCTGATCCAACAGATCCGAGGCCGGTGACCCCGCTGCAGCCCACGGCGAGCACCAACCGGACCCACGCGCCCCGCCGTCCTGTGCACGACCGGTGGACGCGCCGTGTGGAGCACCGGTGCGCGCGACGTGGACGCCTCGCCGACCTGTGGGCGCGCCGGACGAGCTCCCGTGGAGAACCACCGCGGCGAGGAATCACCGGTGGACGGCCGCGACGCTCTGACCTGGGTGATCCACCGTGTCCACAGGATCCACAGGGCTTAGTGTCATCATCAGAATTTCCTTCAAGAGAACAGAACAACAAGAGGGGGCCGGCACTCCGGTCGGTCCGTGACGACGAGGTACGGGAGCGCACGTGAAGTTCCGGTGCGAGCGAGACGGTCTGGTCGAGGCGATCTCGGCCGTGGGACGAGCGGTGTCGGGTCGGGGGAGTGCCCTGCCGGTCCTGTCCGGCGCGCTCGTCGAGCTGAGCGGTGACGACCTCACGCTGACCGGCACCGATCTCGACATGACCATCCGGGTGCGAATCGGTGTCGACGGCCAGTCCGACGGCCGGGCCGTGCTGCCGGCGCGGCTGGCGTCGGACATCATCCGAGCGCTCGAGCCCGGCGCCGTCACCGTCGAGGTCGACGACGAGGAGGCCCGGATCAGCTCGGGTCGATCCGAGTTCGCGGTGCGTCTGCTCTCGGTCGACGACTACCCCCAGGTCGGCGAGGTCGACGGCGAGCCGGTGGTCGTGCCCGCCGAGCAGCTGGCCGGCGGCCTGTCCCAGGTCGTCCGAGCCGCGTCGAAGGACGACTCGCGCCCGACGCTGACCGGCGTGCTCTTCCAGGCCGAGCCGGGCGGGCTCCGCCTGGTCGCCACCGACTCCTACCGCCTCGCGGTGCGCGACCTGCCTGGCACGAGCGTGCTGTCGGAGGGCCAGCAGGTGCTGGTGCCGGGTCGTGCCCTGAGCGAGTTGGTCCGGGTGCTGGGCGACGCCGAGGAGGTCGGGCTCATCCTCGGCGACCGCGAGGTGGCGTTCGTGCTGGAGGGCGTCGAGCTCTCGACCCGCCTCATCGAGGGCGAGTTCCCGAACTACCGCCAGCTGGTGCCGACCGACTACCCCAACGAGCTCTCGGTCGGGCGGGAGCCACTGCTCGACGCCGTGCGTCGCGTCCGCCTGCTCGCTCGCGAGGCGACCCCGGTCCGGGTCGGTCAGCAGGCCGACTCGATCGATCTCACGGCGATCACCCAGGACGTCGGGCAGGCCCACGAATCGCTCGACGCCAGCTACCAGGGTGAGGACCTCGTCGTGGCGTTCAACCCCGAGTACCTCCTCGACGGGGTCGAGGCCCTCGACGGCGACGAGGTGAAGGTCCAGACGCGCGACGCGCTCAAGCCGGTGGTGCTGCGGGGCAGCGACCCCGACTTCCTCTACCTGCTGATGCCAGTCCGCGTCTCGTAGCGGAACCGGTACGAGGTGCACGTCGCCCGGCTCTGGCTCACCGACGTGAGGAACCACGTCGCCACCGACGTCGAGCTGCCGGACGGCCTGGTGGTCGTCATCGGTGACAACGGCCAGGGCAAGACCAACCTGCTCGAGGCGGTCGGCGTCTGCGCGACCCTGTCGTCGTTCCGGGGTGCCCCGACCGAGGCCCTGGTCCGTGACGGTGTCGATCGTGCGATCGTTCGAGCGGAGGTCGTCGAGCAGACCCGTCGTTCGCTGATCGAGATCGAGCTCGGGTCGGGTCGTACCCGCGCCCAGCTCAACCGGCAGCCGCTGCAACGCACGCGGGAGCTCCTGGGGCTCCTCCGGGTGACGGTGTTCGGGCCTGACGACCTGGAGCTGGTGAAGGGCTCACCGACCGGCCGCCGTCGCTACCTCGACGACCTGCTGGTCGCGTGCCAGCCCCGCAACGACGAGCTGCGCCGCAGCCTCGACCGTGTGCTCAAGCAGCGCTCGACGTTGCTCAAGCAGGCCGGTCCTCGGGCCGACGACGACGCGTTGACCACGCTCGACGTGTGGGATGCCCAGCTCGTCGAGCTCGGGACCGAGCTGGCCCGCCGGCGGGCCGCCATCACTGCCGAGCTGGGCCCCCGCGTCGCCCGCGCCTACCGGTCGCTGGTCGACGATCGGACCGGCCCACCGCCCGAGGTGGGGCTGACCTACGCGCCCGACTGGCTCGAGGAGGGTCTCGCCGAGGTGCTGGCCCGGATCCGACGCGACGAGCTGCGTCGGGGCGTGAGCCTGGTCGGTCCCCATCGCGACGATCTCGACATCGACCTCGATGCCATGCCGTCGCGGACCCACGCGTCGCAGGGTGAGCAGCGCTCCCTCGCCCTGGCGCTCCGCCTCGCCGGTCACGAGCTCGTGGGTGAGCGGACCGGCACACCGCCGGTGGTGTTGCTCGACGACGTGCTGTCCGAGCTCGATCCCCGCCGCTCCCGGGCCCTGCTGTCGCACCTGCCCGATGCGCAGGTGCTGCTGTCGACGGCCGGGCCGATCCCCGAGGGCATCGCTCCGGCGGCGACGTTGCGGATCGACGGCGGGCGCGTCGTCGAGCGCTCGGTGGCGGCGGCGTGACCAGGACCCGGTCGTGAAGCGGCCCCAGGATCCGGCCGATCGCGACCCACGGCCGCTGTCGTCGGCGCTCGACGCCGTGGCAGGGCGCCTCGGCATGGCGCCGTCGTCGCACCTCCGTGGTGTGTTCGCCCACTGGACCGAGGTCGCGGGTCCCGTGGTGTCGGCCCACGCGACGCCCGTGGCCCTGCGCGACGGCGTCCTCCTCCTCGAGGTGACCGAGCCGGGCTGGGCCACCCAGCTGCGCCACCTCGAGCGCCAGCTGGTCGAGCGGCTGTGCGAGCACCTCGGCGCCGATGCCGTCACCGCGGTCCGCGTCCGGGTGGCCGGTCGGTCCCACCGGGGGAGCGGTTCGGGCTGATAGCCTGGGAGGGCTGCCAGGCGCCCGTCTGCGCAGTCCGACCCCCGGTCTCGTAGGGGGGTACACGGACCAGGTGACGGGACGCAGGACCGGCAGCCATG
>JBCCTY010000025.1:0-25165 GCA_039197885.1 Actinomycetota bacterium | reverse complement strand
GTCTCTCCGACGGCGAGACCCGCTCGTACCGCGAGGTCGGTGAGGAGCTCGGCGTGACCGCCGAGGCCGCCCGTCGCCTCGTGAAGCGTGCGGTCGACGATCTGCGCGAAGACGCCTCGCGCCTCGTCGCAGCCTGAGTCGTGATGCGGAGGCCGGCGCCGGGGGACCCCTCCGGCGCCGGCCGTCGTCGCGTCCGGACCGATTCGAATCGCATTGCATCCACGACCCTCTGGCAGTGACCATGTCTGACGTGACCTCACCCTGGACCCCCTCCTCGTGGCGCCGCTTCCCCGCGCAGCAGCAACCCGACTGGCCCGAGCAGGCCGAGTACGACGCCGTCCTCAAGGAGCTGTCCACCCTCCCGCCGCTGGTGTTCGCCGGCGAGGCCCGGCGACTCACCAGGGACCTGGCCCGGGTGGCCCGAGGCGAGGCCTTCCTGCTCCAGGCCGGTGACTGCGCCGAGTCCTTCGACGGGTTCTCGGCCGACGTCATCCGCGACAAGCTCAAGGTCATCCTCCAGATGGCCGCCGTGCTCATCTACTCCTCGGGCCTGCCGGTGGTGAAGGTGGGCCGCATCGCCGGGCAGTTCGCCAAGCCGCGCTCCTCGGCCGTCGAGCGTCAGGGCGACGTCGAGCTGCCGTCGTTCCGGGGCCACATCGTCAACGACACCGCCTTCGACGTCGCGTCACGCACGCCCGATGCGGCCCGGCTGATCCAGGCCTACCAGCAGTCGGCGAGCACCCTGAACCTGCTCCGTGCGTTCACCCGTGGCGGCTTCGCCGACCTGCGCCGAGTCCACGCCTGGAACCAGGAGTTCGTGGCCGAGGCCCCCGAGGGGCGTCGCTACGAGGCGGTCGCCGACGGCATCGACGCCGCCATCCGCTTCATGGCCGCGGCCGGGGTCGACCTCGACAACGACGCCATGCAGCAGGTCGACCTCTACACCTCCCACGAGGCGCTCCTCCTCGGCTACGAGGAGGCCCTGACCCGCCAGGACTCCCTCACCGGCGAGTGGTACGACTGCTCGGCCCACATGCTCTGGATCGGTGAGCGCACCCGCCAGCTCGACGGCGCCCACATCGAGTTCCTCCGAGGCGTCGGCAACCCGATCGGTTGCAAGCTGGGCCCGACGGCGACCGTCGAGGAAGCGTTGGCCCTCTGTGAGGCCCTCAACCCCGATCGCATCGCCGGCCGCCTCACCCTCGTGTCGCGGATGGGCGCCGAGCAGGTCGCCGACGGGCTCCCGCCGATCCTGCGGGCGGTCACCGACGCCGGCCACCCGGTGGTCTGGGAGTGCGATCCCATGCACGGCAACACCTTCACGAGCTCGACGGGCCACAAGACCCGCCGCCTCGACGACGTGATGGCCGAGATCGTCGGCTACTTCGAGGCCCACCGGGCCGAGGGCACGTGGCCGGGCGGCATCCACGTCGAGCTGACCGGTGACGACGTCACCGAGTGCCTCGGCGGGTCGAGCCAGACCGACGAACCCGACCTGGGCATCCGGTACGAGACCGTCTGCGACCCTCGGCTCAACGCCCGCCAGTCACTCGACCTCGCCTTCCAGGTCGCCGAGCTGCTGGTCTCGATGCGCCAGTCCGCCTGACCACGCCCTGGCGCCGGCCGTGCGAACAGCGCGGGGACCGACTGCTCGACGACACCGACCCCGACGCGGCTCACCGACGCAGCGCCGCCGACCCGGACCGCCGGTCACAGCGCCTTGAGCCCGGCGCGTGCTGGCTCGAACCCGCAACGCTGCAGGTAGAAGCCCGCGTGCTCCTCGTCGAAGTCCACGTGGAGCCACTCGCATCCAGCCCGCCGCGCCTCGACCGTGGCCAGATCGACGAGGGCGACGCCGATGCCACTGCGCTGGCGCGCCGGCGAGACCATCACGTCCTGGAGCCAGGCGTGGACGAACCCGTCCCAGAGCACGTTGGCGAACCCGACGAGCTCGTCGCCCACCCGCGCCGTGACCCAGCCGAGGCTGTGGGCGTCGACCAGCGCGACCCAGTCCCACTCCTGGTCGGGGTACACCGGGCCGCCGAACGCCGCGGCGTGGAGCGCGTTGGCCTCGCGACTCGCGAACCCGCCTCGCCACCGCACCTCGATCGATTCCATCGGCCCAGTCTGGTGACCCGATCGCCCGTGCACCGCCTGGATTGCGAACGGCGTCCTCGAAAGGGCATAGTGAGATAGGTACATCGGGAGGACAGGCACCGTGCAGCAACTCACCGGCATCGACTCGGGGTTCCTGAGCATGGAGACCCGGCACCAGTTCGGGCACGTGAGCTCGGTGACCGTGTTCGATCCTGGCGAGAGCGGTGGCGGTGCCGGCTTCGACGCCACCCGGCAGCTGATCCTCGACCGCCTGCACCTGCTCGATCCGTTCCGTCGTCGCCTGGTCGAGGTGCCCTTCGGCCTCGACCACCCCTACTGGATCGAGGACCCCGACTTCGACGTCGACTACCACGTCCGCCACATCGCGGTGCCGGCTCCGGGCGAGCGCGAGCAGGTCGGCGAGCTCGTCGCACGGCTGATCGCCCGTCCACTCGATCGGACCCGCCCGCTGTGGGAGTACTACGTCATCGAGGGCCTCGCCGGCGGCCGCATCGCCCACCTGAACAAGATCCACCACGCCACGATCGACGGCGCCTCCGGCGCGCTGATGCTGGCCCGACTGCTCGACCTCGATCCCGACGAGCCGCGCCACGAGCCGGGTGATCTCCCCGCGCCCGAGCAGGAGCCGTCGGCGACCGAGCTCCTCGCCCGGACCGCCGCCTCGCTGGTGGGCCAACCACGCAAGGCCATCGGCCTCCAGGTCCGGGCCCTCCGGGCGATCGCCGACACGACCCGCACCCAGGGACCGGCCGGTCTCGCCGACCTCATCGCCCGGGGACTGCCGGGGCCGCTCGGCGAGCCGCTGCGGCGGCAGCGCACGCGGGCGCTCCAGGAGCGCGAGCAGCGCGACGGCATCGTCGCCCCGGTGCTCCCGGCCATCAACGCGCCGACCACACCCTGGAACCAGCCGATCTCGACCCACCGTCGCTTCGCCTACGACACGCTGTCGCTGCCCGAGGCCAAGGCGATCAAGAACGCCCTCGGCGTCACGCTCAACGACGTCGTGATGGCCATCACGGCCGGGGCGCTGCGCTCCTACCTGGCCAAGCACGACGCCCTGCCGACCGAGCCGCTGGTCACCATGATCCCGGTGTCGGTGCGGACCGGCGACGAGTCGTCCACCTACTCCAATCGCGTCTCGGCCATGTTCGCCCCGCTGGGCACCGACATCGAGGATCCGATCGAGCGGATCCACAGCATCCACGAGGCCACCAAGGGGGCGAAGGAGACCCACGACGCCGTCCCCGCCGACCTCCTCCAGGACGTGTCACAGCTCGCACCCCCGGCGCTGTCGACGCTGGCGAACCGCCTCGTGATCCGGTCGGGCCTCTCCGAGCGGGTCACGCCCGTGAACCTGATCATCTCGAACGTGCCCGGCCCCCGCGAACCGCTCTACAGCTCCGGCGCCCGGCTCGAGCACTTCTATCCGGTGTCGACCATCGTCGATGGCCAGGGCCTGAACGTGACGGTGCAGAGCTACCTCGACAACCTCGACTTCGGCCTCGTCGCAGATCGCGAGCTCGTCCCCGACCTCTGGTGGATGATGGACCTGTTCCGCGAGGAACTCGACGTCCTGCGCCACGCCTCCGGCACGGCCTGAGCGCTGCCGTCAGGCCAGCCGGCGCCGCTCCGCGCTCGGCAGGGCGGCATCGACCAGCGGAACGAGGAACCGCCCAGCGGTGTGGGCCGGCTCCGTGCTGCGCAGCGTCCGGCACATGACGAAACACCCTTCGACGGTCGTGACGAACAGCGTGGCGAGGTCCAGCGCCTCTCGCTCGTCGATGCCACCGCCGACGAGGTGCGCAGTCGCGGCATCGACCCAGCTCGTGAACGCCCGCTCGGCTGCGGCCCGCAACGCCGGGCTCGTGCTCGCCACCTCCCGGGCCACGGTGCCGATCGGGCAGGGGTCGAGGTAGTCCGACTCCTCGAGCAGGACGGCAGCGCCGGCGAAGAAGTCGCTGTAGGCCGAGACCACACCGACGGCCTCGGCGGCGATCGACTCGAACAGCTCCCGGTAGATCACGCCGGTCGTCTCGATCACCGCGACGGCCAGCTCCTCCTTACCGCCGGGGAAGAAGTGGTAGATCGACCCGGTCGTGGCTCCGGACGCCGCAGAGATCGCGCTCAGCGACGTGCCGTGGTAGCCGTGCACGCGGAACAGCTCGTTGGTGGCCGTGATGATCCGGTCCCGGCGGTCGGACACGACGCCCAGCCTAGAGCGATCGTTCCAGTCAGGGACTAGAGTGATCGTTCTAGAGACTCACCTGGGAGGTGCGATGTACCACTTCGCGGTCCGCCGACTGCTCCGACGGGCGATCGACCGGCTCAACGAGGGTGATGCGTCATTGGTGCTGCGACTCGCCGCGCCCGACGCCGAGCTCGTGTTCCCGGGCGACAACTCCTGGGCGACGATGTTCGTGCCGGCCGAACGAGGGCGCGAGGGCCACGTGACCCACCGAGGCGCCGAGCAGCTCCGAGCGTTCGCCGACCGCTTCGTCGCCGAGGGCCTGCGCTTCGTGATCGAGGACATCGTCGTCGCCGGCCCGCCCTGGAACACCCGCGTCGCGCTCCGGGCCCACGACTACGCCACCGACCCGGTGACCGGTCGCGACGTCTACGCCAACCGGGTCGTCGCGTTCCTCGAGATCCGCTGGGGCCGGATGACCCGCTGGGAGGACTACGAGGACACCGAGCGCGTCGCGGCCTGGGACGCCGCGACCTCGTGACGAACGGTCCAGGGCCCGCGGCCGGCTACTCCAGGCGCTCGACGAACGTCTCGAGTTGCCGCAGGTTGCGGACCTCGAAGACCTCTTCGCAGTGGGCGCCGTACTCGGAGATGATCGAGTCGCCGGTGTCCCAGTAGCTCTTGGGCTCGGGGTTGAGCCAGAAGACGTTGCGGGCCTTCTCGGCCGCCTTCTTGATCACCCAGGCATTGGCGGCGTGGTAGTTGTTCCGCGCGTCGCCGAGGATCAGCAACGTGGTCTTCGACGTGATGGCCCGCTCGTGCTGCTCCCAGAACACCCCGAAGGCGTGCCCGTAGTCGGAGTGCCCGTCGACCCACACGACATCGGCCTCGGTGTTGATCCGGCGGATCGCCTCGGTGATGTCCTCCTCGCCGTCGAAGAAGCGCGTCACCTCGTCGAGGCCGTCGATGAACACGAACGCACGGACCTTCGAGAACTGGTTCGAGATGGCGTAGACGAGGTGGAGCGTGAAGCGGGCGAACGCCGCCACCGAGCCGGAGATGTCGGCCAGCACCACGATCTCGGGCTTCGACGGTCGCGGGAACCGGTACTTCGGCTCGGCCGGCACCCCGCCGTAGGACAGCGACGCTCGCACCGTGCGCCGGAAGTCGAGCGGACCCCGGCGCTTGTGGCGCCGCTTGCGGGCGAGCTTCGCCGCGAGCTTCCGGGTGAGCGGTTGGATGGCCTTGCGGATGCCGGCCATCTCCTCCCGAGAGGCGTGCATGAAGTCGACGTCCTCGGGGAGCGGCTTGCGCAACGTCTTGGCCATCGCCTCGGCGCCCCGATCGGCCACGAGTCGGCGACGGATCTCGGCCTCGATCTCGCGCTTGAGCTCGTCGATGCGGGTCTCGAACTCCTCCTTCTGGAGGCGCTCCCCCAGCCCGGAGAGTGGCTCGCCGTCGTTCTCGCGGCGATGGTCGTCGTCGGCCTGCTGCATCATCCGCTCGAGCAGCGCGTCGAGGTCGAGGTTCCGCAGCGTCCGGTAGAGGTAGTAGGTGCCACCGACCGGGCGCCCCGGCTCCATGCCGGCGAAGCGTCGGACGGCCTGGCGAGCGAGCGCCTGGGTCATCATCTCGTCGCGCTGCATCATCGCCCGGAACAGCATCTCGGCGAGCTCTTCGGGCGTCAGCCCGTCGAGGCCCTGGCCCGAGTCCTCCTGCTGGGCGTCCTGGAGCATCTGGTCGAGGATGTCGTCGGCGTTCTCGTCGCCGACGTTGAACTCCGAGCCCCGCAGAGAGAAGTAGACCTCGAACACGGTGTCGAACGCCCGCCAGTGGGCATCGTTCTTCACCAGCGTGGCGGCGAGCGCGTACTTGAACGTCTCCCGATCGATGATCGGGATGTGCTTGACCGCCTCCATGGCGTCGAGGTTCTCGGTGAGCGAGACCGGGATCCCCGCGGTGCGCAGCTCGTGGACGAAGCCGTTGAGCAGCTCGACGAGCGTGCGTTCGCGCTCGGGCGACTCGGGCGCCGGGGTCGGCGTCGTCACGACTCGTCCACCGTCAGCTCCTTGGCGGTCTTCTCGATGTCGGACTGGTACTTGAGCAGGATGTGGAGCGTCTCCTTGGCGACGTCCTCACCGACCGAGTCGATGCCCAGCAGCACGAGCGTGCGGGCCCAGTCGAGCGTCTCGGACACCGACGGCGACTTCTTCAGCTCGAGCTGACGGATCGACCGGACGACGCGGGCGATCTGGTCGGCCAGGTGCTCGGTGACGCCCTCGACCTTGGTGAGCACGATCTCGCGCTCGCGGTCCATCGAGGGGTAGTCGATGTGGAGGAACAGGCAGCGACGCTTGAGCGCCTCGGAGAGCTCCCGGGTGTTGTTCGAGGTGAGGAACACCAGCGGGATCTGCTTGGCGTCGATCGTGCCGAGCTCGGGGATCGACACCTGGTAGTCGGACAGGATCTCGAGGAGCAGGGCCTCGGTCTCGACCTCGACCCGGTCGACCTCGTCGATCAGGAGCACGACGCGGTCCTCGGCCCGGATGGCCTCGAGCAGCGGTCGGGTGAGGAGGAAGTCCTCGGCGAAGATGTCGTCCGACACGCTCTCCCACCCCGGACCGCCGGACTCGCCCCGATCGGCCTGGATGCGGAGGAGCTGCTTCTTGTAGTTCCACTCGTAGAGCGCCTTGGCCTCGTCGAGGCCCTCGTAGCACTGGAGGCGGATCAGGCGGCTGTCGGTGATCTCGGCCACCGACTTGGCGAGCTGGGTCTTGCCGGTGCCGGCCGGGCCCTCGACCAGGATCGGCTTGCCGAGCCGATCTGCCAGGAACACCACCGAGGCGATGGCGTCGTCGGCGAGGTACGCCACGTCGGCCAGGTCGGTGCGCACGCCGGCGACATCTTCGAAACGGGCTTCGGTCATTCGGTCAGGACCTCCTCGAAGCGACCACCGTACGGCGCCGTGCGTTCTCCCAGCGAACGCGAACAGCGGCCCCCGGAGGGGGAGGTAGCTTCTCATCACAACCCCCCGACAACGGAAGCGGCCATCGCCCTGCGCTTCAGCTGCGCGAGGCGTGGTCGACGGAGTGCATTCGTGGTGCATCTTCCCGATCCCGAGCAGGTGCGATGACGGTCGTCCTCGCCGTCCACGTGCTGGCGGCGGCTGCTGCGGGTGCGCTCGGTTCCCGCCTCGGAGCGAAGGTCTTCCTCCTCGCCGGCATCGCCCCGGCATCGACGGTGATCTGGATCCTGGGCAACGGTGGTGACATCCTCGACGGCAACGCCGTGACCGAGTCCTACCGCTGGGTCCCCGGCCTCGACCTCGAGCTCTCCTTCCGGGTCGACTCCCTGTCGCTGCTCATGCTCGGCCTGGTCGGCGGCATCGGGGTGCTCGTCTTCGTGTACGCCTCGCGCTACTTCCACGGCGACGAGCCGGGCCTGCCCCGGTTCGCCGCGATCCTCACGATCTTCGCCGGCGCCATGACCGGCCTCGTGAGCGCCGACGACCTCATCGCGGTGTTCATGTTCTGGGAGCTGACCTCGATCACCTCCTACGGGCTGATCGGGTTCAACGACCGCTCGGCGAAGGCCCGGGCCTCGGCCGTGCAGGCCCTGCTCATCACGGGCTCGGGTGGGCTCGCGCTCCTCGCCGGGCTGATCCTCGTGCAGATCACGTCCGGCGTGACCTCCTTCTCCGACCTCGCCGGCATCGAGATCGAAGGGGGCGTCGCGACGGGCGCGGCGATCCTCGTGCTCTACGGCGCCTTCACGAAGTCGGCCCAGGCACCGCTCCACGGCTGGCTGCCGGGGGCGATGGCCGCACCGACCCCGGTGTCGGCCTACCTCCACTCCGCGACGATGGTGAAGGCCGGGGTGTTCCTCGTCGCCCGCATGTCACCGGTCTTCCACCAGGTCGACACCTGGATCTTCCTGACCGTCGGTGTCGGCGTCGGCACCATGCTCTGGGGCGGGTACCGGGCGCTGCGCCAGACCGACCTCAAGCTGATCCTGGCGTACGGCACCGTCAGCCAGCTCGGGATGCTCGTCGCCACCTTCGGCGTCGGCAAGGACAAGCTCTACACCGCCGGCGTCGCCATGCTGCTGGCGCACGCGCTGTTCAAGGCGGCGCTGTTCATGGTGGTGGGCATCATCGACCACTCGACCCACACCCGCGACATCCGCGAGCTGTCCGGCCTGGGTCGCCGGATGCCCGTGCTGACCGCGGCGACCGTCGTGGCCGGGCTCTCCATGGCCGGCATGATCCCGCTGTTCGGCTACGTGGCGAAGGAGACGGTCCTCGCCGGGCTCCTCGAGGCCGACTTCTTCCTCGTCGACCTCGCGACCGCGGGCGTCGTGGCCGGCTCCTGCCTCACCGCGGCCTACACGCTGCGCTTCCTGTGGGGTGCGTTCTGGGACAAGCCCGGCGTCGACGACACCGAGCTGCACCGGCCCGATCCGGTGTTCGTCGGGCCGACGGTGCTGCTCGCCGTCCCGACGATCGTGTTCGGCCTGGTCCCCTCGCTCGCCGAGGAGCTCGTCCACCCCGCAGCGTCGAACCTCGACGCTGCTGCGACCGAGACGGCGCTCAAGCTGTGGCCGGGCTTCATCCTCGCGCTGTATCTCTCGGCCTTCGCGCTCGTCGTCGGTGGTGTGCTCTTCGCAGCCCGGTCGACCGTCGAGGCGTTCCAGGAGCGCCTCGGCCGGAGCCACGACGCCGCCGGGATCTTCCAGCACCTCCTCGCCGCGTCGCTGCGCGGCGCGGCGAAGGTCACGCGGGTGGTCCAGACCGGCTCGCTGCCCCTCTACCTCGGCGTCATCATCATGACCACCGTCTCGCTCCCGGCCATCGCGATCGGGGCCGACGCCGCCTGGCCCGACGACCTCGTCGCCGCCGACTCCTGGCTGCAGGGCGTCGTCGTGGTCGGCACGATGGCCGCCGCCGCCGCCGTCACCGTGGCGAGCCGACGGTTCAGCGCCGTGCTCATGTTCGGCGCCGTCGGCTTCGGCATCGCCGGACTGTTCGTGATCCAGGGCGCCCCCGACCTCGCGTTGACGATGGCGTTGGTCGAGACCGTCGTGATCGCCATGTACGTGCTGGTCCTGCGTCACCTGCCCGAGCGCTTCTCGCCGACGCCGTTCAACAGCGTGCGCATCCTCCGCCTCGGCATCGCCGGCCTCGTCGGTGTCTCGGTCCTGCTCATCATGGTGACGGCCACCGCCGAGCGGACCGAGGTGCCGGTCGACGCCGAGATCGCCACCCGGTCGGTGCCGGAGGGCGATGGCTCGAACGTCGTGAACGTCACACTCGTCGACTTCCGCGGCTTCGACACGTTGGGCGAGATCGTCGTCCTCGTCGTCGCCGCGGTCGGTGTGGCCGCGCTGGTCAGGACCGGCCGCCGCCGCAGCACCGACCAGGGCGAAGCGGTGGCAGGGGACGACCCGCCCGATCCCGAACCGGGCCCCGATCCGGCTCGCGAGGTGACCCATGCCTGAGACCAGACGCGACGTCTCGGTGGGCGACCCGTCGGTGGTCCTCGACGTCGCCTACCGGAGCCTCTTCCACACCGTCCTGCTGATCGGCCTCTACCTCCACATGGCCGGCCACAACCAGCCGGGCGGGGGATTCATCGCCGGACTCGTGGTCGGGACCGCGCTGGTCCTGCAGTTCATCACCGGCCGGCCGGGCGTCCACGCGCCGCTGCCGCTCCGCCCCGAGATGATGATGGGGCTGGGCATCCTCTTCGCCGGCGGCATGGGCATCACGAGCCTCGTGCTCGGCAACTCGCTCCTCGAGCACCACACCTGGGAGTTCGAGATCGCGGTGCTCGGCGAGATCAAGGCGACATCGGCGCTGATCTTCGACACCGGCGTGCTCTTCGTCGTGGTGGGCGTGATCGCCACGCTCCTCGAGATCCTCGGCTCCGAGGGCGACGACCCCGACGGCGTCACCCCCGAGGAGGCGACCCGATGAGCCTGATGCTCGCGGTCCTCGTGGCCTGGCTGTTCGCGATGGGCACCTACCTCCTGCTCCAACGCACGCTCACCCGTGTGATCATCGGCCTCGGCCTCATGAGCCACGGCGCCGTGATGATGCTGCAGGTCGTCGGCGGACGGGCCGGCGATCCCCCGCTGCTCGCCGAGGGCGAGCCGATCGACGACATCGCCGCCCCGCTCCCCCAGGCGCTCGGGCTCACCGCGATCGTCATCAGCTTCGCCGCCACGTGCTTCCTGCTGACGATGGCCTACCGGAGCTGGCTCGGCACCGGCGACGACAAGGTCCAGGACGACATCGAGGACCGACGCATCGCCGAGCAGGTGGCCAACACCGAGGGCCACTACCAGGAGGAGTCGGTGCCCGACGGCGACGAGGAGATGCTGCGATGAGCCTCGTCGCCCTCCCCGTCATCATCCCGATCCTCGGCGCCGGGCTGACCCTCACGCTCTCGCGATGGCTCCAGGTGCAGCGGGTCGTGAGCTTCCTCGTGCTGGTCGCCACGATGGTGGCGTCGATCGCCCTCATGGTCGAGGTCGAGGCCGACGGCATCGCGGCGCTCAACCTGGGCGGTTGGCCGGCACCGGTCGGCATCACCCTGGTCGCCGACCTGGCGGCGACCGGCCTCCTGGTCGTCTCGGTCGCCGTCATCCTGCTGGTCCACCTCTACTCGATCGGGCAGGGCTGCGACACCGACCGGCCGAGGGTCTTCCACCCCGTGTACCTCGTGCTCTGCGCCGGCGTCGCGATGTCGTTCCTGACCGGCGACTTCTTCAACCTCTTCGTCGCCTTCGAGGTCATGCTCATCGCCAGCTACGTGCTGATCACGCTGGGCGCCGGCCAACAGCGGATCCGGGCAGGCATGACCTACGTGGTCATCAACCTCCTCGCCTCGACCATGCTCCTCACCGCCGTCGGCCTCGTCTACGCGGCCACCGGCACCGTCAACATGGCCGACCTGGTCACGAAGTTCGAGGCCCTGCCCGAGAGCAGCCGCATCGGCTTCGGGGCGCTCCTGCTCGCCGTCTTCGCCATCAAGGCGGCGATCTTCCCCTTCTTCTTCTGGTTGCCCGACAGCTACCCGACCGCGCCGATCTCGGTGACGGCCGTGTTCGCCGGGCTGCTGACCAAGGTCGGCATCTACACGATGATCCGCACCACCACGATCCTCGACCTCGACGAGCTCCAGCCGCTGTTGCTCTGGGCGGCGGGCATCACGATGATCATCGGCGTCGTCGGCGCCATCGCCCAGGACGACATGAAGCGGATCCTGAGCTTCCACATCATCAGCCAGGTCGGCTATATGCTGATGGGCCTGGCCATCTACACCGTCGCCGGCCTGGCCGCGGCGGTGCTCTACATCGCCCACCAGATCCCGGTGAAGACCGTGCTGTTCCTCGTGGGTGGGCTCATCGAGCACACGACCGGGACGGCCGCGTTGCACCGCCTCGGCGGGCTCGTGCGGCGGGCACCGGTGATCGCGGCGCTGTTCGCGATCTCTGCGCTCAGCCTGGCCGGCATCCCACCGCTGTCCGGTTTCCTCGCGAAGTTCTCGGTCATCCAGGCCGGGCTCGACGCCGAGCGGTGGCTGCTCGTGGCAGCGAGCCTCTGCGCTGGTCTGCTCACGATGTTCTCGATGAGCAAGATCTGGGTGGGCGTGTTCTGGGGTGAGCCCGACGATCCGCCCCCCGTGCTCGCCGACCCCGACGGCCCGCCGCTCCGCCCGCCGGCGCTGATGGTGTGGTCGACGGTCGCCATGGTGGCGGTGACCCTCGTCATCCCGGTCTTCGGCATGGCCGCCTACGACCTGTCCGAGCGAGCGGCCATCGACCTCCTGAACCGTGACGCCTACGTCCAGGCGGTGTTCCCGTGAGCCCGCCTGCAGCCCGCGTCGGCCTCACCGAGCGGCTCGGGCGCCTCCGCGCCTCCACCTGGTCGGTGGTCTGGCTGACCCTCGTCTGGCTCGCGATGTGGCGCGACCTGAGCTGGGCGAACCTCCTCTCCGGTGTCGTCGCGGCGGTGCTGATCGTCCTGCTCTTCCCGCTGCCGGCGCCGGCGTCGGGCATCAGCGTCAAGCCCATCCCCATGCTCCGGTTCCTCGCCATCTTCGGAGCATCGGTCCTGCGGGCGAACGTCATCGTCGCCTGGGAGGTCCTGACGCCGAGGAACCGCATTCGCGAGGCGATCATCGGCGTGCCGTTGCGCACCGATCACCCCGTGGTGGTCACCGTCGTCAACCACGCCGTCAACCTGGCTCCCGGCACGATGGTGGTCGACATCGACGACGATCCGTCCGTCGTCTACGTCCACGTGCTCCACCTCGAGGATCCGGCCGACGTCCACGCCGAGGTGCGCCAGCTCGAGACGCTGACGCTGGCCGCCTTCGGCCTCGAACCGATCAGGGAGGTCGCGTGAGCGCCCACGAGATCATCGACGTCGCCAGCATGGTCCTGCTGGCCGCAGCCGGGTTGCTCGCCGTCGGCCGGGTCGTCCGCGACGGCAGCCTGGCCGACAAGCTGCTCGGCGCCGACCTCCTCACGATCGTGATCGCCTCGGCCGTGGCGGTGTCGGCCGCCGTGACCGAGAGCGACGCCTTCATCGACCTCGTCGTCGTCATCGCCGCCGTCGGCTTCCTGGCCGCCGTCACGGTGGCCCGCTTCATCGAGAAGCGCGGCGCCCGCCTCCCCGGGGAGACCTTCTGATGGACGTCGTCGGTGCCGTCGTCATCCTCGTCGGCGCGGCCTTCTCGCTGGTCTCGGCGATCGGCCTCCATCGCTTCGACGACGTGTTCGCGCGCATGCACGCCGCCGGCAAGGCGTCGACCCTCGGCCTCGGGCTGATCCTGCTCGGGGCGGGCATCCGTCTCGGCGACGACGGTGCGTTCGCGAAGCTCTTCCTCGCGGGCGTGCTCGCGGTGATCGTCGTGCCCGCCGGCGTGCACCTCATCGGCCGCGCCGCTCACCGGGCCGGCACCGAGGTCGGCCCCGACACCGTCATCGACGAGCTCGAAGCCACCCGCCGGCTCCGCGCCGCAGCAGAGGAGTAGTCCTGCCGCGAGCGGGCGCCGCCCTGCTCACAGCGCTCAGGCGGCGTCGAGGTCGTCGCCCGAGAAGATCCCGATCAGCTCCCCGACCGAGTGATCGCCCTCGAGCGGGTGACGTAGGCCGATGTCGAGGTGCAGCACGTAGCGGTTGCGGCGGCCCACCCGCTCGCGCTCGAGATAGCCCGCCTCGACCAGGTCACCGATCAGGCGCTGCACCGCCCGCTCACGCACCCCCACCGCCACGGCGATGTCGCTGAGGCGAGCCTCGGGATCTCGTGACAGGTGCACGAGGACGTGAGCGTGATTGGTGAGGAAGGTCCACCGACCGGCGACGCGACCGCCTTCCCCGACGTCTGTCGTCGACATGGGAAGCGAAGGTAGCAGCATCGGAACTCAGATCTTTCGCAACCACAGTGGGAGCTTCAAGAACATCTCGCAGTCGGCCGATCACCTCATCGTGCAGGTCGAACCGGACACTCCCGTGCTCGTCGAGGTGCTGCGACGGGACGGGATCCCCGCCCTGCGCCGGGCGCGCCTGGTGGCTCGGTCGGGTCCCATGCTCGGCGTGGTGCACGACCAGGGAGCCCTCACCGACCTCGCCGTGCATCCGGGCGCCACGGTGGGCGTGAGCGCGCCGGGCCGCTTCGGGACCATCACGACCACCGTGGTCGACCTCGACCACGAGGGCGGGGGACTCGTCGTCCGAGTCGCACCGACCGTGGTGCCGCTCCGCGAACGCCGCCGTCACGCCAGGAGCCTCGTGACGATCGATGCGACCTGGGTCGGTGGGGCGGCCATCACGACCGATGTCTCACCCGGTGGCGTGCTCCTCGCCGGTCGGGCCCCGCGGACATCGGTGTCGCTCTCGCTCGAGCTGCCGGACCGGACGATTCGTGTCGTCGCCGAACCCGTCCCGACGGCGCGTGACGCCAGGCTCCGCTTCGCCACCGTCGTCGCCGAGCTCGAGGCCGACCGGGTCGTCGCTGCCACGACCTTCGCCCGGCGGCCACGGCGACGGGCGCTCAGTCCGGAAGGATCACCAGATCGTCGCGGTGGATGACCTCTTCGGGGGCGCCGTCGGGCAGGTCGCCGGTTCGCCGACCCGCCACGGCCCGCAGGTCGCCGGCGCCGGCCCGGGTCAGGCCCTTCGCGAACACCGCACCGTCGGTGTCGACGAGCTCCACGGCCGACTCGGCGACGAAGTCGCCGTCGACCTCGACGACACCGGCGGCGAGGAGCGAGCGGCCGGACTCGGTGAGGGCACGTCGAGCTCCTCGGTCGACCACGATGCGACCCGACGCCCCCACGGCGAACGCGATCCAGAGCTTCCGAGCCGACAGCCGTCGGTCGTGCGGGCGAACCGTCGTCCCCACCCCGGCGGCGCCGGCGAAGGCATCAGCGATCACGCCGGGTCGGCGGGCGTCGGCGATCACGCTGCGCACGCCCGTCCAGGCGGCGATCTTCGCTGCGGCGAGCTTCGACGCCATCCCGCCGCTGCCCCGGACCGTCCCGGCGGCACCGGCCTTCGCCTGGACCGCCTCGTCGACGTCCTGGATCTCGTCGATGAGCGTGGCGCCCGGATCGAGGCGAGGATCGCCGCTGAGGAGTCCGGGCGTGTCGGTGAGCAGCACCAGGGTCGAGGCTCGGACGAGGTGGGCGACGAGCGCAGCCAGTCGGTCGTTGTCTCCGAAGCGGATCTCGTCGTCGGCGATCGCGTCGTTCTCGTTGACGACCGGCACGACCCCCATCGAGAGGAGCTGATCGAGGGTCTCCCTGGCGTGGACGTACTGCTGGCGGACCATGAAGTCGAGCGGGGCGAGCAACACCTGCCCCGCGACGATGCCGTTGCGGCGGAAGCGGTCGGACCAGACCCGGATCAGCTCGATCTGGCCGACCGTGGCGACCGCCTGGAGCGCCACGGGATCGGTGGGCCGATCGATGCCGAGCTGGGGCAACCCGGCCGCGATGGCGGCCGACGTGACCACGACGACCTCCACGTCGTCACGTCGGACGAGATCGACCTGCTCCACCAGCGAGGCGATCATCGACTCGTCGATGCGGCCGTCCTCGCCGGTGAGCGAGGACGTGCCGACCTTGACGACCAATCGGGGACGACCCGACGAGGTCTGCGCGGTCACTCCTGGTCCCCGCCGAGGTCGTCGTCCTCGTAGGTGAACTCGAAGCTCCCGATCCGGACCGTGTCGCCGACCCCGATCCCGGCCCGGGTCAGGGCCTTGGGCACCCCGAGGCGGTCGAGCCGCTGGCGGGCCACGTCGAGCGCGCCGAGGTCGGTCAGGTCCGACAGGGCCACCGCGCGCTCCGCCTCGCGCCCGACCACCACGTAGGCGCCGTCATCGGCACGCTCGATGCGTACGCCCCCGACCTCGGGCCGGTGGAGCACGAACCCGGCCGACTCCTCCTCCACCTCACGCGCTTCGAGCACCAGGGCGCCGAGGCGACCGACCAGCCGATCGAGGCCGTCACCGGTGACGGCGCTGATCGTCGGCCCGTCGAAGTCCTCGGTGGCGACATCGGCCTTGGTGCCGATGACGAGTCGGGGCCGATCGAGCAGGTCGGGACGGTAGGCACCGAGCTCGCCGAGCAGGATCTCCTCCTGCTCGGCCGGGCTGCGGCCGTCGACCGGCGCCAGGTCGATCAGGACGGCCAGAGCCCGCGCCCGCTCGACGTGGCGGAGGAACTGGTGCCCGAGACCTCGACCCTCGCTCGCGCCCTCGATCAGGCCGGGGATGTCGGCGACGACGTACTCGGTCTCGTCACGTCGGACGACGCCGAGGTTCGGGACCAACGTCGTGAACGGGTAGTCGGCGATCTTCGGCTTGGCCGCCGAGATACGGGAGATGAGGGTGCTCTTGCCGGCGTTCGGGAACCCGACCAGCGCGACATCGGCCATGAGCTTGAGCTCGGCCTCGTACCAGACCTCCTCGCCGACCTCACCCTGCTCGGCGAACGCCGGTGCCCGACGGCGGTTGGACAGGAAGCGGGCGTTGCCCTTGCCACCACGGCCGCCACGTCCGGCCAGCCAGCGGTCACCGTCGTGGGCCAGGTCGGCGAGCACCTCGCCGCTGTCGCGATCGAGCACGACCGTGCCCATCGGCACGCGGGCCACCTCGTCGTCGCCGTTGGCACCGTGCTTCTTCTTGCCCTGCCCGTGCACGCCGTCGCCACCGCGCCGGAAGGGATGGTCGCGGAAGCCGAGGAGGCTGGCGACGTTGCGATCGGCCACCAGCCACACGTCGCCACCGTCACCGCCGTCACCACCATCGGGGCCGCCCATCGACACGTGGGCCTCCCGACGGAACGAGACGCACCCGGCGCCGCCGTTCCCGGCCTTCACGTGGATCTGGGAGACATCGACGAAACCGGACACGGGGAGCCAGGCTACGGCCGCGGCGACACCGGGTGGTGGGTGTTCGGACCGACGCACGTCACACCTGGCGGTGTCCGCCTCCGTCGGGCTCGGGGGCCGACGTCGCCCGTCCGTGTCGCGGTCGCCACCCGCCCCCGGACGCGACACCGCCGGCCCCTGACGGGCCGGCGGTGACTCACGTTCGGTTGCCGGGCCGGCGTCAGTCGGTCGGCAGCACCTCGACGAGCTTGCGGCCGCGACGGGACCCGAACTTGATCTGGCCGTCGGCGGTCGCGAACAGGGTGTCGTCGCCGCCACGGCCGACGTTGCGACCCGGGTGGATCTTCGTGCCCCGCTGGCGCACGATGATCGAACCGGCGGTCACGACCTCGCCGTCGTACGCCTTGACCCCGAGCCGCTTGGACTGGGAGTCGCGCCCGTTCTTGGTGGAGCCTGCGCCCTTCGTCTTGGACATGGCCTACCCCTTGTCGATGCCGGTGATCTCGAGCCGGGTGTAGCGCTGGCGGTGACCCCAGCGACGACGGCTCCTGGTCTTGTTCTTGTAGGTGAAACCGGTGATCTTGGGGCCCTTGATCTCGCCGACGACGCGAGCGGCGACCGAGGCCCCGCTCAGCTCCTCGGCGGTGGAGAGCACGGCGTCGCCGTCGACGACCATGACCGGGCGCAGCGACACCTCGTCGCCCTCCGCGGCGTCGAGGAGCTCGACGTCGATCGTCTGCCCTTCCTCGACCCGGGCCTGCTTCCCACCGGAGTGGATGACTGCGTACATACGGCGAGCCAGGTTACTGGCTGGCAGGCCCCGTGCCTCGCGACATCGACTCGAGCAGCCCCTCGCCGATGCGCTTGCGGGTCATCTCGACCAGTCCGAGGTCGGACACGTCGTAGACCTGGGTCCGGGTCTTGTCCCTCGCCAGGGCTTCGCGGAAGACCCGCACGAGCTCCTTGCGGTGCTTCGCCTCCTCCATGTCGACGTAGTCGATCACGATGATCCCGCCGATATCGCGGAGGCGGAGCTGCTTGGCGATCTCCTCGGCGGCCTCGAGGTTGTTGCGGAAGACGGTCTCTTCCAGGCTGGACTTGCCCACGTTCTTGCCGGTGTTGACGTCGATGACGGTGAGCGCCTCGGTGTGCTCGATGATCAGCGAGCCTCCCGAGGGCAGCCAGACCTTGCGGTCGAGGGCTTTCATGACCTGCTCGTGCACGTGGTGGCGCTCGAACAGCGGGAGGCCCTCGGCGTCGGCGTCGTAGTACTCGATCCGCTCGGCCAGTGCGGGCGTGACCGCCTTCATGTAGGACGCCACCTGCTCGTACAGGTCGCGATCGTCGATGATGATCCCGCGGTAGTCCTTGTTGAACTCCTCGCGGATGACCCGGACCGCCATGTCGGGCTCGGTGTAGAGCAGGGCCGGCGCCTTCGACGATGCCGCGAGCGCGTCGATCTGGCGCCACTGCTCACCGAGGCGCTGCACGTCGCGCTCGATCTCCTCGGCCGTGACGTCCTCGGCGGCGGTCCGCACGATCAGACCGTGCTCCTTCGGCTTGACCCGCTCGAGGATCGAACGGAGGCGCTTGCGCTCGCCGTCGTTGAGCCGCTTCGAGATGCCGAAGGTGTCGGGTTGACCCGGGACGAGCACCACGAACCGGCCCGGGAGCGAGACCTCGGTCGTGAGCCGGGCGCCCTTGTGGGCGATCGGGTTCTTGGTGACCTGGCAGAGGATGTTCTGCTTGGCCTTCAGCATGTCCTCGATGCGGGGCTTCTCGCCCTTCTTGTCGAGGTCGTCGGCGTCGTAGGTGACGTCACCGCGGTAGAGCACCGCGTTCTTCGGCGTGCCGATGTCGACGAACGCGGCCTCCATGCCGGGGAGGACGTTCTGGACGCGGCCGAGGTAGATGTTGCCGTGGATCTCCGACACGTTGTCGGACGGACGTGACACGTAGTGCTCGATGAGGTTGCGCCCCTCGAGCACCGAGATCTCGGTCAGCCCGTCACTGTGGCCGTGGACGCACATGAGGTACCGGCCGACGGGGCGGCCCTTGCGGCTCCGCCCCCGACGGCGGGCGAGGGACTCCTCGTCGAGCTCGATGGGGTCGACGCCGTCGATCTGCGCCGTCGCCTCGACCGGGGTCGGCTGGCCCTGACCTCCGCGCCCTCCGCCACCGCCTCCGCCGCGGCCACGGCCGCCGCGTCGACGCCGACGGCGACCGCTCGACGAGCCCTCTCCACCCTGCCGCTCGCCGCCCTGCTGATCACCGCCCTGACGCTGCTGCTGGCCGCCCGACCCCCGGCTGCCCTGCTGATCGCCACCCTGGCGCTGCCGCTCGCCGCCCTGTTGATCAGCGCCCTGGCGCTGCCGCTGGCCGCCCTGCTGGCCACCGCTCTGGCGCTGGTCGCCGGAGGACGACTCGGCGGACGCGCCCGAGCCCTGGCCGCCGCCCGTGCCCGAACGACGACGTCGGCGACGTCGTCCACCGCTCCCGCTCTTCTTGGTGCCGTCGCCCGAACCGGACGACGCCTGCTCACCGCTCTCGCGCTGCCCGGGGGGCGGCACCTTCGGCACGAGATGGGGGCCACTCCCCCGATCGTCGGGCGCGGCGGTCTCCCGACCGGCTGCCTCTTCGGCCATGTCCAAACCTTTCCGTCTCGGTGCGCCCGGAGGGCACCGACGCGAGGCGGGCGCGAGCCGACCGGGTCATCACGACGCCCGCACCTCGGCGAGCTCGTGGACCAGGTCGGGCATCGGGATGGGCTCCCGACGGGCGCCGTCGCCATCGATCCATTGGTGGGTGCGTCGCGACAACCCGAGCTCGAGCTCGGGGTGCGTCGCGGCGATGAGCTCGGCCGGCCGAACGCTGAACGGCTTGGTGGCGAGCTCGACGGAGAACGCCTGCCCACGCTCGGACGAGCCGAGTGGGACCAGCGACCCCAGAGCGGAGCGGAGGTCCACCTCGACCTCACGCCCCTTGCGCCGCCGCGTGTACGGCAGCACGTCGGCCTCGAGCAGCTCGCGGGCGAGCGCTCCGGCCGTGTCCCGTTCGATCTGTCGCACCTCGAACCACCAGGTGCAGGCGATCACGGACTCCTGCAGCGACGGCGTCGATCGCTCGATCGTCGTCGCCGCGGTCACCTCGAACCCGTCGGGCAGGGCTGCGGTCAGCGCCTCGCACAGCGGTTCGGGATCGACCGGCTCGTCGAGGAGCAGGTCGAGGTACTCGCCGTCGGACTCGTCACCGGTGGGCAGCGCCAGGCCGAAGCTCAGACGAGGCCGCGGTGAGAAGCCCTGGGTGTAGGCGATCGGTACACCGGTCTGGCGCAGCGCCCGTTCCCAGATGCGGGCGACGTCACGATGGCCGGTGAAGCGAACCTTGCCCCGCTTGGTGAAGCGGAGACGGATGGTCGTCGCGGCGGTCACCTCGCCGCCCCCGTCGGCCTCGCGCCGAGGAAGCGGACCGGAGCGCCGGCGCCCACGAGATCCTGACCGGTGCCCTGGGAACCACCGGCCGGCGGGACCGGCGAGGCCACGACGTGTTCGACGCCGTACTCCGTGCAGGCCCCGCAGTCGTAGCACGGCGTCCATCGGCAGTCGGGCAGGCCGGCGCCGGCCAGCGCGTCCTGCCAGTCCTGCCAGAGGAAGTCACGGTGGAGGCCGGCGCGGAGGTGATCCCACGGGAGGATCTCGTCCTCGTGGCGATGCCGGGTGGTGTACCAGTCGAGGTCGAGGCCCTCGGCGGCCATCGCGTCGGTCCAGCGGGTGAGATCGAAGCGCTCGGTCCACTCCTGGAAGGTGCCGCCCGCCCGCCAGACCCGCTCGATCACGGCGCCGATGCGGCGATCGCCGCGTGAGGCGAGCCCCTCGGCCAGCGAGGCAGCGGGCTCGTGCCACTTGATCTGGACCCGCGTCTTTCGCACGGCGGCACGTACGAGGTTCACCTTGCGCTGGAGCTCGTCGACGCCGTTCATGCCGAACCACTGGAAGGGTGTGTGGGCCTTCGGCACGAACCCACCGAGCGACACCGTCACCGAGGCACCCTTGGCGTGCTGCTTGCCGATCTCGACGCAGCGCTTGCCCAGCTCGGCGATGGCCTCGGTGTCGTCGTCCATCTCCGACGGCAGGCCGGTGAGGAAGTACAGCTTCATCCGCTGCCAGCCCTGGGAGTAGGCCGACTCCACGGCGGCCTCGAGGTCGTCGTCGGTGATCAGCTTGTTGATGACCTGACGGAGCCGCCACGAGCCCGCCTCCGGGGCGAAGGTGAGTCCGCTGCGCCGGGCCTTGGCGACCTGGGCCGCGATGCCAACGGTGAACGCGTCGACGCGCAGGCTCGGCAGCGAGATCGACACCCGGCCGCAGTTGACCGGATCCGACATCGTGGCCCCGGTCACCTCCTCGATGCCGGAGAAGTCGGCGGTCGACAGCGACGTCAGGCTCACCTCGTCGTAGCCGGTGCGCCGGAGCCCGTCACCGATCATCTGGGTGACCTGCTCGGCCGGGCGCTCCCGGACCGGACGGGTGATCATGCCGGCCTGGCAGAAGCGGCACCCGCGGGTGCACCCCCGGAAGACCTCGACGTTGAGCCGGTCGTGCACGACCTCGGTCAGTGGCACGAGCTGGTTGCGGGGGTACGGCCAGTCGGCGAGGTCGATGACCGTCCGCTTCTCGACCACCTCGGGCACGTCGGCGAACCGGGGGGCCACCTCTGCGATGTGGGGACCGTCGTAGGAGACGTCGTAGAGGGACGGCACGTAGACGCCCTCGATGACGGCGAGGTCGCGCAGCAGGCGCTCGCGGGAACCCTCCGGCTTGCCGGCACGCTTCCAGGCCGCCACCACCTCGGTGATCTCGGAGACCACCTCCTCGCCGTCGCCGAGCACCACGAGATCGACGAAGTCGGCGACCGGTTCGGGGTTGAAGGCCGCGTGGCCGCCCACGGCGACGAGCGGGTCGGCGTCGGCGCGGCGGGCGGTGTGGATCGGCAGCCCTGCGAGGTCGAGGCAGTTCAGGAGGTTGGTGTAGACGAGCTCGGCGGAGAGATTGAAGGCGAGGACGTCGAAGTCGCGTGCCGGTCGGTGGGTGTCGACCGAGAACAGCGGGACGTCGTGGGTCCGGAGCTGCTCCTCGAGGTCGACCCACGGGGCGTAGGTGCGCTCGGCGAGCGCATCGTCTCGCTCGTTGAGGATCTCGTAGAGGATCTGGAGACCCTGGTTGGGCAGGCCGACCTCGTAGGTGTCGGGGTAGCCGAGGAGCCACGCCACCTTGTGGGGCGCCCAGTCCGGGGTCACCGCGCCGCCCTCGCCGCCGATGTAGCGGGCGGGCTTCTGCACACGCGGCAACAGCGGTTCGAGGCGCGGCCAGAGGTCGGTCATGATCGCGACCACGGTACACCCACGACCCGCCGTGTCCGCCGTGACCACGCCGGGCGCGAACCGGTCGAGTGCCGTTACCTGAAACGGCGGGCGTGGACGCCGAGCACGAGGCCGATCGCGGTCCAGGCCATGATCGTCGACGATCCGCCGTGGGAGAGGAACGGCAGCGGGATACCGGTGATGGGCATCACGCCGATCGTCATGCCGACGTTCTGGAAGATCTGGAACATGAACATCGACAGCACGCCCAGGATGACCAGGGTCCCGAATCCGTCACGGGCGAGCGCGGCGAGGCGCCACAACCGCCACACGAGGAAGGCGTAGAGCGCCAGCACCGTCCCGGCGCCGATGAAGCCGAACTCCTCGGCGATGGCGGTGAAGATGAAGTCGGTGTGCTGCTCGGGCACGAAGTCGCCGCTGGTCTGTGTCCCCTCGAGCCAGCCCCGGCCGGTGAGTCCACCCGCGCCGATGGCGATCTCCGACTGCTTGCCGTTGTAGCGGTACTCGTCGGGGGCGTCGTCGTTGAGGAAGCTGGTGAGTCGGGCCTCCTGCGGCTCCGGCAACAGGCCGAGGGTCAACACGACGGTCACGCCGACCACGGCGACCACCGTCGCGCCGAGGATGTGGGCCGCCCGTGCGCCGCCGACCAGGAAGATCCCCATGGTGATCGCGACGAACACGAGCATCGTCCCGATGTCGGGCTGGGCCAGGATCAGCAGCATCGGCACGCCGGCGATGGCCAACCCGGTGACGAAGCGATCGATCCCCGCTCCTGGGCCGCTTGCGGAGACGAACGCCGCCAGGGCGACGATCACGCTCAACTTCGCGAACTCCGACGGCTGGAGCTGGAACCCGGGCAGCTGGAACCACGATCGGGCGCCGTTGATCTCGCGACCGAGCACGAGCACGGCGAGCAGGGCCAGGATCGTGGCGCCGTAGAGCTGGGCCGACCAGTCGCGGAGCACCTTGTGGTCGATGAACCAGGTGATCACCGCCGCCGTCAGGCCCACGGCCAGGAAGGTGATCTGGCGCTGGGCGTAGAAGAAGGGGTCGTCGCCGGCGTCGGTGAGGCTTCGCTGGGTTGCGCTGTAGATCGCCGCCACGCCGATCGCCGAGAGGGCGAGGCAGACGAGGATGATGCTCCAGTCGACGTGCCGGGCCGGTGCACGGGGATCGGTGCTGCCCAGCGGCCGCTCGCGCAACGCGGTCACGACGCCTCCTCCGCGGCCTCGGCTGCCTCGATCGCGGCCCGTTCCTCGTCGGTGAGGATGTCGCCGGTGAGCTCGAGCTCGACGATGGCGTCGAGCACCTGACGGGCCACCGGGGCGGCGGCCTGGCCACCGAAGCCGGCCTCCTCCAGCACCGCAACCACGACGTACTGCGGGTCGAAGGCCGGTGCGTAGCCGACGAAGAGCGCGGTGTCCTCGAGTCGGGCCTGGGTGACCGGGTTGCGGCCGAAGCGCTGGGCCGTGCCGGTCTTGCCCGCGACGACGAAGTTGTCGAGCGGGAAGCCCGAGAAGGCCTCGACGGCGGTGCCCTGACTGCTGCGCACCGCACCGATGAGGCCACCGGCGAGCGTCTCCCAGGTGGCGTCGGGGGCCGGTGTCGCCATGTCGAACTCGGCGAGATTGCGCTCGCTGAGCTCCCGGACGACCTCGCCCTCGGTGCGCTCGATGACCTCGGCCACGATGTTGGGCTGCTGACGCTCGCCGCGGGTGGCGAGGGTGGCGTAGGCGTTGGCGAGCTGGAGCGGGGTGACGAGCAGCTCGCCCTGACCGATGGCGAGGTTGATCGTGTCGCCGACGAACCAGTTGCCGAACTCGAACACCCCGGCGTCGAAGAGCTCCTGCTTGAGCTCTCGGTCGGGCACCTGGCCTGCCCGCTCGAACGGGAGCTGGATGTTGGTCTCGGAGCCGAAGCCGAACTCGCGGGAGACCTCCTGGATGATCTCGTCCTCGCCCTCGGGGAGGTCACGCTGGATGTCCGCGGCCATCGAGTAGTAGTAGACGTCGCTCGACACGACGAGCGACCGGTTGAGGTCGACCATGTTGTAGACGGCGTCACCGGCGTTGGTCCACCGGCACTTCTCGCCTTCGCACGGGTCGAGCTCGTAGAAGCCCGGGTCGTAGATCGGGGTGCCGAGGTCGATCACCCCGGCCTCGAGCCCGGCGATGGCGGTGAAGGGCTTGAAGGTCGAGCCCGGGGCGTAGAGGCCCTGGATGGCCCGGTTGTTGAGCGGCGCGTAGGACGACGGGCGGATCAGCCGCTCCCAGAGGTCGTTGGAGATGCCACCGATGAACTCGTTCGGGTCGAAGTAGGGGTACGACGCCATGGCGACGACCGAGCCGTCGGTGACGTCGAGGACCACCACCGAACCGCCGGGTGCCGGTCGGGTGACGTTGAACTCACCCTCGTCGCGACGGGCGTTGAGCAGCCCCTCCTCGAGGGCCTGCTCGGCCACCACCTGCAACCGCGTGTCGATGGTGAGCACGACGTCGCTGCCCGCGGTCGGTGGCTCGATCACCTCGCGGTCCACGATGCGGATGCGGCGATCGATCTCGTAGCGCTCGAGGCCGTTGCGGCCGCGGAGGTCCTCCTCGAAGATCTGCTCGACGCCGGCCTTGCCGAAGGCGTCGCCTGGCGCGTAGCCGCGGTCCTCGAGCCGCTCCAGGTCGTCCTGGGGGATCTCGCCGACGTAGCCCACCACGTGCGAGGCGACCGGCCCGAGCGGATAGATCCGCCGCTGCACCTGTCGGGCGATGACGCCGGGGAACTCGTTCTGGCGCTCCTTGAGGAAGGTCAGTAGTCGCTCGTCGACGCCGTCGACCAGCACCACCGGCAGCAGCGGGTGGTTGTTGAGGTCGTAGTACTCGTCGAGGATCTCCTGCGCCGACATCCCGATCACGGGCCCGAGTCGCTCGACCATCTCGAGCAGCTGGTCGTTGTCGTCGAGCGAGCGCATGACCTCGCGGTCGAGGGCCACCTCACCGACCAACACGTTGTCGGCGAGCACCACGCCGTTGCGATCGAGGATCCGGCCGCGCACCGGGTCGAGCCGCACCTCACGCACCTGGTTC
>JBCCTY010000024.1:0-25312 GCA_039197885.1 Actinomycetota bacterium | reverse complement strand
CTGAACGGCACCATCCCCGACGTCGCCGCGCTGGTGCTCGACGAGGCGGTGAAGCTCCACGCCCCGCCCGTGGCCGATCCGTCGCTGCGCGAGCTCGACGTGCTGAGCGGCCGTGACGAGCAGGCCTACGAGTTCCTCGCCCAGATGATGAGCGCGCTGTGGCCGGGGTGGGTCGAGCGCTACGCCGATCGGCTCGACGACGACGTGCTCGCCATGGGTGAGCGGTTCATCGCCGACATCCGGCGCTACTACGCGCAGGAACCGTTGGTCGAGACCGTCGTGCACGGTGACTTCCGCCTCGACAACATGCTCTTCGCCCCCTACGGGGGTGAGGATCCCGTGACCGTCGTCGACTGGCAGACGGTCTCGCTCGGTGACGGGCTCTCCGACGTGGCCTACTTCCTCGGCGCAGGGCTCGGTGTCGAGGACCGTCGCACGCACGAGCGCGAGCTCGTCACCGGCTACCTCGGGCGACTCGCCGCCGAGGGGGTCACGATCCCGGCCGACGAGGCGTGGGACCGCTATCGCCTCCACGCCTACTCGGGTTTCCACATGGCGATCGTCGCCTCGATGATCGTCGGGCGCACCGAGCGAGGCGACGACATGTTCATGGCGATGGCGTCGCGTCACGGTCGCCAGATCCTCGACCTCGGCTCCGAGGCGCTGCTGACCTGAGCGGCGTCAGCGGAGCACGATCTGGGTCTGGGTGGTCTTGGCCGCCAGCCGTCCGTCGGCCCGACGCACCTCCGTCTCGACGACGATCGTGCTCGACCCGACGTGGAGCGGCGCGGCCGTCGCCGTGACCGTGCCCTCGCGGACCCCCGCGAGCAGGTTGGTCTGCGAGTCGATCGTCGACGTGCCGGTCGCGCCGTCGGGCAGGTTGGCGAACGCGCAGGCCGCCCCGGCCGAGTCGGCGAGCGCCATCAGCGCGCCGCCGTGCAGCGCGCCGCCGACGGTGCACAGCTCGGGGCGCCAGTCCAGCTCCACGACGCAGCGATCGGCAGCGATGGCGGTGGCCCGCATGCCGAGCTCGGCGCACAGCGGCATCGACGAGTGGAGCAGAGCGGTCGCGTCGCGCATGGCGACGAGCCTGCCTGATCCATCGAGACCGATCCATGACCTCCGACGTCATCGACGAGGGCGTGTCCTGGCTGGTCGATAGCTTCGTCGCCATCGGCTGAGGCGAGGAGCGTGCGATGGGTTGGCGACGAGCGGTGGTGACCGGCGCCTCGAGCGGCATCGGCAAGGCGATGGTCGAACGCCTCGCCGAACAGGGCACCCCGGTGGTGCTGGTCGCCCGGTCGGCCGAGCGGATGGAAGCCCTGGCCGAGACGCTCGACGTCGACAGCGAGATCCTGCCCGCCGACCTGGGGACCGCCGACGGCATCGCGGCGGTCGAGGCGCGGCTGCGGTCCGAGGAGGATCCCGTCGATCTGTTGGTCAACAACGCCGGGTTCGGACACAGCGGCCCGTTCGTCGAGGTCGATGCCGGGCGGCAGCAGGCGATGGTCGACGTGAACGTCTCCGCGCTGGTCCAGCTGACCCACGCCGCAGCGACGGTGATGAGCGAACGGGCCGGTGGCACGATCCTCAACGTGTCGTCGGTCGCCGCGGCGACGCCGGCGCCGAGCTCGGCCGTCTACGCGGCGACCAAGGCCTTCGTGACGTCGTTCTCCCAGAGCGTCCACGAGGAGCTGCGCGAGCAGGGCGTCGTCGTCTCGTGCCTCGCGCCGGGCTTCACACGGACCGAGTTCCAGGACCGCGCCGAGTTCGACGCCTCGAAGATCCCGGACTTCGCATGGCAGACCGCCGAGCAGGTGGCCGCCATCGGCCTCGACGGCGCCGCGAAGGGACGGGCGATGGTCGTGCCCGGCGCGCAGAACAAGGTGCTGCTCGGGAGCGTGAAGCTGCTGCCCGACTCGATCAAGCGCCGCATCGCGGCCGCGATCTGATCGACGGGCCCGACGTCGCGGCTCAGCGACCCGGGAGCATCGAGCGCACGGTCTCGATGGTGTCGGCGTCGGTGGGGTCCTTGTCGGCCCGGTAGCCCTTCACCCGGGCGAAGCGGAGCGCGGCGCCGCCGGCGTAGCGGGTCGACGACTGCACGCCGTCGACGGCGATCTCGACCACCAGCTCGGGGCGGACGTGGACGGTGATGCCACGCGTCTCGATCTCGAGCGCCTGGAGCCGTTCGGTCTGCCAGGCGAGCAACTCGTCGGTCATGCCCTTGAACGTCTTGCCCACCATCACGAAGCCACCGTCGGTCGCACGGGCGCCGAGGTGGAGGTTCGACAGCCACCCGGTCCGCCGGCCGTGACCCCACTCGGCGGCGAGCACGACCAGGTCGAGGGTGTGGGCGGGCTTCACCTTGCGCCAGGCCTTGCCCCGGCGGCCGGCCTCGTAGCTCGACGACGCCCCCTTGACCATCACGCCCTCGTGACCGAGCCCGAGTGCCTCGTCGAGGACCGCGGCGGCGACGTCGGGATCGTCGGTGAGTCGGCCGGGGACCCGGTGTGGAGCGGCGATGCGGTCGAGGAGGTCGAGTCGGTCGCCGAGGGGTTTGTCGAGGACGTCGCGCCCATCGAGGTGGAGGACGTCGAAGAACCAGGGTCGGAGCTCGGCCTCCCAGTCGGACTCGTCCTCGCGCCCGAAGCGGCTCATCGTGTCCTGGAACGCCGCGGGTCGGCCGTCGTCGCCGACCCGGAGCGTTTCGCCGTCGAGCACGACGGCCTCGACCGGGAGCGAGCGGACCACCTCGACCACCTCGGGGAGGCGGGGCGTCACGTCGTTGAGGTTGCGGGTGTAGACCCGGACCTCGTCGCCGGAGCGATGCACCTGGACCCGTGCGCCGTCGAGCTTCCACTCGACCGAGACGAACCCGAGGTCGGCCACCGCGGCGGCGACGTCGTCCGCCGTCGAGGCGAGCATGGGCTGGACACCGTGGAGCACGCGGAGTCGAACCGAGGTGAGTTCGTCGACGCCCTCGGTCAGCGCGATGCGGGCGGCCCGGCCGAGATCGCCACCCAGCATCGCCGCCCGTCGGACCGTCGGCGCCGGGACCCCTGCGGCCTTCGCCACGGCGTCGGCGACGATCCCTGCGAGCGCACCCTGGCGCAGCTCGCCGACGAGCAGGCGACCGAGGAACTCGGCCTCGTCGACGGTCGCCCGCCCGAGGAGGTCGGCGAGCTGATCGGCCCGGGCCCCGGCCGAGCCCGGCCCGGTGGTGTCCTGCAATCGGCCGAGGGCGGCGTCGACGTCGAGGATCTCCAGGGTCGCCTCGACGGCGGGTGCGACCTCGACCGCCGCGACCGTTCGCCACCCCACGCCGATGCGCCCCTGGCGGGCCTCGCCCGAGAGGAAGCCGACGGCCGGCTCGATCTCGTCGACGTCGAGCCGGCGCAGCAGCTCGGCCAACGCCGCGGTCTTCTCGCCCCGCTTCGAGGTGGCACCGACGGCGAGAGAGGTGGCGACGACGTCTTCGAGCAGCACGGCGACGATGATCCCATCCGGCTGTGGCGCGTGGCGGCGCTCACTCCAGCGGTGGGTCCTCGCAGCCGACCGTCCCGCCGCCCGAACCGAGATCGCCCCGGAAGGTCGTCGGATCGATGAACCCGGTGCCGGGGTCGTCGGTGGTGAGGAAGCGCTCGATCGCCGTCGCCAACGCCTCGGCCTCGAGGTCGAGCACGGCCGGGTCGTCGAGCAAGTCCTCCTCGGACGGGTTCGTCAGGTACATCGCCTCGGTGAGCACCGTGTCGACGCCGACCGGACGACGCAGCACGCCGTAGAGATCCTCGTCATCACGGTTCAGCCGGTACGACACGCCGTGGAGCGGGCCACCGACCCAGTCGGCCTCCAGCGGCTCGAAGGCGGCCATCAGCTCCTCGAAGACCAGCCCACCGAGTCGCCGCGACCCGTCGGAGGTCGACTGATGGAAGACCTCCACACCCGGCGCCTCGCGGGGCACGGTCTCGCCCCCGTTGTGGTGGACCGAGACGAACACCTCGGGCTGGATGACGGTGGCGAGCTCGGCCCGGGCGATGACGGCGATGCGGTAGTCCGCCGGGCGGGTGAGGAGCGAGTCGATGCCCCGCTTGGCCAGCGCGGCGCTCAGCCGCCACGCGACATCGAGGTTGAGGTCGGCCTCCTGGAGCCCACCGGCTCCGACCGCACCCGGCTCGTCGTCGCCGCCGTGGCCCGGATCGATCAGCACCGTGACCCCGTGGATGGGCCCGCCGTCGGCGACCGTCGCCTCACCGTGGCAGGGCGTGCCCACGATCCAGGCGCCCGGACCACCTCCTCGTACGGGGACGACGACCCCGGTCGGGGTGACGAGCGCTCGCGGTGGGCCCAGGGGGACGGTCGTGGTGGGCATCGTCGTGGCCGTCGGAGCGGCGGCTGCCGGGAGCACCGGCGTGGTGGTCGAGGTCGGCGCCGCGGCGTCGGAGATCGTCGTCGGCGGGGCGTCGTCGGTCGTGTCGAGCACCGAGCATGCCGTGGCGAGCAGTGCGAGGGAGGCCAACGCCGCGCTGCGGCGGACGGGGGTCACGTCCGCCAGTGTGGCCCAGCGTCAGCGCTCGCCGGTGTGCGCCGAGCGCTCAGCCCGCGGCGGCGATGGCCTCGTCGAGCAGGCCGGACCAGATCGCCTCGTCGACGTCGGGCACGTGGAGCCAGGCCCGGAAGACCTTGCCGTTCGGAGCGAAGCACAGCCCGGTGCCCGCCTCGACGAGCTCGTCGACCCGCTCGGGCGGCAGCTTCACGACGAGCCCCTCCCACGTGCGGGCGATCATCGCCACGAACTCGCCGTCTCGACGCAGGCACCGGGTGCCCATCATCGTCCCCTCGACGACGGCACCGGCGGCGATGCGGGGCGCGGCGAGGTCCCAGAACGTCTCGTCGGCCACGGTGGCGCTGCCGCTCACGCCGCCTCCCCGACGTGGGTCACGAACCAGCGGTGGAGCTCGGCGAAGCTCTGCAGCAGATCGGCGCAGGCGGTGGCGAAGGGCTCGACGCCCTCGCCGGGCGGGAGGGGATGCAGCTTGCGGACCTGCAGGCCGCCGTTGCGACGCAACAGCTCGGCCCGTGGGTGATCGGGGTCGTGGGGCTTCGGCACCCTGGCGAGCAGGTCGCCGGCCACCTCGTGGCCGTCGGCTGTCAGCTCGTGGAGCAGCTTCGCGACCTGTTCGCCGGCGTCACCGGCCACGGCTTCCCGCCAGCGGTCGCGGGACGCTCCGCCGAGCGCGACGCCGCTGGCCAGACCGATGCCGTCGGTGCCGAGCCGGATGAAGAGCGTCGGGGCGGTCTGCTTGGTCGGACCCTCCCAGAAGCGCAGGAGGACGTGATCCTTGTACGCGGGGGTGTCGGCCCCCGCGAAACGCCGGTCGGTGGTGAGCGGCGAGATCGATCCGCGCACGGTCGGCTCCGACACCAGACCCGGGGAGACGTCGGCCCGCAGGTGGTCACCGAGCACGTCGACCACCTCGCGGAGCGGATCCATCAGCTCGGTGGCGGAGCGATCGGCGTGCTCCCTGGTCCAGCCGGCCGGGTGGGTCGGCAGCTCGGCGAGGAGGTCGACGGCGGCGGCGGGGAAGGCGTTCACCGCAGGACCTCGACGTGGTCGACCAGCGCGTCGAGCATGGCGTCGAAGTTCCGAGCGAGCTGACGCCGCATCAGGCGATGCATCGTCGAGCCGACCGGGCCCAGGTGGGGGAGCGGTACGTAGTCGAAGCGCACCTCGGTGCCGATGTCGGCCTCCGACACCGTCCAGGTCCCCTCGGCGCGGATCGGCATGCCGCCGACGATGCGCAAGGTGACGTGCTGGCCCGGCACCCAAGAGACCACCTCCTCGTCGATGTGCCCCGGCCCGGCGGCACGGCACCGGCGTCGTGCGCCGAGCCCCTCGTCGGGTCCCGAGGTCTCGACCGAGCGGATCATCGGGTTGAGGGTCGGCGTCAGTGCCAGGTCGCTGACGAGCTCCCACGCTTGGTCGGGTGGGCAGAGCAGTCGACGGGTTCGCGTGAGGGTCCAGGTCATGCCCCGATCCTGTCCGGGGTGGTTCGCAAAAGCAAGCGATAGTTACTGATTCTGTAGTCCAAGCCGGACGAGGTCCACGAACCGGTCACGTTCGCCGACGAGGTCGAGGTCGCCGGGTACCGGCACGGCCCCCGAGAGCACGGCGGCGAGTCGATCTGGACCCGCTGCGCGGATGGTCAGGTCGACCGACCCGGTGTCGGGTACGAGGTCCACGGCGACGCCGCCCACCGACACCGTCACGACCGGGTCGTCGCCCAGCTCGAAGCGCCAGCGCTCCGGCACGGGAACCGGTGCACGGCGCGCCAGCCACCGCAGGGGGAAGACGACCCAGTCGTCGTGGGCCGGCTCGTCGATGCGCTCGGGGTCGGCGAGGTAGCGGGAGCCGAACCGGAGCAGCTCGAGCACGACCGGTTCGAGGTCGCGGCCCTCCTCCGTGAGCGCCCACACCGGCGTCCGGGCGGGTGCCGGCAGGATCGTCGACTCGACGATGCCGTCGTCCGCGAGGCGCCGGAGCCGATCGGCGAGGACGTTCGTGGGAGTGCCCAGCGCCCGCCGGAGGTCGACGTAGCGGCGAGGGCTCGTCAGGAGCTGTCGGACGATCAGCAGCGTCCAGCGGTCACCGACGTGTTCGAGGGCCCGGGCGAGACCGCAGAACTGGCCGTAGGAGCGGGCGGGCACGCCGCGGAGTCTCGCGCCTCGCCCACGACGTCCGCACCGACGACGATGGGAGGATGATCGATGAGGACCTCGTCGACGAGTTCGCGCGGGACGGCGCCGTGGTCACCCGCGGCCTCCTGGACGCCAGATCGCTCGAACTCGCCCGGCGGGCGGTCGACGATGCGCTCGTCGCACCGACCGCGCGCGCGATCGTGGCGAGCGCCGACGACGATCCCGGCCGGTTCGTCGAGGACTTCCGCACCCGCGACCACCTGCCATGGGTCGATCGGCTCACCGCGTCGTCCCAGCTCGCCGCCGTCGCCGCAGCGCTCACCGCTTCCACCGAGATCCGCCTCCACCACGACCACGTCCTCGTCAAGGAACCGGGCACGCACCAGCGCACCCCATGGCACCAGGACCAGCCGTACTACGACATCGCCGGTCGCCAGGTGGTGAGCGCGTGGATCCCGGTCGACCCGGTCCCGCTCGATGCCAGCCTGGAGGTCGTGGCCGGCTCCCACCTCGGGCCCTGGTGCGTGCCGCGCACGTTCCTCCACCACGAGGCCCGGTGGTTCCCCGAGGGCCAGCTCGCCGAGCTGCCCGACATCGACGCCGAACCCGATGCCCACCACATCCTGGCCTGGGAGCTGGAGCCGGGCGACGTCGTCTGGTTCCACTTCCTGGCCATCCACGGCGCCCCGGGCGTTGCGGGCACCGGACGTCGGCGGGTGCTCTCGCTGCGCTTCGTCGGTGACGACGCCCGCTGGGACCCCCGGCCGTGGCCGACCTCACCGAGCTTCCCCGAGCTGCCGGATGAGCTCGATCCCGGTGCCGCCTTCGACCACCCGCTCTTCCCGGTGGTCTGGCCGGGAGGGGTCAACAGGGCCCGAAGCAGGCCGTCCCCCGACTGAGCACGACGGCGGTGGCGCCGACTGCCACGACGGCGGCTGCCCCACCGGTCGCGGCGACGGTCCGGACACCGCGGCCCGCCTGGGTCGCCCAGGCCAGGGTCGTGGCGGCGAGGGCCAGGGCCGCCGCCGGGGCGACCCGCAACCCGACCTGGAAGAACAGCAGCCCCTCGCCGGTCCGCTGGCGGTACCGGTGCGCCTCCCCGAGCCGGGACAGCCCGTCGACGACCAGGACGGCGGCCAGCGCCGAGGCGACGACCACGGCGAGGCCGACGAGCGCGGCGCGAGCCGGGTGCCTGGTCATCGCCACCATGTTCTCAGTCGCGTCGGCCCCGGAGTCGGTCGGTCTCGCGGCGATCGCGCTTGGTCGGGCGACCCGAGCCGCGCTCGCGATGACCGCTCTCGGGGTAGCCCGCGAAGGGGTTCAGGGGGTCGCGTTCGGGTCGCGGTGGGCTGAGGTCGACGTAGCACTCGACCGCGATCGGCGCGCCGACCCGCTTCTCGATGAGCTGGGCCACCTCGACCACCGTCTCGTGGTCGCGACGGCGGATGTGGACCACGTCACCCACCCGGATCCGACGGGCAGGGCGGACCGGCTCACCGTCGATGGTGACCGCTCCGGCCGAGCACGCGTCGGTGGCGCGGGTGCGGCTGGGGAACAGGCGGACCGACCACAGCCACCGATCGACCCGCACGCCTTCAGCCATTGTCCAGATGATGGCCGGAGAACCGACACCTCCGCGCCATCTCGGCATAGGATCAACTCCCGTGCGCGAGACGGTGCTGGTCGGTGTCTGTGGCGGAAGTGGCTCGGGGAAGTCGACCTTCACCCACCACCTGGCCGATCGGCTCGGCCGACACCGCGTGGGGGTGCTCCCGCTCGACTCGTACTACCGCGACCTCGGGCACCTGAGCTTCGAGGAACGGCTCGCCGTGAACTTCGACCACCCCGACTCGATCGACCACGAGCTGTTCGAGGCCCACCTCGATCGCGTCGCCGACAGCGTCGGTGTCGAGATGCCGGTCTACGACTTCAGCTGCCACTCGCGAGCGGCCGGATCGACCCGCCTCGATCCCCGACCGATCGTCCTGGTCGAGGGGATCCTGCTCCTCGCCTTCCCCGGTGTCCGTGATCGGCTCCACCGGACCGTGTTCCTCGACGTGCCCGCCGCGGTGCGCCTCGAACGTCGGGTGGGGCGCGACGTCCGGGAGCGGGGTCGGATCGAGTCCGAGGTGCGGCAGGTCTTCGCCGAGGTGGTGCAGCCCATGCACGAGCGGTTCGTGCAGCCCGGGGCGGGCTACGCCGACCACGTCATCGGCTTCGAGGACGATCCCCGATCGATCGTCGACGCGCTGCTCCGCGACATCGACGACCCCGTCCTCGCCCCGGTCTGACCTGCTTCGGGAGGGTCCCGGCCGGGGCGCCGACCGGGACCCTTCGATGCCCTCCTAGCCCGAGACGGCCGCGGCGCGCTCCTGCTCGTAGCGCTCGGTGGCTTGCTCGACGGCCACCATCTGCTGGTCGGCGAGGTCGATCCGGGCGTCCTGGGCTCGCGAGGCGGCCCCGATCAACGTGTCGACCTGCCCCTGGAAGCGGGGCATGACGTGCCGGGCGAAGAGCTCGTAGCTCTTGTGGGTGGCCTGGGTGTTGGCCCAGTTGTGGGCCAGCGTCAGGTAGGCGCCGAAGCCGCCGTCGGACTGTTCGAGGAGGCTCTCGATCTGGGCGATCGCCATGTCGGGGGTGCCCACCACGCCGAGCCCACCGTTGACGAAGTCGACCATCTCGTCGAGGTTGCCGCCCTCGACCGCCATCTGCGGGAAGGCGGCCACGTCCTGGAAGTAGCGGAACCACTGCTCCATCCCGTACTCGACGTCGCGGCGCGCCTCCTCCTCTGACTCGGCGAGGTGCATGAGGCCGACGAGGCGCCACTTGGCCCGATCGGCCACCTGGCCGTGCTGGGCGGCGACCTCTTCCTGGATGCTCCAGTGGTGGGCGAGCACGTCCATGCCGATCGCCACGGTGGCGCCCAGCGAGAGCACGCCCGCGCCGTAGCGGCCGGCGAGCTTGGCGCCCGATGGCGAGGCGACGGCGGCGACGGCGATGTCGAAGAGCGGGTCGGAGTAGGGCCGCAGGTGCAGGCGGGCGTTCTCGAGGATCAGCCGGTCGGAGCGGAAGTTCACGGGCTCCTCGGTCGTGAGCAGCTGCATCACGATCTCCATGCGCTCCTCGAGCAGCGGGCGCATCTCGGGCGGACTGAGCCCCAGCATCCCCGCATCGGTCGGCAGCGCGCCGGGCCCGACGCCGAGCATGATGCGGCCCCGGGTGAGGTGGTCGAGCAGCACGATCCGCTCGGCCACCCAGAGCGGGTTGTGGTATGGCAGCGACACCACGCCCGTCCCGAGCTTGATGTTGCTCGTGCGGGCCGCGGCGCTGGCGATGAACACCTCGGGCGAGGCGATGATCTCGCTGCCCGCCGAGTGGTGCTCGCCGATCCATGCCTCGTCGAAGCCCAACCGGTCCATGTGCTCGAGCAACGCGAGGTCGGCTTCGAGCGACAGGGTCGGATTGTGCTCCGGCGGGTGGAACGGCGCCATGAAGGTGCCGAAACGAAGTCGGGCCATGTCATCCCCCAGTGAGAGCGTTCGTCGGTCCCCCTGAACGACGATCCGCCACCGGGACCCTACGCGGCCCCCATCGGGTCCGCGCTGCGGAACGCGGTGCTCGCCGTCAGTCGCGCAGGCGGGCGAGGCCCTCCTCGAAGAACGCGATCGCGCCGGTGACGAGGTCGGATCCGAGCGCGCTCCAGGTCCGGGCCGCGCCGAAGGGCGCGTCCCAGTAGCCGTCGCCGCCGGGCCGGTCGTCGGTCCAGGGGCCGACGTAGAGGTAGGGCTCGGCCGAGAAGCCGTCGCCCGGCGACCCGCCGAGGTTGGCCCGACGGCCCGGTCGGGCGTCGACCTCGATCGCGACGTCGAAGTGCTCCGGCCACAGGCGGGGGAGCGTCGGTGCGGCGTCGGCATCGACGCCGGCCGCGATCGCCGTCGTCGCCGCCTCGACGACGGCGTACCAGTCGGCGGTCTCCGCGAGCACGCCCGGGTCGACGACGAGCGGCGCATCGGGGTCGCCGAGCGGCGGGGTGTCGTGACCCACGTCGAGCGGCGCGCCCAGGTCGACCCCGGCGACGATGGCCAGGTCGGCCAGCGACGACCCGACCAACGGTGCCTGGTGGAAGGCGGCACCGCCGGGCGGGTCCTGCTCGACGACGAGGTGCTCACCGGCGACACGGACCCGACGGAGCGCGTCGCCGAACTCGGGCGTGCCGAACCCGCCCGGCGTCACCCGCAGCGAGAAGCGGCCGGTCTCGGCGACCCGGGCCCGGGCGATGACGTGCACGGCGACCCGCCGCAGCTCCTCCACCGTGTCGATCCGGCTCATCCGTCCATCCTCCGCACCCGCTCCTCCGCATCCGTCGTCCGGCCCGTTCGGGGCGACGGCACCGTAGCGGTGGGCGGGACCTCGGGTCGCTCAGGTCGCCAGGCGGACCAGCGCGGTGGCGGCGCACGCCACCACGACGACCACGACGAACGGGGCTCGGCGCCACAGCGCGACACCCGCGACGAGCGTGCCGACGACCCGGGCGTCGACGGCCAAGGACTCCCCGACCGCGAAGGTGCCGACCACGACGAGGCCGGCGAGCAGGGCGGCCGGCGCGAGGTCGGCCATGATCTGCACGCCCGTCGGCAGCGATCGCCCGCCGAGGGCGAGCGGCGCCGCGGACTTGAGCACGAAGGTGATCGACGCCAGGACGACCAGGGTCACCACGGCGGCGCTCATCGCGACCACCGGGCCGCGGCGACGCCGAGGACCGCGGCCACGATCGGGATGCCCGCCGGCGCGACCGGGACGAGCACCAGCGCGATCGCGGCGCCGGCGATCGCCACGTTGCGCTGCGTCGGCGACGACAGGCGGGGCCAGACGAGCGCAAGGAAGGCGGCGGGCGCGGCGGCATCGAGCCCGGTCCGCTCGATCAGGTCGCCCGACGACGAGATCGCCGAGACGCCGATGAGCGTGGTGAGGTTCCACAGCGCGAAGACGCCGAGACCGGCAGCGAGGTAGCCGTAGCGCCGCCACCGCGGTTCGGGCCGGGCGGTGCCGACGGCGGTCGACTCGTCGATCATCAGCTGCGACAGCAGCGCCCGCTTCCAGACCGGGCCGGTCAGCACCGGCGCCATCGCCACACCGAAGGCGAGAGAGCGGAGGTTGAGGAGCACGCCGGCGGTGACCGCGGCCGCGACCGTCCCACCGTCGCCGAGCACGTCGACCGCGGCGAATTGAGCGCTGCCGGCGAACACCAGCGTGGAGTACCCGAGGGCGACCAGCGGGGAGAGCCCGGCCTCGGCGCACGCCACGCCGAACACGATGCCGAAGGGGGCCACGGCGAGCGAGATCGACAGCGCCTGGCGACGCAGCTCGCGCCGGATGCTGTCGTCCTCGTGGGCGCGGACTGGCCCGTTCGATCGATCGGACATATCGTTCACCATAGTGAACACCTCCGCCGGCGCCAACGACTCGACCGATGCGACCGAGATGGTCGCCGTCGTGGGCGCGAACATCCGCCGGCTGCGGGAGCGGGCCGGGTGGTCGTTGGGTGAGCTGGCCCGGCGCTCCGACGTCGGCAAGTCGACGCTCTCCCAGCTCGAGGCCGGGCAAGGCAACCCCGGCGTCGAGACGCTCGTCTCGATCACGGCGGCCTTCGGGATCCCCTTCGGTGAGCTCGTCGTCGAGGCCCGACCCGAGATCGACGTGCTCGCCGCCGGCGAGGGCCCGCTGATCGAGTCGAGCGACCGGACCTTCCGGGCCCGGTTGCTGCAGAGCACCGGTCGTCGAGGCGTGGCCGAGCTCTACGAGTACTCGCTGCGGGCCGGAGCGGTCTACGAGGCCGAACCCCATCCCCGCGGCGTGGTCGAGACCGCGGTGTGCCTGACCGGCCGGGTTCGGGTGGGTCCGCCGCCCGGGGTCGAGCTCGGCCCCGGCGACCGGGCGACCTTCCCCGCCGACCAGTCCCACGCCTACGAGGCCCTCGACGGCGACGCCACCCTCGTCGGCCTCCTCGACTACCCCTGAGCGCCCGACCGGCCGGGGCGGAGGTCGTCGGTCATCCGCCGGATGTGGGCGGGCCCGATCTCGCAGCAGCCACCGAGGATCGAGAGGCCGGCGGCGTGCCAGCGTCGGATCCACGTGAGGTGCCCGTCGGGGTCGAGGTCGTGGCGCCGGGGCAGCTCCTCGACGGTCGACGACGTGGAGTAGGTCTCGATAATCGGTCCGAAGCCGTTGGCGTAGGCGCCCGCCGGGACGCCGAGCTCGTCGGCCAGCGCGACGAGCTCGCCCACGGCGGCGTCGATCGCCTCGGGGACCGAGCAGTTCACCAGGAGCGCGGCCGGCGCGACCCCGCGACCCGTCACCGCCTCGACCGCCTCGCGCAACGTCTCGCCGCTGCGCAGGAGCCCCGTGGGGTGGTCCTCGACCGTCCAGGCCACCCACACCGGCAGCCCTGTCGTGGCCGCAGCCACCGCCGCGGCCGCCCCCTCCCGTGCCGAGGCCATGGTCTCGCAGAGCAGCAGGTCGACGCCCGGAGCCTGCAGCGCGGCGGTCTCGGTGAAGCCGGGCACGAGATCGTGGAACGACGGCGCGAGGTCCGGTCGGTACGCCCACGCGTAGGGGGCGAGGCAGCCGGCGATCAGTGCATCGTCCTCGCGCCCGGCCTCGCGGCGGGCCCGACCGGCGAGGTCGAGGGCGAGCTGCTGGAGGCGCTCGTAGTCGGACTCGCGGCCGCGGGGCCCGAGTCGGCATCGGGTCGCCGAGAACGCGTTGATCGTGATGACGTCGGCACCGGCGTCCAGATAGTCGCGGTGGACCTCGACGACGAGATCGGGGTCGGCGTCCATCACCGCCGCCGACCAGAGCTGGGTCGGAGGCGCGTCGGTGCGGGCCAGGAGCTCCTGGCCCATGCCCCCGTCGAGGATGATCAGGTCGTCGGTCACCGCGGCGAAGGTACCGGTGGTCACCGCCAGGCCCGCTCGCCGCGCTCGCGCCAGTAGCGCTCGGACTCGATCGGCTCGGCCGTCGCCGCCTCGTTCTGCGGGCCGTCGTTCGACGGAGCGGGGAGTGGCTCGGATCTCGGCGCGACGGGGCTCAGCGCGGGCGGGGACGCTCGCCCTCTGCGAGGAGGGCGAGGACACCTCGCACGCACGCTCGGAGGCCGAAGTGACGCCAGCTCTCCTCATCGTCGTAGTCGAGGTCGGCGAGCGCGGTGCGGAGCGACGGATGCTTGTTCTCGTCGGAGACGAAGATCGGATCGAAGGAGACGCTGCCCGTGGTCACGGCGTGAACGGACTCGAGCACGTGGATGCCGACCGAGTCGACGGCGGCGAGCGCATCGCTCGGGTCGAGGCCGCGCCGGCCGAGGCGGTCGATCATGACCGCCCGTTTGGCGTCGATCGCCGAGGCACCGGCGACGAGCGAGAATGCGGTGAGCCCGGGGTTCTCGAACAGCAGCCCCCGCAGTCGCTGGCCGAAGTCGACGAGCAGCGCTTCGGCATCCAGCGTCGGGTCGTCGGGGAAGTCGGCGGCCGAGACGATCCGGTCGACGACCCGCTGGACGAGCTCCGCTCGGCCGTCCACGTAGCGGTAGAGCGCTGCGGGGTGCACGTCGAGCGCGTTGGCCACGGCGGCGAGCGTCAGGTCGTTGAGCCCGATCTCGACGCCGGCGTCGATGATCTGCTCGAGGCTGATCCTGGGCGGCCGGCCCCGACGGCCGGGCGCCGGATCGGCGGCTGAGGGCATCCCCGCAGGGTAGGCGATGACGACCACTTCATCATTTGTCACGTCGATACGTGACTAGTTGCTAATTGCCAGATCGGATCCATAAGGTGTGCCGAACATCGCACCCGAGGAGTCCTCCCATGTCTCGCCGACCGCGTCTGCTGCTCCTGTTGTCCTTGGCGCTCGCCATAGCCGCCGCCTGCGACGACAGCGACGCCGACGACGCTGCGGGGACGTCGACGCCGGCCACCGAAGCAGCCACCGCCGAGGCCGGCACCGCGGACGCCCCCGAACCGGCCGCGGGGACCGAGGGCGACACCGAGCCCGCCGACGATGCCGGCGGTGACACGATCACGGTGATCGATGCGACCGGCGAGGTCACCGTGCCGCGCACCACCGAGGGCATCGCCACCCTGGAGGAGGTCAGCGCCCTGAACCTGCTGATGCTCGGCGTGACCCCGGAGACCTCGTCGCTGTTCTTCCAGGAGCCCTTCCCGCTGGCCATCCTCGACGCCGAAGGCGTGCCCGTGAACGCCGGCGAGGGCGAGTTGAACGTCGAGTACATCGCCACCCTCGACGCCGACCTGCTCGTCGCGATCAACCACCCCATCATCACCGAGCTCCGCGATCCCATCTTCCAGGGTGTCGCTCCGATCGTGATCACCGACTTCCTGGCCAACGACTGGGTTGCGCAGCTCGAGCTGCTCGCCGAGGTGACGGGTACCGAGGAGCGAGCAGCTGCCCTGATCGCGGCGGTCGATCAGCAGATCGAAACGCTCGCCGCCGACATCGATGCCGCAGGGATGACGGGCAGCACGTTCTCGTATCTGTTCGCGAACTTCGACGGCAACCTCCAGATCCCCAACGGCGGCCTCGCCGTCGACATCATCGACGCCGTCGGCCTCGTTCGGCCTGACTCCGAGTTGGCAGTCGACGGCGCCGACGACTTCGAACCGCTGTCCATCGAGCTGCTCGGTGAGCACGACGCCGAGTTCATGGTCATCGGGGCGAGGGCGGACGCCGAGCTCGACCCGACCATTCCGGACCTCCGCACCGACGATGGCGTCGACGTCGTCACCAACGACTGGGGCTGGGGCGTCGAGAACCCCATCACTGCCCTCTGGATCATCGAGGACATCCGCCGGATCGTGCTCCGCGGCGAGGAACCGCTGGCCGGCGACGACATCCTCGACATCTGGAACCGCGTCCTCGCCCTGCCCGACTCGACTTCTTAGCTGGTCGGTGCCTCCGGGCGATCGCCACACCGACCGCACCGCTCCCGGTCGACCGTGGAACCCCGAGGCCCGGGTAGCGAGATCTACGGGGGTGCCGCCATCTGCGACTCCTCGCCGAGAACGAATCTGAACGGTGATCGTGCAGGGGTCGACGTCGGCCTCGGTCCGCTGTCGCCGGACCTGCGGCTGCGGCGGCCCGCCCTCAGCGCGGCTCGCGCCACATGGGCATGACGGGAGGCGCACCCTTCGGAAGATCGAACGGGGGCATCGCCGTGAACCCGAGTCGGGCGTAGAACGCCTCGTTCTGCGGCTTCGAGTTCTCGAGGTAGGCGGGGAGTCCCTCGCCGTCACAACGATCCAGCATGGGTCGGAGCACCGATGACCCGAGGCCCCGTCCCTGGCCCCCTTGTCGGACTCCCACCGCCAGCAAGTAGTAGTGGGGCTCGGCCGGGTGCGCCCGCGCCATCGCTGCGGCGGACCGGAGGAACCTCACGGCACCGAGGTGAAACGATCTGAGGACAGCGGGCTGGGAGCGGATCCCGTCCATCACCGACCAACCGGCCTCACCGGGGCCATCCCACACGGCGACGGCATCAGTATCCGGCGTGCACCACACGAGCGACTCCGGCCGACGGAATCGGCGCGCGATCACCGCTCGAAACAGGTGATGGAGTCGCTCGCTCCCGTCGTCGAAGCCCCCGGCCCAGCACATCAGGGGATCGTCGGCGAACGCATCTGCGAGGGTGGCTGCAGCCTGTGCGGCCTCACCGGGTTCGATCGGTCGCACCGACATCGAGCCAGCATACGGTCCCGCTCACGACGGATCGTGGCCGGTCGTGATGTCGGCGGGACGGCCGAGCGCGGCCGTGCCCACGCCGAGGACCGGCGTCCCGAGCTCGCGGACCCGATCGGCGAACCGGGGTCGGCCCATCCGGCTCAGTGACCGGGCGCGAAGCGGATCGGCAGCTCGGCGGGCCCCCAGATGCCGGTGCCGTCGGGCTTCCACGTGATGTCGCCGTCGAGCTCGAGGTCGGGGAGCCGCCGCGAGAGCACGAGGAACGCCTCCTGCAGCTCGGCGCGTGCCAGCGAGGCGCCGAGGCAGAAGTGGATGCCGCTGCCGAAGGTCAGCTGCGCCTTGCCGCGCTCGGCGGTGATGTCGAAGACCTCGGCGTCGGCCCACAGGTCGGGATCGTGGTTGGCGGAGGTGAAGCTCGGGAACATCAGGGTGCCGGTCGGGAACGCGACGTCCCGGTACTCGATGTCCTCCGACGCGTATCGGCCCGTTCCCCGGATGGCGCCGAGGTGTCGCATGGTCTCCTCGACCGCACGGGGCGCGAGCTCGGGACGCTCGGCCAGGAGCCGCCACTGGTCGGGGTGCCGGGCGAAGAGCGCGACCGAGCAGGCCAGCTGGTTCCTGGTGGTGTCGGTGCCGGCGAGGATGAGCGCCTCGACCAGCGAGAGGAGCTCGGTGTCGGAGAGCCGGTCGCCTTCCTCCTCGACGCGGATGAGGTCGGTGAGGAGGTCGTCGGCCGGTGCGGCGCGCCGCTCCTCGATCAGCGCGGTGACGTAGGCGTCCATCTCCAGGCGGGCCTCGACGATCTCGTCGACGTGGTCCCTGGCGTCCTCGTCGAAGAAGCGGAACACCGACGTCGCCAGGCGGCTGAACAGCTGCCAGTCCTCACGAGGGGCGCCGACCATGGCGCAGATGATGGGGATCGGGTAGGGATCGCAGACGTCGGTGACGAACTCGCTGCGCCCCCGCTCGGCGATCGGGTCGACGAGGCCCTCGACCACCTCGCGCATGAGCGGTCGCATCGAGTCGGCCTGCTTCGGGGTGAACGCCGGCCCGACCAGCTTGCGGAGTCGGAGGTGCTCGGTGCCCTCGGTCGACAGGATCGACGGTCGCTGTCGCTCGGTCATGCGAGGGTCGTCGATGCCGCGGGTCTGGTTCAACAGCGCCAGCGCCGAGAACCAGCGTGCGTCCCGGAGCACCTTCACGCAGTCCTCGTAGCGGGTCAGCAGGTAGCCCATCGGGGCACGGGCGAGCCAGTGCTGCTCGCGTGCGGCGTCGATCTGGTCGCGTCGCTCGCCCCGATCGGCGCCGTCGACGACGGGCAGCTCGAGCTCGCTCACCGGTGTGGCCATGTTGTCCCCCTCCTCGCCCGTGCACGGCAAGCGTCGGCGCGAGGCTGCCGAGGGCTCAGTCTGGTCGTCGCGCTCAGCGACCGACCAGATCGAAGTTGCGGGCGAGGTTGCCCACGACGTCATCGAAGCGATGTCGATCGAGGATCGCGCCCTCGCGACGGACCTCGTCCGGATCGATGCGCAGCAGGCGGTCGACCTTGGCGTAGCTCGGTCGACGCTTGGAGTCCCAGGCGCCCGATCCGACCGGCACGAGGTCGCGACGTCGCTTCTTCCTGGAGGTGAGCTGCACGCCGGCGAGGTCATCGCCGGTGCGACCGATGATCACGACCGGCCGGTCCTTGCCCTGGCTCGGATCGTCCTCGTAGGGCACCCACGTCCAGACGACCTCGCCCGGGTCGGGATCGCCGTCGAGCTCGGGGGAGTACTCGACCCTCGTGCCCTGCTGGACCGGCGCGGTCCGCCCGGAGCGACGCGACGTCTGCGGGCCGTGGCCCCGCTCGAACTCCCGGGCGACCGACCGGACGCGTCGGGCGATGCTCACGAACTGCTGGAACCGGCTCATCGAACCGGCAGCGTAGGGCGGGTGTCGGGTCCACCCCGCGTACAGACCTCGTTCAGGCGTCGGTAACAGTGTCGTGCGAGCCGGTTCCCGGGTCCGAAACGCGGGCGACCTACGGTTGGAGGGCGTGGTCATCACGCTGCCCCCGAGGACCGTCGCGTCGCCGGCCTGCGTCGACGAGCTGCGACGCCACCTCGGCCACGACGCCGTGTCGGTCGACCGGGTTCGTCGGCAGCGTGCGTCCCGTGATCACGCCTGGCTCTCACCCGTGCTCTCCGCAGACCTCCCCGACACGATCGCCGACGTCGTGGTTCGCCCCGACGGGGTCGACGGACTGCGGGCCGTCCTCGGCGTCGCCCACGACCATGGCGTCGCGGTGACGCCGCGGGGTCGGGGTACGGGCAACTACGGCCAGGGCGTCCCCCTCGCCGGCGGGATCGTCCTCGACTCCTCGGGGCTGGGTGGGGTGATCGACGTCGAGCCGGGCTGGATCCACGCCGGCGCCGGGACGACCTTCGTCGAGCTCGAGGCCGCCGCGCACGAGACCGGCCAGGAGCTCGCCATGTTCCCGAGCACGACCAACAGCATGCTCGGCGGCTTCCTCTCGGGTGGCGCCGGGGGCACGGGCACCCTGGAGCACGGCTTCCTGTGGGACGGCTTCGTCGACAGCGCAGAGATCGTGCCGTGTTGGGCGGAGCCCGAGGCCAGGATGCTCGAGGGGGACGAGGTCGGTCCCCACCTCCACACCTACGGCACGACGGGCGTGATCGCCGCCGCCCGCGTCCGCCTCGTCCCGGCTCGGTTCTGGACGGCCCTGCTCGCCTCGTTCGACTCCTTCGACGCCGCGGCCAACGCCGGGGAAGCGGCCCTCGCGCTCGATCCCGTGCCGCGCAGCCTCGCGGTCGACGACGCATCGCTCGTCGAGCACCTGCGGGAGCACCCCCGTGTCGACCCGCACCGGGCATCGATGCGGGCGATCATCGACGAGTCCACCGTCGAGGTGGCGGCCGAGATCGTGTGGGATCACGGCGGACGCGTCGATCTCGTCCGCGCCGACGCCATCGGCTACGTCGTGGCCACGTCGTTCAACCACGTGACCCTGCAGGCCAAGCGGACGAACCCCGGCCTCTGCCACCTGCAGGTCGGCGGAGCGGCGCTCCTGGAGCGCACCCGTGAGGTCCGGTCGGTGCTCCCCGGCACGATGCTGCACCTCGACGGCCAGCTCGTCCACGGCGAGCGGTGCTTCGGTGGTCTGCTCATCTCCCGCTTCGTCGACCGCGAGCACCTCTACCGGGGCATGGATCGGCTGCGCGACCTCGGTGTGGTCGTCCTCGACCCCCACACCTGGCGGCTCGGCGCCCACGGCGACGCGGAGGGCCTCCGGGCCCTCGCAGCGGACCAGGATCCGCGGGGCCTGCTCAACCCCGGCAAGTTGCCCTGAGCGCGACCACGGCGCTCGCCCTCGCGCAGCCCGCTCCGGTGACCGCAAAGAGTGACCTTACGGGCCCTTAACGCGCCGTCGGTGGTTAGGGTGCCGGATGCGGGCAGCTTCCGGTCGACGACCGGATCGACACGTCGAGAGGTCTCCTCATGCCCGCAGCCGTCCCCTCCCGAGCGCTGATCGCCGCGCTCGCGACGATCGCCCTGATCGCGAGCGTCGTCGTGGCGACCGGGTCGCGCTCGGCCGACGCCCATGGGGCGACCACCTTCCCGGGGAGTCGGCAGTACCTGTGCTGGGTCGATGGCCTGGCGCACGGTCGCGGCGACATCCAACCGACGAACCCGGCGTGCCAGAACGTGCTCGACCAGTCGGGGATCGGGCCCTTCTACAACTGGTTCGCCAACCTCGACTCCAACGGTGGTGGACGCACCGTCGGCTACATCCCCGACGGGCAGCTCTGCGGTGGCGGCAACCGGGGGCCCTACGACTTCTCGGCCTACGACGCCGTCCGGGCCGACTGGCCGCTCACGCACCTCACCGCCGGCACGACCTACACGTTCCTGCACAACGACTGGGCCCAGCACCCCGGTCGCTTCGACGTCTACCTCACCCGGGCCGGATGGGACCCGATGTCGCCGGTGGGATGGGGCGACCTCGAGTTGATCGACACCGTCGTCGATCCGCCGGTGCTCGCCGACGGCGGCGACGGGCTCGGCCACTACTTCTGGGACGTCACGATCCCCGCCGATCGGGCCGGCGAGCAGCACGTGCTGTTCATCCACTGGGTGCGATCGGACAGCCAGGAGAACTTCTACAACTGCTCCGACGTGGTCTTCGACGGCGGCTCCGGCGAGGTGACCGGCATCGCGGGCGACCCGACGGCGCCCCCCGACAGCGGCCACGACCACGGCGACCACGACCATGGTGACGGCGGTGGAGGTGGTGGCGCCGACCCGATGCCCTCGCCCTCGCCGACGCCCGTGCCCTTCGACCCCGACGTCGGGTACTGGATGGGTGATGCCGGTGGGGAGGTGTACGGCTTCGGGGGCGGGGCCGATCCGGGTTCGGTGCCGGGCCGCGTGGTGGCGATGGCCACGACCCCCGACGGTGCGGGGCCGTGGGTGCTCACCGCCGACGGCACGGTCGTCGCGACCAACGGCACGGTGGGCTACGGCGACGTCGACCTCTCGACGCTCGATCCCGGTGAGTCGGTCGCCTCGATCTCGGTCCTGCCCGGTGGCGACGGCTACTGGGTCTTCACCGATCGGGGTCGGGCGCTGTCCTACGGCGCCGCCGCCGACCTCGACGACCTCGTCGACCTCGGTGTGTCGCCGTCGCTCAACGGCGCCGTCGTCGCCTCCGCGGCCACGCCGAGCGGACGCGGCGCCTACATGGTCGCCGCCGACGGCGGAGTGTTCGCCATCGGCGACGCCGTGTTCCACGGCTCGATGGGTGGCACCCCGCTCAACGGGCCCGTGGTGGGTGTCGCCCCCGATCCCGACGGCGTCGGGTACTGGCTGGTCGCGGACGACGGCGGGATCTTCGCCTTCGAGGCCGGCTTCCAGGGATCGATGGGCGGCACGCCGCTGAACGCCCCCGTCGTCGGGGCGGTGGCCTTCGGCGACGGCTACCTGATGGTCGGGGCCGACGGTGGCATCTTCAACTTCTCCGACCAGGCGTTCCTCGGCAGCCTCGGTGGCAGCCCGCCCGCCCAGGCGGTCACGGCGGTGGCCGGCTTCCCCTCCTAGGCCGCCCGGACGTCCTGCTCGACCCGGGCCTTGAGCTCTCGGTTCATCGCCTCGAAGCCGGCCAGGGTCGAGGTCTCCAGCGACCTCCGGAGGACGGGGGTGAGCAGACCCCGGAAGCTCTCGCCGTGGATCAGCCGGGTGCCCCCGTCCGGCATCGCCTCGAGCTCGAAGCGATGTCGACCGTCGAAGAGGCGGGGGAGCAGGAATCGTCCGAGCCACTCGAAGACCCGAGCCGGTTCGGCCTCGGTGACGGTCGGCCGGAAGGTCATCGCCCGTCGGCCGGGCGGCTCGATCCGGTTGACGAGCTGCTGGCCGACGGCGACCTCCCCCTCGGCGGAGGTGATGAAGCTGTTCCACTGCGCATACCGGTCCAGGTCGGTGAGGACGGCCCACACCTCCTCCGGGGTGGCGTCGATCTCGATCTCGGTCCGCAGTGCGAAGGCCATGATGTTCGTCTCCTCTTGACGCAACTTCTGTTGCGAGACCGAGTGTCGCGCGGCCCTGGTCCAAACGCAACCTTTGCTGCGATACGTTGTGGGCATGACCCACGTCCCGCGTGTGGGAGCGCAACGTCCCGGCGGTCGCGCCGCCCGCGTGCGGGCCGATGTGCTCGGCGCCACCATCGAGGTGCTCGACGAGGTCGGCTACGACCAGCTCGGCGTCGAGGAGGTGGCCCGGCGGGCCGGGGTCCACAAGACGACGGTGTATCGCCGGTGGCCGACCAAGCCCGAGTTGGTGGCCGACGCCGTGCGGGTCACGGCCGAGGTCGAGATCCCCGTCCCCGACACCGGCGCACTGACGGGCGACCTCCGAGCGCTCGCCCGGGCGGTCGCCGCGACGATCTCGGGCGGGGGTGGGGCGCGGCGGGCGCGCAGCATCGTCGCCGCGGCGGCGTCGGCCGACGGCCTCGACGAGGCGCTCGGCCGCTTCTGGGCCGCTCGCATGGCCCTGGCGACGCCGATCATCGAGCGGGCCATCGAGCGCGGCGAGGTGCCGTCCGACTGCGACCCGATCACCGTCATCGAGACGACCGTGGGCGCGCTCTGGCTCCGTGCCCTCCTGACCGGTGAACCCCTCGACGACGCCTTCGTCGTGGCCGTGGCCGATCTCGTCTCGGCGGGGGCGACCGGCGAGGCGTCCTCGTGACGGTGGCGGGGTCCGTAGAGCGTCGTTCGCTAGCTGTCGTCGAGGCGGGCCTCGGCTCGGGACTGCTCGACCGGGGCGGAGCCGGCCGGCGCCCACCACCAGGCGTAGGTGAGGTGTCCGGGCGACGGCGCCTCGATGACGATCTCCATCGCGAACGGGCCGATCGGTTCCGGTTGACGGAACCGGGACGACCCCGGGGCCGTCGCCACCATCTCGGTCACGAACGGCGACTCGGAGTGGGCAACGTAGAGGCGGTCGCGCTCGTCCGGACCGACGACGAGCAGGGTGTGCTCCTCGTGCTGGAGGCCCTGGTCGTGCGACATCGCCTCGTAGTCCAGCGAGACGCCGCCGTTGGGCAGCGGGGCCACCGCGATCCGGCACACGAACGGACCGCTCTCGGGGCCGTCGCCGTGACCGCGGTAGAGGCCGGGTCGGCGGGCGAGTGATGCCGCGATCGACATGGGCCGACGCTACGCGACGGGCATCGCGGTCGCGGGCTGCGACGGCGGTGGGGCCGTCAGGGGTGCATCGGCACGGTCACGACCAGTCGGCGGCGACCAGGGGAGCGAGCTGGTCGAAGAAGCCGGCGGGAGGTCGGGTCGGGCGTCCGGTGCGGTCGGTGATGCCGCCCTTGAGCTCGCCCTCGACACAGGCAGCATCGTCGACCGTGACCCGTTGGGCCCAGACCGACGAGGCCCGACCGGTCGAGGCGACCCGGCTCTCGACGACCACGTGATCCGAGGCGGTGACCGCCCGGCGATACCGCAGACGGACGTCGGTGATGACGATCTGGAAGCCGGTCTCGGCCAGGCGGTCGAGGCCCAGCCCGATGTCCTCGAGCGCCCGCACCCGAGCCTCCTCGAACCACGCCAGGTAGACGGCGTGGTTGACGTGGCCGTACGGGTCCATCTCGGCGAAGCGGGGGCGGATCTCGAGGCGGTGGGTCATCGAGGGCGAACGCTACGACCTGGGCGTGCCAGGATCACCACCCATGGGGGAGACGCTGACCGAGTCCTACTGTCCGGCCACCGACGGCCCGCCGATCCGTGACCTGACCGTCGGCGGGCTGCTGCGAGAGGCGGCGGCCGACACGCCGCACACGACGGCCCTGGTCGCCGGGATGCCCGAACCGAGCGAACGGCGGCGCTGGACCTACGGCGAGCTCCTGGCCGAGTCGGAGCGGGTCGCTCGGGCGCTGCTCGCCCGCTTCGAGCCGGGCGAGCGGGTCGCGGTGTGGGCTCCCAACGTGCCGGAGTGGGTGATGCTCGAGTTCGGTTGCGGGCTCGCAGGCGTCGTGTTGGTGACGGTCAACCCGGCGTTCCAGGCCCAGGAGGTCGACTACGTCCTCCGTCAGTCGGGCGCCAGCGGCGTGATCACCATGCCCGAGTTCCGGGGCAACCCGATGCTGGCCACCGCGACCGAGCTGCAGGCAGAGCTCCCCGCCCTGCGGGAGGTCATCTCGCTCGGGGAGTGGGGCGAGTTCCTCGCCGCGGCGGACCCGGGCCGCGATCTGCCCGAGGTCGATCCGAGGGCCGCTGCCCAGATCCAGTACACGAGCGGCACCACCGGCTTCCCGAAGGGAGCGGTGCTCCACCACCGGGGCATCGTCAACAACGCCCGCGACATCATCGAGCGCAACCACCCCGAGCCCGGGACGGGGTACGTCAACCCGATGCCGCTGTTCCACACCGGTGGCTGCGTCATCGGCGTGCTCGGTTGCGCATGGCGCCGGATGACCCACGTGCTGGTGCTCGCCTTCGATCCGGCCCTCGTGCTGGAGCTGATCGAGACCGAGCGGGCCAGCTGCATGGTCGGCGTCCCGACGATGCTGATCGCGATGATCGAGCACCCCGACTTCGAGACCCGCGACCTGTCGTCGGTCCAGGTCGTGACCTCCGGTGGCTCGACGGTGCCCGAGCCCCTGGTGCGCCGGATCGAGGGCGCGCTCGGCGTCGACTTCACCATCGTCTACGGCCAGACCGAGTGCTCGCCGGTCGCCACCATGACCCGGCCGGAGGACTCGGTCGAGGACAAGGCGTTGACCCTCGGGCAGGCGCTGCCGTCGATCGAGTCGAAGATCGTCGACCCGGCAACCGGCGAGGTCGTGCCCATCGGGGACATCGGCGAGTTCTGCACCCGCGGCTACCACGTGATGCTCGGCTACCACGAGGCCCCCGACGCCACCGTCGAGGCCATCGACGCCGACGGATGGCTCCACACCGGCGACCTCTGCGCCATGGACGAGCGCGGCTACTCCACCATCGAGGGTCGCCTCAAGGACATGATCATCCGGGGTGGCGAGAACATCTATCCCCGTGAGATCGAGGATCTCCTCTTCGCCCGCGACGACATCGGTGAGGTCGCCGTCGTGGGCCTGCCCGACGACACCTGGGGTGAGATCGTCGGCGCGTTCATCCGCCCGACTCCGGGAGCGGAGCCGAGCGAGGCCGACCTCCGTGCCTACTGCCGGGAGCACCTCGCACCCCACAAGACGCCGGCCCGGTGGTTCTTCGTCGAGGACTTCCCACTGACCGGCTCGGGCAAGATCCAGAAGTTCAAGCTCGCCCAGGACGCGGTCGCCTCGGACTGAGCCCTCGTCCGGCCCCGCCCAGGCGACACGTCT
>JBCCTY010000023.1:0-25567 GCA_039197885.1 Actinomycetota bacterium | reverse complement strand
GGCGTCGACGTGCACGAGGCCCACCGGACCGTGGACCTTCCGCATCGCCCGCAGGATCGGCAGGGCGATGGTGTGATCACCCCCCATCGTGAGGGTCGCCACGCCGTGGGCGAGCAGGCCGTCGACGTGCTCCTCGATGCGCCGGACCGAATCGAGCAGGTCATAGGGGTTGGTGGCGACGTCGCCGACGTCGTCGACACGAAGGCTGTCGAACGGCGCTGCCCGCGTCGCCATGTGGTACGGCCGCAGCAGCACCGACTCGTCGCGGATGCCCCGGGGGCCGAAGCGGGCGCCGGGTCGGTTCGACGTGCCGATGTCGAACGGGACGCCCAGCACCGCGACGTCGAGATCGGCCGGATCCGTGCGACCCGGGAGCCGCATGAAGGTGGCGATCCCGCCGAAACGGGGCATCTCGTTGCCGCCGAGCGGCTGGGGGCGGTCCATGCGACGAGCTTGGCACGACCACCGCCTTCGCTACGGTCCGCCGGGTGCGACGTGCGGTCACGGCGGCGATGGCAGGGCTCGTGTTGCTCGGCGGGTGCGGCGACGCCGACACTGGGTCCGACGCCGATGCCACCTGCATCGGTGTCGCCGACCGGTGGGCGACGCTCCAGCAGACCTACCTCGACCGCCTCGGCGATGCCGGTCTCGGCGAGCTCGACCCCGCGAGCGACCGGGTCCGGGCGGCCGACGAGTGGTTCGGGCCGGCCATGATCGAGCAGGCCCGCGACGCCGACGCGGTCGGCTGCACCGCGGTGTTCCGGGCCGGCGCCCCGCTGCTGTGCGCTCGCACCGACCGGCTCGCAGCCGCCGGACCGGTCGGCCAGCGGGTCGTCGACGACCTCGCATCCGAGTGCGCCGACGACTAGGCAGGGAACATGGACGACGCCACGGCACAGCGGCTGGCCCGGGAGCTGTGGAAGCGGGCCGAACCCTGCCACGCCATCACCTACTTCGCTGGGGGGTGCCTGGCCGCCTTCGCCGACGCCGGTCTGCGGGGGTTCTGGCGGGGTTACTTCGCCGGTCGTGCCGCGCCGTTGGGCGCCGTCGAGGCCGGCCCGGTCGTGGCGACGTTCCACGGCTTCCGCTCCGACTTCGTCGAGCGGGCGATCCCGTCGATCTGGGAGCTCATCACACCCTCCGACGCGCTCGATGCCCGGATCGACGGCGTCGACCGCACCCTCCGCCTGGTGCTCGACCTCGACGCCGATCGGGCGGGTCTCACCGAGGCCGTCGGGCTGCTCGCCGTGGCGATGGGCGACATCACCCCGGCCGGTCGGCCGCTCTTCGCTGCCAACGCCGCAGTCGAGCGTCCCAGCGAGGCTCACCTCGCGCTCTGGCACCTCGCCACCCTGCTCCGGGAGCACCGCGGCGACGGCCATGTCGTCGCGCTCACCGACGCCGGCCTCGACGGGTGCGAGCCCCACCTCCTGCGCCTTGCGGTCAGTGGTCTCCCGGCGAGCTCCATCGCTCCGTTCCGGGGATGGGACGACGACGACTGGAACGCTGCAGCCGACCGCCTCCGGGCACGAGGCTGGACCGATGCGGACGGGGCCGTCACCACCGACGGCCGAGCTGCCCACGACGCGGTCGAAGCCGCCACCGACCGCCTCGCCACCGGTCCGGTCCGAGCGCTCGGCGAGGACCGCACTGCCCGCCTCATCGATCTGCTCGACGGCCCGGCCCGCCGGATCGGCGATGCCGGCGTGGTGCCCTACCCCAACGCGATGGGCGTCCCGCGTCCTCAGGTCGGCTTGGAGTAGTCCACGCTCAGCCACCGCTCCGGGGTCAGACGCAGGACGACCTCGTCGTCGGCAACGCCGCCAGCGGCGTAGGACCGGCCGAGCTCCTCGCCGAGGTAGCGGATGGCCATCTCCTCGACCTGGATCCGGGCCTCCTCGCCGAGCTCCTCGACCTCGACGGGCCCCTCCACGGTCACGAATCGGTACGGCAGCTCCTCCTGCTGGGCGCACAGCGAGGCCCGGCCGGCGGCGGCGACCAGCCGCCCCTTGAGCGATCGACCGCTGGTGAGGACCTCGACGACGCCACCGGGCCGGTAGCCGTACCAGACCGGGACGGCCAGCGGCGGGCCGTCGGCCCGCTCGATCGCCAGGACCCCGACGTGGACACCGGCGAGGAACTCCTGCCGCTCCCCCTCGGTCATCGACTGCGTACCCATCGGACGCCCCCTCCGCTCGACCGCTCCGACTCTCGACGACGGCACGGTTGACGGTCAAGGCGCGGCGTCACCGGCCCGCCGACGACTCAACTCGCAGCACACAGCGACCGATTCGGGAGAGAAGGCGGCGAAGGACACGTTCGCAGACGACGACGCCACCGCAACCGGAGACGACATGCCGGACGAGGACGACGAGCAGGAGACGGCGGCGGCCGTCGCTCGCGCGCGAGGCCAGGTCTGGGCCCTGAGCGGTGTCCTCTCGCTGACCGTCCTCGGTGCGCTCGCCCTGATCCCGGGACCGACGGAGTCACTGGCACCGTCGAGCCCGCTGGTCATCGTGCTCGTCGCGCTGGGCTTCTTCGTCGCCGAGCCGCTCGTCTTCCACATCGAGGCCCGCAACGAGTCGGTGAGCTTCTCCCCGACGGAGCTCCCCCTCGCCTACGGCCTGGTGTTCCTCTCACCGGTGGCCCTGGTCCTCGTCCGGGTGATCGTCGGTCTGGCTGCGTTGCTCACGTGGCGCGAGCAACCGCGGTTCAAGCTCGTCTTCAACGTCGCATCACATGCCATCGAGTCCGTCGTCGCCATGGCGATCCTTCGGGCTCTGGCTCCGGACGAGATCACCTCGAGCCCCGCCGTCTGGTCGCTCCTGACCGCGGGGCTGCTGGTCGGACTGCTGTTGACCGGCGGGTTGATCGCCGTGGCCATCTCGCGCTTCGAGCACGATCTGGGCGATCGACTCGGGACCGAGATCAAGTACGGCTACCTCTTCCACCTCCCGACGGCGATCCTCGCCGCCACGGCAGTCGTCCCGGTGATCGAACAGGGCTGGTTCGCCGCCGTGTCCGTCGCACCGGTCGTGATCATCTGGTTGCTGCTCCGCTCGCACGGCTCGCTGATGCATCGCTACAGCGACCTCAGCGACGCCCACGACTTCAGCCACCAGGTGGGTCGCTCCGAGCACCTCGACGACATCGCCACCACCGCCATCCGCGAGGTGGCCGACCACCTGCGGGCGAGCCGGGCTGCGCTGATCGTCTGGGACGACCAGCCGGGCGTGGTCGCCACCACGGCCGGCGACAGCGAGCTCATCGCGATCATGCCGTCGCACGCCACGGACGAGGACTGGCGCACGATCTCGACCCCCGACCGGGTCGAGGTGATCCTCCCCGGCGCCACGCCAGGTGCCGTCTCGCACAGCCTCGGCGAGATCGGGATCAAGGAGGCGCTGGTCGCCCCGCTCGCCGACGAGTCCGGCCCGGTGGGCCTCCTCGTGCTCGCCGATCGCCATGGCGCCGTGACGACCTTCTCCGACGAGGACATCGGTCGGGTGCGCACGATCGCTCGGCAGCTCACCGTGGCGCTGCGGAAGGGCCGCCTCTACGTGCGGGTCCAGCACCAGGCGACGCACGACCGCCTCACCGGCCTCCCCAACCGCACGCTCTTCGAGGCCCACGCCGACGCCGAGCTCGCCCAGCGTCCCGACATCGCCGTCTTCCTCCTCGACCTCGACCGGTTCAAGGAGGTCAACGACACCATGGGCCATCACGCCGGTGACGAGCTGCTGGTGAAGGTGTCACACCGGCTCAGTGCGGTGCTCGGCGGCGAGGGCCTCTTCTCACGACTCGGCGGAGACGAGTTCGGCGTCGTCGTCGCCGGACGCGATCGCGACTCGGCGACGGAGCTCGCGCACCGGATGAGCGCCTCGCTCGAGGCCTCGTTCCCGATCCACGGTGCCGAGGTCTCGGTCGGCGTGAGCATCGGCATCGCGCTCGGACCCGACCATGGCGGAGATCCCACGACCCTGCTCCGCCGGGCCGACGTCGCGATGTACGCCGCCAAGCGGAACCACGAGGCCGTCCGGGTCTTCGAGGACGAGCTCGAGGACCCGCAGGACGCCGACCGGCTGTCGCTGTTGGGCGACCTCCGGGCGGCCATCCGGCTGGGTGCGCTCGACGTGCACTTCCAACCGAAGCTGGACGTCGTCAGCGGACAGGTCGTGGGCGCCGAGGCGCTCGCCCGCTGGAACCACCCCGACCTGGGGTTCGTCGGCCCGGACCAGTTCATCCCCCTCGCCGAGCGCTCCGGCCTCATCCTCCCGCTCACCGATCGCGTCCTGAGCCGGGCGCTGCGATCGGCGACGAGGTGGCGCGACGACGGCCACGCGGTCGGCGTCGCCGTGAACATCAGCGCGCAGAGCCTCGTCGACGATCGCTTCCCGGAGCTGATCGAGGAACGGCTGGCCGAACACGGCCTGCCCGGCGCGCTGCTCACCCTCGAGATCACCGAGACGGCGATGATGTCGGACACCGACCGGGCGTTCCTGACGCTCGCCCGCCTGGGTGACCTCGGTGTGCAGATGTCGATCGACGACTTCGGGACCGGCTACTCCTCGCTGGTCAACCTGCGACGGCTGCCGATCAGCGAGCTCAAGATCGATCGGGCGTTCGTGATGGCGATGCTGGAGGACGAGTCCGACGAAGCGATCGTCCGGTCGACGATCGAGCTGGGCCACAGCCTCGGCATGAGCGTCGTCGCCGAGGGGGTCGAGTCGGTCGAGCACCTGGGCGAGCTCGGGATGCTCGGCTGTGACGTCGCGCAGGGCTATGCCATCTCTCGACCCCTGCCGGCGATCGACTTCGAGAAGTACCTCGGGATGAGGACCGACGAGGGGACGGCGGTCCTCAGCGGCTGACCTCGGCGCACCCGGCGCACCGCCCTGGCGCTCGTGCGAGCGCGGCCGGGGATCAGGCCTCGGAGTGGGTGACGGGCACCTCGCCCATCCACTCGCGCAGCGTGTTCTTCAGCTTGATCTGCTGGATGAAGATGTCGTGCTCCGGGTCGAGGTCGCCGGCGGCCTGCGGTGACTTGAAGTAGAAGCTGAGCCACTCCTGCACGCCCGACTCACCGGCGCGGGCGGCGAGGTCCATGAACAGGGCCAGATCGAGCACGATCGGTGCGGCCAGGATCGAGTCACGACAGAGGAAGTCGATCTTGATCTGCATCGGGTACCCCATCCACCCGAAGATGTCGATGTTGTCCCAGCCCTCCTTGTTGTCGCCGCGAGGCGGGTAGTAGTTGATCCGCACGACGTGGTCGATGTTGCCGTAGAGCTCGGGATAGACCTCGGGCTGGAGGATGGTGTCGAGCACACCGAGCTTCGACACCTCCTTCGACTTGAAGTTCTCCGGATCGTCGAGGACCTCGCCGTCGCGGTTGCCGAGGATGTTCGTCGAGTACCAGCCGCGCATGCCGAGCATCCGGCTCTTGAAGCCGGGAGCGAGGATGGTCTTCATCAGCGTCTGGCCGGTCTTGAAGTCCTTGCCGGCGATGGGCACGCCCCGGGCCTCGGCCAGCTCGAGCATGCACGGCAGGTCGACGCTCAGGTTCGGCGCCCCGTTGGCGATCGGCACCCCCGCCTGGATGAGCGCGTAGGCGTAGATCTGACTCGGGGAGATCTCGGGGTCGTCGTTCTTGAGCCCGTCCTCGAAGGAGGCGACGCTCCCGTGGACGGCCGAGGGCTCCCGGTAGGCCTCGGTCGAGCCGCACCAGACCGCGACGAGGCGGTCGCAGCCGTTCTCGACGCGGAACCGCTCGATGTCCTCGATGAGGGCCTCGGCCTGCTCCCACAGCGACCCCGACTTCACGCGGGTCCCCTCGAGCTTGCTCACCCATCGCTGGTCGAACACCGCGTCCATCGCGACGACGCCCTCGAGCTCGCCGGAGATGGGCGCCAGGTCCCGCTCCTCGAGCACGCCACAGGTGCGGGCGGCCTCGAGCGCGTTCGGGGAGATCGGGTCCCAGCCACCGAACACGATGTCGTCGAGCGAGGCGAGCGGGACGAAATCGCGGATCTTCGGGTTGCGGCCCTCGTCGCGCTCACCGAGGCGGATGTTGGCCATCTGGGTCAGCGACCCGATCGGGTCCTCATCGCTCTGGCGAGCGGCGATGACGCCGGCGATGAACGTGGAGGCCACGGCGCCGAGGCCGGGGGTGAGGATGCCGAGCTTCCCGGAGGCGGGGGCGATGTCGCGTGCGGTCATGCCCTGGACACTAAGGAACTCTCCACGATCAGATGCGATCGTTCAGCATGTCTGAACTATCGTGCGCGGGATGACCCGCCCGTTGCCGGACCTGTCCGTCCGCCAGCTCGAGTACCTCGTCGCGGTCGCCGAGTCGCCGACCTGGTCGGCCGCTGCATCGACCGTCGGCGTGTCGACGTCGGCGCTGTCCCAGGGCCTTGCGGAGCTGGAACGACGCCTCGGCGTCCCCGTCTTCGAGCGCAGCGGACGCCGCAAGCAGCTGGCGGACCACGCCGGTCCGGTGCTCGACCACGCCCGGCGGGTGCTGGCCATGTCGGGTGACCTCGCCGACTGGGCCGAGCGCACCCGGACCGGGTCGATCGGGCGGTTGCGGGTCGGGATGATCGACGTGGCGGCGACGGTCCACTTCGCCGAGGTCCTCCGCCGGTTCCGAGATCTGCGTCCCGAGGTGGACCTCCGCCTCGTCGTCGCACCGTCGGGGGAGCTGCTCGGCCAGCTCCGGCGTGGCGAGCTCGACGTGGCGGTGTGCGTCCGGGACGGGTCCGACCGGGACCTGATCGTCGAGGACCTCCTCGTGGAGCACCTGGCCGTGTTCGGACCGGCCGATCGGCCGGCCGGGCCCCCCGACCGATGGGGGCCATGGGTCCTGTTCCCCCGCGGTTCCCGGACCCGCGTGCTGGTCGAGGCGGGGCTGCGTCGACTCGGCGCGCCCGTCGACGTCGTGGCCGAGTCCAACCAGCCGGACGTGTTGCGTCAGATGGTGCGACTCGAGTTGGGCTGGACGGTGCTCCCGGTCGTGCAGGCGGCATCCGGGCCCGATCCGCTCTCGCCGTTGGTGGCCGACCCGGTCGCGACCCGCCATCTCGCCGCCCACCGGCGGGCGGGAGCCGTGCTCCCACCCGCCGCGGACGACCTGGGGTCGATGCTCCTGACCGGGGCCTGAGGCACGGCGGGGCGGTATCCGCACCGCCGTGCCAGGCTGCAGCCGGTCAGACGGCGAAGGCGGCGATGCCCACCACGCTCGCACCCGGCGGGTTGTCGCCGAGCGAGCCCTCGAAGGGTTCGGTGGAGAAGTTGAAGACACCACCATCGGTCCCGACGAGGACGTAGCCGTCGCCGTAGGACACGCCCTCGAAGATCGGGCCGTTGAGCGGCGTGCCACCCATCGAGCCGAGGAAGTCGGCCTCGAAGGCGAAGACGCCACCGTCGGCGGCGAACAGCCAGTAGCCCTCGCCATCCGGGTCGACGGCCATCGACACGACCGGCTGGTTCAGCGGCGTGCCACCCATCGAGCCCTGGAACACCGCGTCGCCCACGGCGAAGATCCCGCCGTCGGGGGCCACCATGTAGACGCCCTCGCCCGACGCGGTCGACACCGCATCGACCACCGGTGCGTTGAGGGCGATGCCCTCGACGCCGGTGAGCGCCGGCGCCGCGCCGAGGGGCAGGAGTCGGCCTCGGTCGGTCACGACCCACGCCCCGTCACCCTGGGGGCGGGGAGCGATCGCGGCCAACGACTCACCGGCCGAGAGGCCGAGGAGGCTGACCGGCCCGACCTCGGCGGCTTCGCCGAGGTTGTAGACGTTGCCGAGCGAGTCGAGCACCCAGGCGCCGGTGCCGGTGGCGTTCGACTCGATGTCGACGATCACGGCACCCTCGGGCAGCGGGATCTGGTCACCGAGCGCCGGGGCGTCGCCGAAGCCGGTCACGGCTCCGTCCTCGGTGATGATCCAGTAGCCCTGCACCTCGGCGTCGACGGCATCGAACGCCGGCCCGAGGTTGAGCAGCAGGCTCTCACCCGGGGCGTCGTCGACGCCGTCGTTGTCGGTGCTGATCCACAGGTCGCCGGTGATGGTGACCATCGCGCCCTCGACCTTGTCGAGCACGAGGCCGTTCTGGGCCTGCATCGTCGGCAGGAGGTCGAGCGCGGCGCCCTTGGTGACCGCTCCCGGCTCGGCGGGCACCGAGACCGGATAGATGCGCTTCACCTCGGCGTCGCCGGCCAGCTGGTTGTCTCGCTCGACGACCAGGAAGGTGTCCGGGCCATAGGCGAGGATCTCGGAGAGACCGACCCAGCCACCGGCAGCCGCCGGATCGTCGAGGGTGTAGGGGTACTGCTCCCAGGTCCCGGCGTCCATCGACGCCTCGCCGGGGGTGTACTTCCAGAGGTTCGTCTGACCCGCGGGATCGTTGAACTGGGTGCAGTCGACGCCGTCGACCATGCCGACGTAGCCGTCCCACTCCCGCTGCTGCGCGATCCACAGCGAGCCGTCGGGGGCCATGGTGATGCCCTCGAAGCCGAAGCGGTTGTTGCGGCGGTCGGTGTTGGTGGCGTCGTCGGCGCTGGCGGTCCAGCAGGCCTGGCGGTCGGCCGGCAGGCCGATGGACTGCATGACCTCGCCGTCGGCGGCGACCAGGTGGATCTGGTTCGGCGTCGAGGCGACCATCGCGTCGGACGGGATGCCGCCCTCGGTCGCGACCCAGAACTCCAGCGCCCCGGTGTCGGCGTTGAGCGTGGCATCGATGCCCTCGAGGTCGACGCTGAGCTGCATGCCGTCACCGTCGACCAGCTCGATGGCGTCGGTGATGGTGACCGGGGTGGTCGAGAGGTCGAGCTGGAAGATGGTCGAGTCGGCGTAGAAGGAGTCCGAGACCGAGTAGGCGATGTCGGGGTCGGTCGGGTGCGCGGCGAGCCCGGACTGGGCACCCCACGCGATCGGCCACCGGTTCGTGCCGTCGGGACCCGAGACGAGCTGTGGGTAGACCGGAGCGGCCTCCTGGAGCTCGTAGATCATCAGCGACGACGGGAAGCCCTCGTCGACCTCGTTGGCCACGATGAACAGATCACGGCTCGGCAGGGCGAGGAAGCCCTCCGGACCGATGCCGGTGGGCAGCACCTGGCGCAGCTCGGGAGCGAGCGGGTTGTCGACGTCGTAGACGCCGACGACGTTGGCCCGCTCGGAGCCGACGAACAGGTAGTCGTCGGTGCCGTAGGTGCCGTACTCGACGGCCTCGGGCTCGTTGCCCTTGTTCTCGGCCCGAGCCAGCGGGAAGTGGCCGGCCGACACGGTGAGGTACTCGAGGCCCTCGCCCGACTCGAACACGACGTTGCCGCTGGTGTCGAAGACGGTGAAGCCGCGGCTGCCACCGTCGTCACCGCCGATGGTGCCGGCCTGGGCCGGGATGTCGCCCTCGTTCGCCGTGGCGAAGTACTGGGTACCGAGCCAGGCGACGGCGTCGGGCTGGCGCTCCCGGACGATCGTGCCGTCGAAGTCGATGACGTCGTCCTCGGTGATGTCGACGTTGGGCAGCGCCACGACACCCGCGGAGAAGCTCGAGGTGACCGTGGCGGTGGCCAGGTCGACGATCGCCAGGGCGTTGTTCTCCTGGAGCGACACGACGGCCACGTCGGCCGAGTTGATGTCGACGAACTCCGGCTCCGGATCGGTGGGCTCGGTCACCCCGGCCAGCCCGGTGAGGGCCACGGTGGAGGGGGTCCAGTTGAGCGGGTCGGGGTCGGAGGTGTCGACGATGATCAGCTCACCGGCGGGCAGCTGGGGCAGCGCACCGGTCTGACCGCCGACGTCCTCGTCCTCGTCGCGCTCGTTCTCGATCACGACGGCGGCGTAGTCGCCGCTCGGCGCCACGGCGACGGAGTCGGGCTGGCCACCGAGGTCGATGGTGCGGGTCACCGTCGCCGGGTCGGTCGACAGGTCCATGATGATGAGGTTGCCGTCGGGAGTGTCGAACGTGGACGCCGCGTCGACCTCGCCGACGAGGGCGAAGTCGCCGAGCACCGACACCGCGGTGGGCTCGCCGGTGATGTCGACCGGGTCCATGAGCATCGGCGCCGTGGCGTCGGTGATGTCGGCGAAGCCGATCTGACCGCCCTCGGCGTCGGAGAAGATGAGCTTGTTGCCGCTGTCGTAGGCGGCGACGATCTCCGGCGCGCTGGTCTCGGCGCCATCGCCGACCTCGAGGGTGGCGATGCGGTTGAAGTTGCGGTCGCCCGGAACCGGTTGCCAGTCGGTCGGGCCGGCCACGCCGGCCGCCTCGACGTCTTGCGCCCCGACGGACGGGGTGGCGAGGGTCGCGACGAGCGCTCCCGTGGCGACGATCGCGCCGGCGGTCCGGGACCGTCGACGGGCGCGAGCTGGACGATGCATGCAGGCCTCCTGGTGCTGAGCCGCCGCGGAGTCTTCGCGACCGAGATGACCTCCAGCTGATGCATCGGTGTCTCGTCGGTGAACGGGAAGCGGAGATCGGGTGGGCGCTCGACGTGATGCGCCGGTCGCGACCCATCGACCATGCTGAGCCGATGGTGGAGACCTACGCCTTCGGCGACTGCGTGGTCGACGGCGAGCGCTGGGAGATCCGCCGTGGTGGCGAGCTCGTGCACGTCGAGCCGCAGGTCTTCGACGTGATCATCCACCTCGTCCGACACCGGGGACAGGTGGTGTCGAAGCACGAGCTGCTGGAGGCGGTCTGGGGCGACCGCTTCGTGTCGGAGTCGACGCTCGCCACCCGCATCAACGCCGCTCGACGGGCGTTGGGTGACGACGGCACCCGCCAGGAGGTGATCAAGACGGCCTTCGGACGGGGCTACGAGTTCGTCGCCGAGCTGCGCGAGCCGGTGACGGCCGCGTCGTACCGGCCGCTCTCCTCACCGGGTCATGACTCCATCAGGTTCGTCGAGGGCGGAGGTGGTGACCGGTTGGCCTACGCCGTCACCGGTGAGGGCCCACCGCTGCTCAAGGCGGCGAACTGGATGACCCACATCGAGTTCGACCGCGAGAGCAGCGTCTGGCGTCACTGGATCGAGGATCTCAGCCGGGACCGGTCGCTGGTGCGCTACGACGAGCGCGGCTGTGGTCTGTCGGAGTGGACGACCGACGACTTCACGTTCGAGACCTGGGTCGACGACCTCGGTGTGGTCGCCGACGATGCCGGGCTCGAACGGTTCCCGCTCCTCGGGGTGTCCCAGGGCGCCGCCGTGGCGATCTCGTTCGCCGCTCGCCACCCCGAGCGGGTCAGCGCACTCGTGCTGGCCGGCGCCTATCCCCGGGGCCGACTCGTGCGGGCCCGGTCCGACGACGAGCTCCGTGCGGCTGCGCTCGACGTCGAGCTCGCTCGCGTGGGCTGGGGCATCGAGGACTCGTCGTTCATGCAGGTCTTCGCGACGCAGTTCATCCCCGACGGCAGCCGCGAGCAGTGGCTCGAGTTCACGGCGCTGCAGGCCCGGACCACGTCGGCGACCAATGCCGTGCGCTTCCTGGAGACCTTCGCCCACATCGACGTCACCGACGCAGCGCCCGAGGTCCGGTGCCCGACGCTGCTTCTGCACTCCCGCGACGAGCTCCGGGTACCGGCCGAGAACGCCCGAGAGCTCGCCGCGCTGATCCCGGGGGCCGAGCTGGTGTCGTTGCCGTCGCGCAACCACATCCTGCAGGCCGACGAGCGGGCCTGGCCGATGTTCCTCGATGCGGTGGACGACTTCCTGCGCCGCTCCGAGGCCACGGCCTGAACCGGTCTCACGCCACCTCCGCACGCACCGAGCCACGGGAGCGCAGCACGGCCGCCAGCCGTCCGTGGGCCCGGTGTGACCGGGACTTGACCGTGCCGATGCTCACGCCGAGCGCCTCGGAGATCTCGCGATGGCTGAGACCCCGCAGGTGCTGGAGCCGCACGACCTCGCGCTCGACGGCCGGGAGGTCGTCCAGCGCCGCACGGAGCTCCCACCCGACGGCGAGTCGTTCGATCGCAGCCGCCGGGTCGTCCCCGTCCTCCGGGGCGGTGAGCGACGACAACGTGGGTTCGGGATCGGCCCACTGCGATCGGGGACGCCGGGCGCGGGTGCGCGCCAGATCGATGGCGACGTTGCGAGCGATCCGGAACAGCCAGGGTTCGAGCTCCCGGGTCGGGTCGAAGGTCGTGCCCCGTCGCCAGACCCTGACGAACGTCTCCTGGGTCGCCTCCTCGGCGAGCTGACGGTCACCGAGCACGCGGAGCGCGAGGCCGAGGACCCGGCCGCCATAGGTGCGATGGAGCTCGGCGATCACCGACTCGTCACCGCGTGCGACCCGCTCGGCGGTGGTCTCGCTGCGCCCCGGGTCGTCGGCCACGCCACCGGTGCGGCACCGACGAGGACGTGTCGTCGTGGTCGCGATCGGCATGACGTCTCCCCGGCCGTGCGCGCCCCGTCGACGTCGCACCATGTCAGTGTCCGATGGGCCGGCGGTCGAGTCATGGAGACGGTCTTCAGATCGCCTTGAGATGTGCGTTCGCGGAACTGATCGCCGAGCCGCGGACCCCAGATGGGACACTGTCGGTGATGCGCCGGGCCCGTCGTGTGATCGCGCTGGTCACGGTCGCGGTGGTGCTCGCCGGCTGCGTCGAGGGTCCGACGGTCGAGCGTTCGGGGCTGGGCGCGCCCGTCGACGTCGTGCCGGACCCCGATCCGACCGCCTGGGGGACGGTCAGCGGCGATCCGGCGCGTGAGCGGGCGTCGACGGGCGGTGTCGTGGTCGTCCAGACGAACCGCTCGGTGACGGCGCCGGTGACCGGCCGAGTGACCGCGGTCGATCGAGGTCGCGGGGACGTCGTGGCGGACGGCGACGTGCTCCTCACCATCCAGGCGACGTCCGCCGCCGTCGACGAGCTCGAGTCCGCGATCCTCGCGCTCGCCGCGGCCCTGGCCGGCGGGTCGTCGGACGCAGAGCTCGAGGAGCTCCTCGACGCCCGCAACGCCGCGGCCGCACGCGTCGACGCCGAGGCACCGTTCGGTCCGGATGGACCGGTCGATGTGCTCGCGCCGACCGACGGCGTGCTGAGCGGTGTCGAACCGACCCTCGGCGAACGGGTCGAGGCCGGCCAGGTCGTGGCGACCATGGGCGAGACGGCAGAGGTCGAGGTGCAGGCCGGGATCCCGACCGGGCTGCTCGACGCGGTCGACGCCGGGTCCGGCGACGCCGTGGTGATCCGGCGCGACGGCACCGGTGGGGTCATCCGAGCCCGGATCGCGGACGCCGAGGATCGCATCGTCGGCACCGAGGACGACGGGGCCACGACGGTCGTGCGCTTCGTCTTCGACGAGCCGCCGCCGTTGACCGACGGTACCCGGGTCGACCTCGAGATCGAGATCGACGCCGGCGAGCGCTCCGCTGCCGTGCCGATCGCCGCGCTCCGAGACGTCGGCGACGAGGTGTTCGTGCTGGCCGAGGTCGAGGACGACATCGTGCGCGTCGACGTCGAGGTCCGACTGGTGGGCGACGAGCTCGCCGAGGTCGAGGGCGACCTGACGGTCGGCCAGGCGGTCCTGCTCCGATGATCGGCGCGCTCGTTCGTCTCGCCGCACGCCTCCGCGCCCACCTGCTCGCCGCCGTCGCCCTGGTGCTCGGCCTCGGCGTCTTCTTCGCCGTCGTCGCCGTGGTGCCCGTGTACACCGCAGTGGCCTCCCAGGGCGTCCTCGACGACATCGCCGCCGACGACCCCACTGCGCCCAGACCGCAGTTCAGCTGGTTCTGGGTCGCCGACCGCGACGAGCGACCGGTTCGCTGGGACGAGCTCGCGGCCGTCGACGACGAGCTGCGCGGCGGTGGCGCCGATCGCCTCGGCGTCGAGGTCGTCCGCACCGATCTCCGGTTGCGGAGCCGCCGCTTCGACGTCGCCCAACCCGTCATCGCTCCCCTCGGCCCACGGTCGATCTCGGCCATCGCGGAGCTCGGCGACCTCGTCCGGATCGACGGGGCCGACCCGGGCGCCGTCGACGGTGTCGGCGTCCTGATCAGCGCCTCGCTCGCGGACGAGACCGGCCTCGCACCCGGTGACCGGCTGTCGCTGGTCGACCCCGCAGCCGCCCTCGACGACGAGCAGCGAACGCTGACGGCGACGATCACGGGGACGTGGGTCCCGATCGACGCCGACGACCCACGGTGGATCGTGGACCCCGGCAACCTCGTCGACGAGCTGCTGACCGACGTCTCCACCCTCATCGGCGAGATCGACGGTGACCGATCGCCGGTCATCGCCGGTGCCCAGTGGTACGTGGTCGGATCGGGCGCCGGCATCACGCCCGACCGCGTCGACGACATCAGGAGCGGCCAGCGGATGGTCGACCGGCGGCTCGACGCGATCGGGACCGACGTCGAGCTGCTCCTCGCACCGGATGACCTGCTCGACGAGTTCCAGCGGCGCAGCGACGAGCTGCGCGCTGCGCTGGCCGCCTCCGCGGTCCCGGGGGCGATTATCGTGGCCATCTTCGTGCTCCTCGCCGTCTCGTACCACGCTCGCCAGCGGCAGACCGAGCTCGCGATCGGCCGGAGCCGAGGCATCCCGGTGGCCCACTCGCTGGGCTCGATCGCGGCGGAGATGGCCGTGATCCTCGGCGTCGCCGCGCTGCTCGGCGCCGTGCTGAGCTTCGTCCTCGCGCAGCTGATGGTCCGGACGCGGGCGTTCCTCGATCTCGACACCGGTGCGAGCGGCGCCGGGTTCTGGCAGTTCCCGCACGTGCCCGTGGCACTGCTCGTCGCGTGCGCGGTGGGCGTGCTCGTCGCGCAGCTCGCGCTGCTCGTCGGCCCGGCGCGACGCACGATCGTCGAGCGCCGATCGCGTCGTGGCCGGCTGGGAGCGGCGGTCCGCAGCACGGCGTCGGGCTGGGACCTCGCGGTCGTGGGCGTCGTCGTCGCCGTGGGACTCCAGCGGACCCGCTCCGACGCGCTCCCCGTCACCGGGCTCGACGACCCGTGGTTGATCGGGCTCCCTGCCGCTGCCGGTCTCGCCGTCGGCCTGCTGGTGGTCCGTGCCCTGCCCCTGGTGATCCGCGGGGCGGCAGCCGGGTTGTCGCTCCTGCCCGGCACCGCCTGGTTCCTCGCCGCCCGACGGCTCCGCCACGCCCCCGAGCTCCACCGCGGGCCCCTGCTCCTCGTCATCATGTCGACGGCGCTCGCTGCCTTCCTCGCCTCGCTGTCACTGACCCTGGAGCGTCAGCTCATCGACGAGACGCACCTGGCGACCGGAGCCGATCACGCCATCGTCGAGATCCTGCTCCCCGGCGCAGCCCCGACGCCGATCGAGTCGTTCACCGGGCAGCCGGGCGTCGCAGCGGTGACCCGGGGGATCGAGCTCGACGGGCGCTTCGGAGAGCGAGTCAGCGCAGCGCAACCGCTCGAGGTGATCGGGATCGATCCCGAGACCTTCGCCACGGCGGCGCACTGGCAGCGCGACTTCGACGAGCGCACCCTCAACGAGCTGATGGCGTCGCTCGGGGCGGGACCGGAGCACGTGCTCGTCTCGCGCTCGGCCGCCGAGCGCTTCGACCTCGGCGTCGGCGACCGATTCCGCTACGCCGTGCCCGGCGGCACCGATGGCATCGGGGCGACGGCGTGGCTCGGCACCAACGGCACCGTCGCGGCGATCGTCGATCGCTTCCCCCGCTGGACCGGCGATGACAAGGCACCGCTGGTGGTGCCCCGAGCCGACTTCCTCGCCGCCCAGCTGCCGGAGGAGAACGACTCGACCACGCTGGTCCGCCTCGACGAACCGGCCGTGGTCGACTTCGGGACCGGACCGTTCGAGACCTCGGCGCAGGCCATCATCGAGCGCGAGCAGCTCCGCCCCGGTCGCCAGGGCGTGTTCGGGATCCTGACGGCGACGTTCGTCGCGACGACGGTCGTCGCCCTGCTCGCGCTGGTGCTCCAGAGCCTGTTCTCCTACCGCGAGCGGGCCATCGAGACCGGTGTGCTGCGGGCGCTCGGTCTCGGTCGGCGCGGCGTCGGGGTGTTCGTGGCGTTCGACTTCGTGGTCATCGGCGTCCTCGGGATCGCCGTCGGCACCGTCACCGGGGTCGGAATCGCCCGCTGGCTCCTCGGTGATCTCGCGATCGCGCTGACCAGTGGCGGCGAGTTGGCCGGCACCGCCCGCGTCGACTGGGCGGTGACCGGCGCGGTCGCAGCGGTCTTCCTCTCGGCCATCGCCGTGCTCGTCGCCGTGGTCGTGCCGCTGCTGCGCCGACTGCGCCCGTTCCAGGCCCTCAAGCTCGGGGAGTCGGTGTGAGCCACCCACGGGACCCCGACGACGATGTGGTCGTCGACTGCGACCAGCTCCTGAAGGTGTACCCACTCGACGGCCAGGACGTGATCGCGCTCCAAGGCCTGCGTCTGACCATCCGACGGGGAGAACGGGTCGGGATCATCGGAGCGAGCGGCAGCGGCAAGTCGACCCTGCTCAACATCCTCGGCGCGCTCGACGAGCCGACCGCCGGGCGGGTCAGCGTCGCCGGGGTCGACCTGACGAACGCCCGGCCCGCAGACCGCAACCGCTTCCGACGCTCGACGGTGGGCTTCGTCTGGCAGCAGGGCTCGCGGAACCTGGTGCACCACCTCTCGGCCATCGACAACGTCGCTCTCCCCCGGCGAGCTGCACGTCTGGACGACCCCGAGGGGCGGGCCCGAGACCTCTTGGACCTCGTCGGGCTGGCCGACCGGGGCTCGCACCGGCCCGCCGAGCTCTCGGGCGGCGAGCAACAGCGGGTCGCGATCGCCGTGGCGCTCGCCAACGAACCGGCCCTCGTGCTGGCAGACGAGCCGACCGGCGAGCTCGACTCGGCGACGTCGCTCGAGATCTACGAGCTGCTGCGCCGGGTCACCGCCACCACGGGGCTGACCCAGGTGATCGTCAGCCACGACCGCGAGCTGGCCCGTCACGTCGACCGGGTCGTGACGGTCCGAGAGGGCCGGATCTCGGCCGAGCACCGCAGCCTCGACGACCAGTCGGGCGGGATCGAGGAGTTCCTCGCGGTCGACCGGTTCGGCCAGCTCCAGCTCGGCGAGCAGCACCCGGACGTGCTGGGCACCGACGGGCTGGTCACGGCCACCGTCGACGGCGACGAGATCCGCCTCCGCCGTGCCGACCGGGAGCGCCGATGAGCATCCGCGTCGAGGGCCTCCAGCGCACCTACCGGACCGGGGAGGTCGAGGTGCGGGCGCTCCGCGGGGTCGACGTCGAGCTGACCGCGGGCACGATGACCGCCCTCTCCGGCGCCTCCGGGAGCGGGAAGACCACGCTGCTCAACTGCATCGCCGGTCTCGATGCCCCGAACGCAGGCCGGATCGTCGTCGACGGCACCGAGGTGACCGAGCTGTCGGCCGAACGCGCCGTCGCATGGCGCCGGTCTGCGCTCGGTTTCGTCCACCAGGGCCACGCGCTCATGCCCTGGCTGACGGCGCACGAGAACGTCGAGGTGCCGCTCCGGTTGACGGGCGTGGGGCGACGGGAACGGCACCGGCTCGCCGCTGCGGCGCTCGAGGAGGTCGGCCTCCACGACTGGCGAGACCACGAACCCGAGGAGCTCTCGGGCGGGCAACGCCAGCGTGTGGCGATCGCCCGCGCCTTCGTGACCGGTCCGGCGGTCGTGCTCGCGGACGAACCGACCGGCTCGCTCGACGAGCGGACCGGCGCTCGCATCCTGGGTCTGCTGTCCGCACAGGCCCGAGATCGGGGCGCCACGGTGGTCGTGGCGACCCACGATCCGGCGACCGCCGAGATCGCGGATCGGGTCGTCGTGCTCCGCGACGGTGTGCTGATCGACGGAACCGCCTCCCGCATCGAGCGTTCCGGGTCCTAGCCTCGACGCATGCCGCAGGACCTCGAAGCCCGACTCCGCGCCGCGCTCCCCGACGACATCGACCACGCAACGGTCCGGCTCGTCGAGGACCGATCCGAGCACCTCCAGGTGCGCCAGGGTGTCGTGCAACCCGTGACGAGCGGCAACGACCTCGGCGTCATGTTCACGGTGTGGGAGCACGGGGGCTCCGGCTACGCCGCCACGTCCGACATCACCGAGGCCGGGCTCGCCGAGGCCGTCGCCGTGGCCCGACGGTGGGCGGCGATCACGGCCGGTCGCGGCCTGCTGACCGACGCGCCGAGCAGTCACCCGACCGGCGAGTTCGCCTCTCCGGAGGAGCGCTCGTGGGCCGACACCACACTCGCCGAGCGCATCGAGCTGCTCGTCGAGCAGGACGCCCGCCTGTCGGTCGATGACCGGATCGTCGACTGGGCGGCCGGGCTGTCCCGGGTCGACACCGACTCGCTGCTGCTGACCTCCGGTGGCGGTCGCGTCGAGCAGCGGATCCGACGCGTCCTCCCCAGCCTGCGGGCCACCGCCCACGCGGACGGGCTGACCCAGAGCCGCACCTACGGCGCGCACGCGTTCTCGGGTCAGGGCGGGGCCGAGGTCCTCGACCGCCACGGCTTCCACGACGCCGCACCCCGCATCGCCGAGCAGGCGTTGCAGCTGTTGGCCGCCGACAACTGCCCGACCGAGACGACGAACCTCGTGCTCGCCCCCGACCAGATGGTCCTCCAGATCCACGAGTCGATCGGCCACCCGCTCGAGCTCGACCGGATCCTCGGCGACGAGCGCAACTTCGCCGGCACGAGCTTCGTCACCGCCGACATGTTCGGGACGTTCCGCTACGGGTCCGAGTTGCTCGACGTCACCTTCGACCCCACCGTCGAGGGCGAGCTCGCCAGCTACGGCTTCGACGACGACGGCACGCCGGCCGAGCGGCACCACCTCATCCGCGACGGGATCCTCGAGCGGCCTCTCGGCGGAGCGGTGTCGCAGCAGCGGGCCGACATGCCCGGCGTGGCGAACTCGCGGGCCTGCTCGTGGAACCGCCCGCCGATCGACCGCATGGCCAACCTCAACGTCGAGCCCGGCGACCTGTCGTTCGAGGAGATGATCGGCGGCATCGAGCGGGGCGTCTACATGCAGACCAACGTGTCGTGGTCGATCGACGACAGCCGCAACAAGTTCCAGTTCGGCTGCGAGTACGGCCAGCTGATCGAGGACGGCGAGCTGACCTCGGTCGTGCGCAACCCGAACTACCGGGGCATCTCCCGCAGCTTCTGGCGCAACCTCGTCGGCGTCGGCGACGCCGAGTCGTTCACGGTCATGGGGGTGCCGAACTGCGGCAAGGGCGAACCGAGCCAGGTCGTCAACGTCGGTCATGCCTCGCCGCACTGCCACTTCGCCGACGTCGAGGTCTTCGGGGGTGAGTCCTGATGTCGGGTGAGCTGCAGACCTACGTCGACGAGCTGGTCGCTTGGGCGACCTCGACGCTCGTGGGCGACGAGGTGCTCCTGGCGTCCTTCTCGGGCGAGGACTCCGACTTCGTCCGGTTCAACAGGTCGGCGGTGCGCCAGGCCGGGTCGGTGCGGCAGCGATCGATCTCGCTCGATCTGGTCGAGGGCGCCCGCCACACCACGGCCGATCTCCAGCTCTCCCAGGACACCGACGTCGACCGGGCCCGCGTCGGCGACATGCTCCGCACCCTGCGCGAGCAGCGGGCGCTCGTGCCCGAGGACCCCTACCTCCTCTTCGCCACCGACGGGCCGTCGACCGAGCGGTCACAGACGGCGGAGCTGCCCGACGCCGAGGCGGCGGTGAGCGACATCGTCGCCGCAGGCGAGGGCCAGGACCTCGTGGGCATCTACGCGTCCGGCACCACGCACCGCGGCTTCGCCAGCTCGACCGGCCAGCGGCACTGGTTCAGCTCGGGCTCGTTCAACCTCGACTGGTCGTTCTACCTCCGCGCCGACAAGGCGGCGAAGAACCTCTACGCCGGGACGGCGTGGGACGACGCCGAGTTCGGCCGCAAGGTCGACTGGTCCCGCCAGCAGCTCTCGGCGCTCGATCGCGACCCGGTCGATCTCGCCCGCGGCGGCTACCGCACCTACCTGGCCCCGGCGGCGATGCTCGAGATCATGGACATGCTGGCCTGGGGTGGATTCGGGCTGAAGTCCCATCGCACCAAGCAGACGCCGCTGTTGCGCATGCTCACCGAGGGCGCCACGTTCCATCCGTCGGTCCGCATCACCGAGGACATCGGCGGGGGGACCGCGCCGCCGTTCCAGGAGCAGGGCTTCGCCCGCCCCGATGAGGTCGTGCTCATCGACGGCGGCAAGCTCACCGACACGCTCGTCTCGCCGCGCTCGGCCCAGGAGTACGACGTCGCCACCAACGGCGCGGCCTCACACGAGTCGCCCGAGTCGGTCCACCTCGCCGCAGGAGACCTCCCGACCGACGACGCGCTCGCCGAGCTCGACACCGGGCTCTACGTCGGCAACCTGTGGTACCTGAACTTCTCCGACCGGACGGCCTGTCGCACCACCGGCATGACCCGGTTCGCGACGTTCTGGGTCGAGGGCGGCGAGATCGTCGCCCCCGTCAACGTGCTGCGCTTCGACGACAGCGCCTTCTCGTTGCTCGGCGACCGGCTGGTGGGGCTCACCGACCGGACCGAGTTGCTCCCCGACACCCTGACCTACCTGCAGCGGTCGACGGCCAGCGCCCGGCTCCCCGGTGCGCTCGTCGAGGAGATGACCTACACGCTGTGACCGGCCGGCTCGGCAGCCGGCGCCGCCGACCGACTGCCGAGGCCGAGCATCACCACACCTCCGAGGATCAGCGCACCACCGCCGAGGACGGCGACCGTGATCGCCTCGTCGAAGAAGACCGCACCGCCGGCGACGCCGAGGACGGGCAGCAGGTAGCCGATCACCGACACCTGACCGGTGGTGCCGATCTCGTTGGCCGCCATCATCGAGCGGAAACCTCCCAGCGCGGTAGCGGCGAGCACGACGAGTCCGATGACGTGGCCGGGCGACCAGCCCCCGTCGGGCACGGCGTCGCGACCGGTAGGGACGATGGCCAGGAGGGCGACGGCACCAGCAGCGGCGAGTTGGGTGCCGATGAGGCGGGCTGCGCCGTACCGGACGGCCAGGGCGCGGGCCGGGACCGCCGACACGCCGGCAGCGGTCACGCCGACCAGCACGAGCACGACGCCGCGTAGGCCGGCGTCGCCGTCGCTGTCTCCCGCGCCGACGGCCAGCACGGCCACCCCGGCGACCGACAGCGCCAGACCGACGAGCTTCGTCGCCCGGAGCCGCTCATCAGGGAAGACGAAGTGGGCGGTGACGGCCGTGAACACCGGTCCCATCGAGATCAGCAGCGTCACGAGACCGGCGGGCAGCACCTCGAAGCCGAGGTTGATGAAGACCGCCGGCATCGTCGAGTTGGCGACGCCGAGCAGCGCGGCGGAGACGACGACGGCCCGGCTCAGGCGATCGGTGCGGAGGGTGTTCGCGAGGCCGACGAGTCCGGCGAGCAGGAACGGCGCGCCGGCCACGACGAGCGCGTCGACGCCGTCGTCGACCAACGCCTTCGACACCAGCGCGCCCGTCGTGAAGGTCAGACCGGTGAAGGCGACGTAGGGCCACACGGACCGGGGTGCTCGCATGCGGACGGCCCCTCCCGGCGACCGGGTCGCCAGGGTGGCACGCCACCGGCCCGACGGCGCGATCCGTTTCGGCAACTCGCTTGCTCGGGTGGCCACGGGAACGACCCGTACGAGGACTGACGCCGCCTCAGCTCGCGTCGGAGCCCGCACGGACGATCAACGACCGCCACGGGTGGTCGGCCGGGAGGTGCGCGGAGAGCCACGCCCGTCGGTCGGGCTCGAGCTCTGGCAGGACGGTGACGGCGTCCAGGTCGTCCTTGGCTCGGCGGTTCGTGCTCTTGAACAGCAGCTGGAGCTCCGGCGCGAGGTGGGGCACACCCGTGCGCGAGACGAGGACCGCCCCGGCCCACGGTCGACGGATGGTGCGATCACGGCGGTAGATCCACTCCTCGGGGGTGCCGTCGCCGATGGTGACATCGAGCCTCCAGGGTGAGCTCGGCGTCGGACGACACCAGAGGTTGTTCTCCGATCGCTCCGCCGAGAGCGGACCGCCGGCCCACGGGGTCAGGACGCCGGCGGCGGCCACGTGGAGATCCCAGCCGCTGAGGACCCCGGCGACGGCCGGGACATCGTCACGGCAGACCCCGATGTCGGTGTCGTCATGCGCCCGCCAGCTCCGCCCGAGATGCATCTCGAGGGCGTGTCCGCCCGACAGCCACCACCGGAACGACGCCACACCGAACAGCTCTGCGGCGTCGCCGACCGACAGCGGCGCCCACGGGCCGAACCCCTCGTCACCCATCGAGGTCGCCGACCCCGGGCGCCGGTTCGCCGCCAAACAGCGCGGCTCGGACCGGAGCGAACTCGTGCAGCACGTCGGTGTGCGTCTCGCGCCATCGCTCGCGGTGACCGGAGGCGGCGAGCCGGTAGTAGACGATCCGACGCAGCGACCGCCCGACGTTGCCGCTCTGGTTGTGGGCGAGCAGGTAGTGGGCGAGCACCACGTCGCCGCGTCGGGCGAGGACGGGGCGACCGTCGCCGACGTCGAGGGAGGGGTCGAGCAGCCCGGGATGGCCGCCTGCCGAGCGCTCGTCCATCAGCGCGTCGACGCCCCGCTCACGGAACAGCCCCTGGTGGACGACCTGGGAGCCGGGCCAGACCCACAGGTTGCCGGAGCCGGTCGTCGACTCGTCGCCGAGGTAGACGCCGGCGAGGAGGGTGAAGGTGGCCGGCTCGGTCTGGCCGTCGATGCCGTAGCCGTCGATGTGGCCGCCGCCGGGTCGGTGGTCCCACCCGGGGATGCTCGTCGCGACCTGGACGTGGTCGAAGGCGAGGTCGATGTCGTGCGGCGCGACGAGCTGACGGGCGAGCGCCGCCACACCACCCTCCCGGAGCACGCGAACGGCGACGGGCAGCTGGGCGGGGTGCTCGACGTGGTGGTGGAACCCGACCTTGCCCACCGGCGGGGGCTGCCGGGCGATGAGCGAGTCGACCTCGACGTCGAGCTCGGCCAGGTCGGCCTCGGCGACCGCCCCCCGCACCACCAGGTAGCCGTCCGAGCCGAACGCCCGGAGCTGCTCGTCGGCCAACACGCTCCCACGGTACGTACCGGGCGAGCTTCGGTCTCGGGGATTCCCCGAGGCCCACGTCGCTCGGCGTCAGTCCTCGGCGAAGAGCGCCTCGCCTCGTCGGAGACGGCGGGCGATGTCGACGACCCGGGGCAGCTCGCGCCGCGTCGGCGTGTGCGCCGCGAGGAACCTGGCGAAGGCGACCAGCGGCAGGGCGCTCTCCTCGCTCTCCTCCGGCCACCGCAGCGACTGGCGGACCGCCGCCTCGTAGAGCTGGAACCAGTGGAACCCGGCGTCCTCGGCCAGCAGCGCGGCGCCGAGCGACGCGATCAGCTCGGCCCGGTCGCCACCCCCGGCGAGGAAGCCGTGGGCGATCCCACCGGCCTCGTTGATCCGGCCCTGCTCGTCCCAGCACGCCGTGAGGTCGGCGAGCGAGCCCTCGGTGGTGGTCGGCAGCCGGGCAGCGGGGATGTTGAGGAACCGGTCGAGGTGGACCTTCAGCGTGCCGTGGACGATCGCCCGGACCGCCTCGTCGGTCGGGTGCCGCTCGATCAGCCGGTGGACGGCGTTGGCGGTCGTGAAGGCGTGGTGGACCGTGTCCCAGTCGCCGTGGTCGTTGCGGGTGTGGAACCGGGCGATGCGAAGCGCGGCGGCGTGGGTCACGGCTCGGGCGAGCTCCTCGGCCGTCGCCCCGTCGCGTGCGGCACGCACGAGGGCCGCGACGGCGACCTCCGCATCGTCGTCGAGCAGCTCCCACGCGAGCGCGGCCACGTCCGCCGAACCCGCTGCACGCGAGCCGGCCAACGCCGCCACCAGCTCGGCCTCGGTCCGCTCGGACAGGCCGGCGAGATCGACCGGGTGCCGCCACGCCGCCGACTCCTCGGCTCGACTCGCGGCACAGGTCAGGTCGGTGAGCGAGGCGTAGGCGGCCGCGGCGACGCCGTCGCCGGCCAGCTCGACGAGCTCGACCCCCTTGTTCGTGAAGTCGAGCGTGTGGCCGCCGTCGAGCCAGACATGGTCGGTCGCCGCGGCGACCAGCATCGGCACGACGTCGGCATCGGACCGCTCGACGGCGGTCACGAGCACCCGCTGGGCCGCGTCGGCGGAACGAGTGTCGACGAAGCGCCGATACCAGGCCGTCAGCCGGTCGGGATCGACGCCGCCACCGGTCATCGGCGGCTCGACGAAGGCCGGAACGTGGCCGGCGGTGTCGTCAGCGACGTGTGCGGCTGCGTGCACGAGGGCGAGGGCCCGGTCGCCCGGCCGGAGGTGGGGCACCACGTTGGCCATCGCCACCAGGATCGTCATGCCGCTGCCCCATCCGGGACCACGGTGGGACAACCCGAAGTCGAGCGTCGTGCGGAGCACCCGCTCGACCCCATCGGACTCGTCGAGGAGGGCGAGCACGGCCTTGGCGGTGACGAGGGAGATGTCGCCCTCCAGGCCCTCGCGGAGCCGCCGTTCGTGGTGCTCGACCCCGGCCACGTCGGCGCGCTCGCACACCCAGACCTGGCCGTCGGCGACCTCGACGTCGAAGGCGCGGGCATCGTCGGCCCACGGGTCGAACGTGCATCCCGACGCGAGGTCGAACCGGGCGTGGTGCCAGTGACAGGTGATGATGCCGTCGCCGACCGCCCCCCGTGCCAGGGGGAACCCGAGGTGCGGGCAGCGATCCTCGATGGCGTGCACCTCGTCGCCGTCGGCCACGACGAGCACGGGGAGGGAGCCGAGCTTGGTCGTCAACCGACCGGCGGCGCGGAGGTCCTCGACGAGACCGGCCGAGACTTTTTGCACAGTCATAACTGTCGATAATGCGATCCCCGACCGGCCCCGTCAACCCCGGTCGGCCGCAGTACCGTGCCCACGGTGACCACCGCAGCGACGACGAGCGACGGCGGGACCGTCGCGACGCTGCGCCGCCTGCCGGTGGCGACCTGGCTGCGCGCCCTCGGTGTCGCCGTCGTCGTCTACCTCGCCATCGGCATCCCGACCGAAGTCGTCCCCAACCCGGTCTTCGGTCGCCCGACGGTCGACGTCCGGTGGTGGGATCCGCTGGTGCTGGGCGCCTCCGCTGTCCTCATGGGCCTCGTGGTGGCCATCCGACCCGATGATCTCGGCGTCGAGGGGGCCCAGACCGAGCGCGGGACGCTCCTCGGCGGGATCGGCAGCCTCCTCGCGGTGGGCTGCCCGACCTGCAACCAGGTCGTGGTCGCGGCCCTCGGCACCAGCGGCGCGCTCTCCCTCTTCCAGCCGGTCCAGCCATGGCTGGGGCTCGCATCGCTCGGGCTGCTCACCTGGCTCCTGCGACGGCGGGTCAGCGATCTGCGCCGCACCTCCTGCCCCGTCTGAGCGCCGCACCCGAGCCCGGGCCCGACCGGCGCCGGAGCACCCGCGAGCTGAGCCGGTTCAGGCCCCGACGGGTCGTCGACTCACCAGCACCAGCGAGCCACCCACGCCGACCAAGGCGATGCCGACGAGCGCGAGGACGTTGGTCGTCGCGCCGGTGCGCGGCAGCTCCTGGAGCGGTTGGGGTGCGGTGGT
>JBCCTY010000022.1:0-26643 GCA_039197885.1 Actinomycetota bacterium | reverse complement strand
CTGAACCGGTGCGGGAACTCGTCGATCGTGTCCTTCGGGTTGCGAATCTGCACCTGCTCAAGCAGCTCCAGCGTCCGGTCGCGCGCCTCGCGCCGGTTCATGTCGAGGTGGAGCTTGAGTGCTTCGCCGATCTGGTCGCCGATGGTGTAGACCGGGTTGAGCGACGTCATCGGCTCCTGGAAGATCATCGCGATCTTGGAGCCGCGGATCTTCCGCATGTCCTTCTCGCGCAGTTGCACGAGATCGCCGGCACCGTCGAGCGTGATCGAGCCGCCGGCGATTCGGCCGGGCGGGCTGGGGACGAGCCGCATCGTCGACAGTGCCGTGATCGACTTGCCGCTGCCCGACGGTGATGGTGGGGGTGGCGGCGGTGACGTCGAGGATCGAGCGGCCCTGGCGGGTGACCGTGGAGGTCGTGGCCCCGCAGGTGAGTCGTTCCGCCGTGACGGCGGGGATGGGGGCGCCTTCGACCTCCGCCCGAGGTGCGGGCCTGGCCTCAGCGGCGAGGTCGTGGTCGATGACCACGGTGACCTCGACGGCCGAGTCACCAGTGGCGAGGCTGACGAGGGCGTCGGCGTTGCGTTGACCGAGAGATCGTGGTGCCCACCGGTGGGGTCGGGGTCGTTGCGGTTGGCATCGAGGGCAGCCGAGAGCGCGGCACCGCCGTCGGGGTCGAGGCGTCCCGAGAGTTGCCATCCTCCGAACAGATCGGGCCGCAGGTGCACCCGGCGCTGTTCCCAGATCGTCTCGGCGTCGTCGGCGGCGAGGTCACGGTCGCAGTGCTGACGCCACCCCGCCAACGTGGCCTCGAAGGCGGCGACGCTCTCCTGCCGTGCCGCGCCGAGCAGCGCTTCCTCGTCACGGGTTGCGTGCTCGACACGTCGCTCACCGACGGCACGGGCCAGGGCGTCGAGATGCGCCGCGGTGATCTCCCCGGACGCGAACGCCTCCCCGAACGATGCGAGCTGCTCGATCAACCGAGAGCGCTTCACGAGCTGTCGGGCGTCACCGGCGTCGAATCGACCGAACAGCCCCAACCACTCCTCCGGCGACCGCGCCCCATCGAAGCCCCACCAGCCCGTGTCGATCCACGCACCCAGGCGCGCCGTCAGCTCCACCTGCAGGGCCTGGAGCTGATCGCACAGGCCGACGATCTCGGCGGTCTGCTCCCGCACCGCCACCACGTCGGTGACCTGATCGACCTCTGGCTGCGAACACATGTTCGTAGTGTAAAGAATTTCCTTCCTCTCGACAACCCCGATCGGTGATCCCCGGAGGCTCGAGGGAGCCGTCGGAGCGAGATCGACGACGGCTCGCTCGGACCCCACCCCGGACTCGTCAGGCCCAGGCGACGGCCGGCAGGGCCACGCCGGCCAACGCCACCGGGACGGCCAGGAGGGCCCAGCGCCGGGCGGGGCGCCGACGGTCGCCGGGTGGCGACCGGCACGGCGAGCACCAGGCCGACGGGATCGAACCGAACGTCGACCGCATCCGCGGCTACCGGGTCTTGTGGGAGCTCGGCCCCTGAGCCCGAACGCGCCACACCCCGCCGCCGGCCGGGGCCGAGGGCGGGGTGCGGACGTCGGACGTCGGACGTGGTGAGCTCAGTCTCGGAGCTTGGCCAGCAGGCGCAGCATCTCGAGGTAGAGCCACACGAGCGTGACGATGAGGGCGAAGGCGCCGAACCACATCATCTTGGCGGGCCACCCCTCGGCCTCGCCCCGCTCGATCAGGTCGAAGTCGAGGACGAGGTTCATCGCGGCGAGGCCGACGACGAACAGCGAGAACCCGATGCCGACGGCACCGCTGTCGGTGATCAGCCCGATGTCACCGAAGCCGAACACCGACATGCCGAGGTTGACGAGGTAGAGCGCCATCACGCCGAGCGTGGCGATGATGACGACCTTGCGGAACTGGGGCGTCACCCGGATGCGACCCGAGCGGTAGGCACCCAGTGTGGCGAGGGCGGTGAGTGCCGTGCCGAGGAAGGCCTGCAGCACGATCCCGTCGAACTCGACCTCGTAGACGCGGCTGATGGCGCCCACCACCACGCCCTGGCCGACTGCGTAGAGCGGACCGGTCACGTGGGCGAGGTCGGGCTTGAAGAAGGTCAGGACGGCGACGCCCAGCATCCCGAGCATGGCCGGGACGATCCAGCCCGGGAAGCCCACGACGACGCCGTCGTCGACATCGACGAGGCTCCAGCCGACGTAGCCACCGATCAGTAGCAGGCCGATCAGCAGGAGCGCTCGTTGGGTGACGCCGATGATCGTGAAGCGCTCGGTGAGCGTCCTGGCGTCGTCGGGGACCGAGAGGTCGTCGACGACGCGATCGATGGCAGAATCAGACAGCACCGGGTTGGAGGTCCTCATGGACGACCAGTCTACGGATCCCGGATCAACGCCCCACCAACGTCGAGCGCTTCGAGCAGCGAGTGCGCCACGGGGTGTCCGGTCCGGCCGAGGGCCTCGGGGCCGTGCTCACCGCCGGTGTAGAGCACGATGGCCACGCCGTTGGCCACTGCGGCGTCGGCGTCGTCGAGGGTGTCACCGACCATGACGACCTCGTCGGCGGTCACGTCGACACCGCCCACCCGCAGGGCCTCGAGGTGGGCGGCGAGGTGCGGAGCCTTCGACCCGCCACCCACGCCGCGGAGCCCGTCGACCCGGACGAAGCGGTCCGACAGGCCGAACGAGTCGACGTAGGGCACCAACCGGTCGTGGTGCCACATCGACAGGATCGACTGCGTCAGCCCTGCCTCAGCGGCCGCGCCCACCGCCTCCAGCGCATCGCCGGTGAGGCCGCCGTCGTCGAGGATGGCGTGGTAGCGGTCGTGGAACGCCCGATCAATGCGATCCCACAGCTCGTCGTCGATCCCGTGACCGAGCAGTCCGGCGTAGAAGTCGCGGACCGGCCGGACGAAGCGCTCCCGGTAGGTCTCGGCGTCGATCGGCGGCCCACCGGCCACCTCCATCGCCGCGTTGGCAGCGTCGAGGATGAGCCCGAAGTCGTCGTGGAGGGTGCCGTTCCAGTCCCAGACGACGTGGCGAACGGTCAAGCGGGTCGGGGCTCCTTCGGGAGGCCGAGCGCCCGCTCGCCGACGATGTTGCGCTGGATCTCGGCCGTGCCACCCCAGATGGTCTCGGATCGCGAGAAGAAGAAGGCGGCCTGCATGATGTCGACCGGGTACTGCGGCGTGCCCCGACGCCGTCCGACACCGGGCACCGACGCGTCCTCACCACCACCCTGGAGCAGCTGCCCCTCACCGCCGAGGATGTCCAGGTAGAGCTCCATCACGTCGCGGTGGTACTCCGACCAGTTCATCTTGTTCAGCGGGCCGAGGGCCCGGGCCTGCTTGGTGCCGTGGAGCACGTCGGACAGGCCACGGAGGCCGTTGATGCGGATGATCTGCACCTTCGACCACGCCCACGCGAGGCGCTGGCGGACCTTCGGGTCGTCGACCGCGCCGTTCTCGCGGGCGGCCTCGATGATGACCTCCAGCTCCTTCTGGAAGCGGCGGTGCGACGTGGTTGCCGAGGTTCCCCGCTCGAAGCCGAGGGTGGTCATCGCCACCTTCCAACCCTCGTTGGTGCCACCGACCACGTTGTCCTTCGGACAGCGGGCGTCGGTGAAGAAGACCTCGTTGAACTCCTCGGAGGAGTCGACCTGCTTGATCGGGCGGACCTCGACACCGGGCTGGTCCATCGGCACGAGGAGGTAGGAGATGCCCTTGTGCTTCGGTGCGTCCGGATCGGTCCGGCACAGCAGGAAGCAGTAGTCGGCGTGCTGGGCCTGGGTGGTCCACACCTTCTGGCCGTTGATGACCCACTCGTCGCCGTCGAGCTCGGCCTTGCAGCCCAGGGCCGCGAGGTCGGAGCCGGAGCCGGGCTCGGAGAAGCCCTGGCACCAGCGGATCTGCCCGGAGAGGATGCCGGGGAGGAACTCCTGCTTCTGCTCCTCGCTCCCCCACTGCAGGATCGTCGGGCCGACCAGGGTGTCACCGAAGAAGTCGCCGCGCATGGGCGCGCCGGCTCGCTCGAACTCCTCGTTGAGCACGACACCCTGCATCGTCGAGAGGCCCTTGCCGCCGTACTCGGCCGGCCACGTGGCGCAGATCCAACCGCCCTCGAACAGCTGCTTGGTCCACTGGTCGTTGAAGGACTCCCGATCGTCGAGCTCGAAGCTCTCGTCCCGCTCGCCGTCGGGGCCGAACCAGCCCTCGGGGAGGTGGTCGACCAACCAGCTCCGGATCTCCGACCGGAACTCCTCGGCTTCTGGCGGGTAGATCATGTCCATGCCGCCGACGGTACGCCCGACGGCGGCCGCCCACCAAGGAGCGGACGAGCCGACCGCGGTGCGCAGCAGGTCGGAGGTCGTGGCAGGGCTGGATCCGAGGGATGCTGCGACCGATGGGGAGGGGTGTCCGAACGCGCCGACGACGTGCCTGATCGCTCCGGCGCCGGCGCGCAGTTCGATCGACGCCAGTTCCGCGTCCGGATCGCCATCGTGCTCGCGCTCTCGCTCGGCGCGGCGGTGGTCCCGTCCGCCGGCGACAACCGCTACTGGGTCTCCGCCCTCCTCGTCCTCGTCGTGTGGCCCGCGCACCACGTCATCCGGCGCATCCTCGATCGCCCCAACCCCACGGGCTGGCTCGACCTCCTCGCCGTGCTCGCCGGCAGCGCGATGTCCGCCATCGAGCCGACGATCTGGCACGCCGCGTTCATCTTCCAGATGCTCAACGTCGGCGGCGCCGTCGCGTTCCTCCCCCAGCGGTGGACGTCCATCCTGGGCGGCGTCAGCGTCTCGACCATGGCGCTGGTCGCCGCGCTCCGCCCGGTCGACAACCCCGTGCCGATGCTCGTCGTGGTGTGCGTGTTCCTACCTGCGCTCATCGCCGGGTCCGCGCAGCGCAACGCCCGTGAGCGACGGTCATCCGGTCGGGTCGACGCGCTCGTCGCGTCCATGCCGGTGCTCATCTGGGAGAGCGGCGCCGAGGCGACCGAGATCCGCTCGGTGGTCGGACGCCCCGACCACATCCTCGGCCATCCACTCGGCGACATCCTCGGCGTCGGGCTGCACCAGCTCGTCGAGCCCGACGACCGCGACGTCCGCCGAGCAGCGCTCGAGTCGGGCGGTGGCGCCGTGGAGTACCGCGTCCGCCGCGCCGACGGCGTCACCGTCTGGTTGCGCGATCAGCTCCATCCCGAGTGGACGGATCGGGGGCGGGTGATCCGCGGCGTCACCACCGACATCTCCGAGTCGCGCGACCAGCGCGTCCGTCTCGAGCGCCAGGACGAGATCGTCCGCCGGATGTCGGCCCTCGTGCTCGTGCTCGACGATCCCGCAGCCGGACCCGATGCCGAGCTGCGCCAGGTGAGCGACAACATCTCGTGGATCGAGCACGAGATGGCCGGTCGACCACGCTTCGGCGACGTCGTCCCGGAGCTCGCCGGTCACCCGCGCATCGTGGCGGCGTGCGCCGCACTCGGCCCGGTCGAGTCGATCGAGCTGGACAGCATCTCGGTCACGGATCGCCGCGGCCGGGACCGCCACGTCCAGGTCGAGCTCTTCGGGCTGCCGGACGGCGCCGCCGCGTTGCTGGTCGAGGACGTGACCGAGCGCGAGACCGCGATGGCGCACGTCCGCCACCAGGCGACCCACGACGCGCTGACCGGTCTCGCGAACCGCAGCCGACTGATGGAGACCGTCGATCGCCACATCGGCCTCGGCGGCGACATGACGCTGTTGCTCATCGACCTCGACAACTTCAAGGACGTCAACGACGCGCTCGGCCACTACACCGGCGACGAGCTGCTCAAGATCCTCTCGCTCCGGCTGCGCAACTCCGTCCGCAGCGCCGACCTCGTCGCGCGCCTCGGCGGCGACGAGTTCGCGGTCGCCGTGCCGGACGCGGACGCCGGTGAGCTCGATGCGCTCATCGAGCGGATCCTCGTGCGGCTCCGCGCCAAGGTCGTGGTCGACGGAGCAGCGCTGGCCCCAGGCGCCAGCATCGGCGTGGCCAACGCCCCGCTCCACGCCGGCGATGCCGAGGCCCTCCTGCGTTGCGCCGACGTCGCCATGTACGAGGCCAAGCGGGCACGGGTGGGCTTCTGGCACTACGGGCCATCGCTCCAGTCCGACCCGTCGCGCCTGCTGCTGTCCGCCGAGCTCCGTGAGGCGCTCGGCAACGGCCAGCTCGGCATCCACCTCCAGCCGGTCGTCTCGCTGCGCACGGGTCTCGTGCGATCAGCAGAGGTGCTCGTCCGGTGGGACCATCCCGATCGCGGGCTGCTGCACCCGGCGGACTTCCTCGACCTCGTCCTCGTCGCCGGCCTGGATTCCCGACTCGTCGAGCAGGTGCTGTCGGCCGGGATCGACGCCGCGACGGCGCTGCCCGACGAGATCGGGGTGGCGATCAACGTCTCGGCCGCCGACCTGCGTCGGCCCGACCTGGCCGATCTCGTCGGCCAGCTGCTGCACGAGCGGGGAGTGATGCCGACCCGGTTGGAGATCGAGCTCACCGAGTCCGAGCTCATCGACGACACCGGCATCGTGAGCGGGACCCTCGACTCGCTGCACGAGCTCGGCGTCCAGATCGCGATCGACGACTTCGGCACGGGGTACTCGTCGTTCGCCCGCCTCCGCGAGCTCCCCCTCGACCGTCTCAAGATCGACCGCCGGTTCGTGGGCGGGATGACCGACCACGAGCGCGACGACGTGATCGTCCGCTCCATGATCGACCTCGCCGAGAACATGGGCCTCCGCACGACGGCCGAGGGCGTCGAGACCCACGCCCAGCGAGAGGCGCTCGAGACACTCGGGTGCGAGGACGGGCAGGGCTACCTGTTCGGCCGCCCCCAGCCCCTCGCCGAGCTGCACCACACCATCGCCCGCCGCCTCACCGCGTGACTCAGGCGGTCTGCTTCGGGGGCCACGGGAAGAAGCCACTCGTGCGGGCGATGTACTCGTCGTAGCCCGGACGTCGCCTCTTCAGGTTGCGCTCGAGGAGGCCCTTGCCGGAGACCCGGACGAGGAGCACGGTCATGACGACCGGGCCGATGACCGTCCACCAGCCGGCGAGGCCGGCGTCGATCACGACGAGCCAGATCCCCCACCACACGGCGAAGTCGCCGAAGTAGTTCGGGTGGCGGGTGTAGCGCCACAGGCCGCGGTCCATGATCTTCCCGGCGTTGGCCGGATCGGCCTTGAAGCGGGCGAGCTGCCGGTCGCCGACCGCCTCGAAGAACATGCCGACCGCCCAGAGCAGTTCACCGAGGTAGCCGATCGGCCCGACGGCGTCGTCGGGGTCGATCGTCATGCCGTACTGCACCGGCAACGAGACCAGGTACATCAACACGCCCTGGAGCGTGAAGACGGTCGCGAGGCTGATGATCGGGAACCGGGGACCCCAGTGCTTCCGCATCTTCACGTAGCGGAAGTCCTCACCCTTCCCGGCGTTGCGCCAGAGCAGGTAGGCGCCGAGCCGCGCGCCCCAGATCGTGACGAGGACGAGGAGGACCGTCTGGCGCGAGCCGGTCTCGTCGGTGGTGAGGAACGAGACCCAGCCGACGACGACGAAACCGAGGCCCCAGACGATGTCGACGATGCTCGCGTTGCGCAGGACGAGGCTGAGCAGCCAGGTCCCGAGCATGACCACGACGATGGCGAGCGCCGAAGCGACGTAGACGCTCATGACCGCTCCTCCCTCGACCGGAGGCGATCGTCGATCCAGTCGTCGAGCTCGGCCCATCGCTCGAAGAGCCACCGGGCGCGGTCCTTGGCCTCCAGGGGCAGCTCGGCACGGGCGTAGCGGCGGGCCCGCACCTCGACCGGGAGGTCGAAGGGCACGCCGCGCCACAGTCCCGGGAAGGTGTCGAGGCCCTCGAAGCCGACGTGTCCGAAGACCACGACGTCGGTGTGGGGGGCGTGATCGAGCAGGGCGAGCGCTCCGCCGGGTCGAGGCGGCAGCAGGTGGCGGAGCCCCTCGGCCAGGGGCAGCAGGTCGCCGGTGTCGTCGCGGTCGCGGAGGCGTTCGAGCGAGCGGTCGCGCTTGGACGGGCTGAACCGGGTGCCCTCCGGGAAGAGCACCACGGCGGTGTCGTCACGGAGGTCGTCGCCCAGACGTCCGACCGCGGCGATCTCGGCCGCATCGCCGCTGGAGCGGTCGACGAAGTGGTTCCGGAGCCGGTGGCCGACGATGTCGAGGCAGGGGTCGACCTGCAGCTCGCGCTTGAGCACGAAGCGGAGCTCGTAGCGGCGCTGCACACCGAGCAGGACGGCGGCGACCATCGAGTCGACGAGGCTCACATGACGACCGAAGACGAGCACCGGCGGGTGGGCGAGGGCGTCGTCGCCGTCGACCGTCACGCGCAGCCCCAGGAGCACCCGAGCGGAGCGGAAGAGCGCGTCGAGCCACCGCGCCTGGAGGCGCACGTGGGCGTCGATCCACGCCTCGGTGTCGCGTCGACCGACGAAGCGCACCGACAGCCAGCACGATGCGACCACGCCGGCCAGCTCGGTGAACACGTAGGCCACGGCGAACCCGTACCCGCGCAGCGAGGGCAGGCGGCGCGGTGCCGTGACGAGATCGACCACCAGGAGGATCGGGACCAGGACCGGGGCGAGCACCACCAGCAGCGGTGCGAGCAGCGAGAGCGCTCCGATCGACGTGGCGCGGCGCCGCAGGGTCGCCCCCCGTGCCGATCGCTCGACCTCGTCCCGAGATGACATGGGCACCCCTCCGGCGTCGAAGGGCGCCGAGACTACCGGTGCGGCGAGGACGGGTCGCAGTCCCGTCCCACGGCGGACCTACGATGACGCCATGGCCGTCACCGACACCGAGCAGCCCCCCAAGAAGGCCCGCTGGACCCACCAGTGGCAGGAGCTCTACGCCGAGGTCATCACCTCCGGCCTGTGCACGGGGTGCTCCGGCTGCGTCATCGCGTGTCCCCACGACGTCATCGGCTACGACCACGTCCAGGGTGGCTTCACGCCGTACCACCTCGAGACCGAGCTCGGCGCGGACAACTGCATCCACGGCGAGAAGGGCTGCACGTCGTGCACCCGGGCCTGCCCCCGGTTCCGGACGTGGGAGACCGAGGCCGACCAGCTCCTGTTCGGACGTGAGCGCACCGGCGACGAGGTCTCGGGTGTCTACAAGGACGTCATCCTCACCCGGGCGTCGGACGACTTCGTCCACGAGGTGGGCCAGGACGGCGGCCTCGTCTCGGCGATCCTCATCTGGTGCCTCGAGAACGGCTACATCGATGCCGCGCTCACCTCCTACCTCGCCGACGAGGGTGACGCCTGGACGGCGATCCCCGGCGTCGCACGCGACCGCGACGAGGTCCTCCGGGGTGCGGGCTCCCGCTACACCTACTCCGCCAACACCCTCGCCTACGACGAGGCCATCGACGGCGGCGCCGAGAAGGTCGCCATGGTCGGCATGAGCTGCCAGAGCTCGATCGTGCCGATCATGAACTCGCGCAAGGTCGGCAAGGTCGGCCGCCGGTTCGCGCTCAACATCGGCCTGCTGTGCTCCAAGACCTTCGACGAGGCGATCTTCGAGCAGCTGTTCTGGTTCAAGTACGGCCTCAAGCGCTCCGAGATCAAGAAGACCAACATCAAGGGCGTCTTCCAGATCTGGACCCACGACGGCCGCTACCTCGAGGTCCCGCTGAAGGAGTGCCACGCCTGGACGCGAGAGGGCTGCAACCACTGCCCCGACTTCGCGGCCGAGCACGCCGACATCTCGACCGGCGGCATCGGCAAGGACAACGACTGGACCCTCACCATCATCCGGACGCCCCTCGGCCGCGAGATCATCATGAAGATGCTCGAGGCCGGTGTGATCATCGGCCGCCCGGGAGAGGACGACCCCGCCGCCATCGACCTGATGCACAAGCTCTCGGTCAAGAGCCGACAGCGCTGGCCGGCGTGGGCCACGGAGGTCCCCGCCGCCATCTCGGCTCCCTCGTCGTGACCGTGTGACGGATGCGGGGGTGACAAACCTCCATTTACCAGTAAACTGAGCTCCACCACCGGACAGGAGACCGACGTGGCGGACCTCGACACCCTGGCGCCCGACGACGACTGGAGCGAGCTCGCCATGTGTCGCGGGAAGACGCACCTGTTCTACGACGGCAAGCGGGAGTCGGAGGGCCAACGATCCCGCCGTGAGGAGCTGGCCAAGAAGTACTGTGCGGTCTGTCCGGTCATCGAGATCTGCCGGACGATGGGGCGGATCGGGCGTGAGCACGGCATCTGGGGAGGGGAGACCGACGAGGAGCGGGCGGCAGCCGGCTACCTCCCCACCCGCTCCACCAGCCGACGCATCCGTGCCGCCTGGCGACCCCAGGCCGCCACCACCGGCCCCGACGACGAGCGCGCCGACGTCGACCAGCAGGCCGGGAACCGTGGAGCAGCCTGAGACCGGCGAGCTCACACTGCACGAGGTCTCCGAGCGCCTCGGCGTCCACTACAACACCGTTTACCGCTACGTCCGTCGTGGGCGGCTCAACGCACGACGAGTCGGCGGCGAGTGGCGGGTCTCGACCGACGACCTGGCCCGGTTCGGACAGGACCAGCCCAAGCGGGGCAAGCGCGGCGCGAAGAGCTGGGAGCTCCATCAGCAGCGCCTCTTCGACCGCCTGATCGAGGGCGACGTCGAGGGGTCGTGGGAGGTCGTGACCGGCGCCCTCGACTCCGGCGCCGAGCCGACCGACCTCCACCTCCGGCTGCTCGGCCCGACGATGTCCGAGATCGGTGAGCGGTGGGCGGCAGGTTCGCTCGACATCGCCGACGAACACCGGGCCTCGGCGGTCACCAACCTGTTGCTCGGGCGCCTGTCGACCCACACCCGTCGCCGCGGCCGTCGTCGCGGCCGGGTCGTGCTCGGGGCCGCTCCCGGTGACCACCACAGCCTGCCGGTGGCGATGATGGCCGACGTGCTCCGAGGTCACGGCTTCGTCGCCATCGACCTCGGGGCCGACGTGCCGCCGCCGTCGTTCGGGCACAGCGTGCGCGACGCCGACCAGCTGCTCGCCGCAGCCCTCTATGCCGGAGCTCCCGACAACGACGAGCAGGTCCGTGCCTCCGTCGCCGCCATCCGCGAGAGCGCGGCTGACGGAGTCGGCATCATCGTCGGCGGCCGGGGCATCGACGGCGCCGAGCACGCCGAGGCGCTGGGCGCCGATGCGTTCGCCACCACCGGCCAGCACGTGGTCGAGCTGGTCGAGGAGATGGCCGAGCAGCGCAAGGCCAACGCCGCCTGAGCCCGTTGGCGTCAGTCCCGGGCCAGGCGGACCGCGGTCGCGAACACGCCGTCGAGCATGTCCTCGGTCAGCCGACCGGTGAAGGTGTTCTGCTGGCTCGGGTGGTACGAGCAGACGAGGTGACGGCCCTCGCCGAGATCGACCTCGACACCATGACCGAAGCGGGGGCGGGGGCGGAGGCCGATCTCCCTCGCCGCAGCGGCGTAGCCGAACTGACCCAGCACGACGAGCACCCTCCACCGATCGAGCAGGTCCAGCTCCCGCGTGAGGAACGGGCGGCAGTTGTCGCGCTCCTCGGGCGTGGGCTTGTTCGCCGGGGGCGCACACCGCACCGCGGCCGACACCCAGACGTCATCGAGCTCGAGGCCGTCGTCGACGGACACGCTCTCCGGCTGGTTGGCGAGACCCGTGCGGTACATCGAGGCGTAGAGGAAGTCGCCCGAGCGGTCACCGGTGAACACCCGGCCGGTGCGGTTGGCGCCGTGGGCGGCCGGAGCGAGGCCGACCACCGCGATGCGGGCCCGGGGGTCGCCGAAGCCGGGAACCGGGCGGCCCCAGTAGTCCTCGTCGCGGAACGCGGCGCGCTTCTCGACCGCCACCTGCTCGCGCCACGCGACCAACCGCGGACAGCGGCGACACGACGAGATCTCGTCGGCCAGCCGGTCCAGATCCTCCACGGCGCGAGACGATCACACGGGACGAGCGCGGCGCCAGCCCCGGTGTCGGCTCGTTCACCGACCCCCGGTAGCGTCGAGCAGGTTCCGGTGACCAGGTGAGGGAAGCGAACGTGGCCAAGCGACCTGCGAGCCGACCGACGCTGGTGCTGTTGGTCCGGCACGGCAAGACGCCGACCACCGGGGCCAAGCTGCCGGGTCGCGCCCCCGGTCTGCACCTCGCCGAGGAGGGCATCGCCCAGGCCGAGGCCGCTGCGGCCCGCGTCGCCGAGCTCGATCGGGTGGCCGCAGTGTACGCCTCGCCGCTCGAGCGGACGCGCGAGACGGCGAAGCCGATCGCCAAGGCGGCCGGGGTGCGGGTGCGCACCGACGACGGCCTCCTCGAGCTCGACGTCGGCGACTGGACCGAGAAGCGCCTGAGCGACCTGCGGCGCCGCAAGGAGTGGACGACGGTCCAGCGCTACCCGAGCGGTTTCACCTTCCCGGGCGGCGAGAGCTTCGGCGCCATGCAGCAGCGCATCACGGGCACGCTGCGGCGGCTCGTCGCGGCCCATCCCGGCGAGACCATCGTCGCCGTGTCGCACGCCGATCCGATTCGCGCCGCGGTCGCCGACGCCATGGGCACCCACCTCGATCTGTTCCAGCGCATCGTCGTGGGACCGTGCTCGATCAGCGGGCTGCTCTACACCGCCGGCGGCCCGATCGTGCTGGCGGTCAACACCAACGGCGGCAGCCTGAAGGGCATGACCCCGGCGTGAGCGAGTCGTTCCGCTTCGACCTGGTCGACGACTTCACGACCGGCACGATCGGCGAGCCCGGCCAGCGCGTCTTCTTCCTACAACTGCTCGCCGGCCTCGACCGGGTCACCCTTCGATGCGAGAAGGGCCACGTGTCCGCGCTGTCGGCGTCGTTCCGCACGGTCCTCGAAGACCTGCCCCCGGTCGAGGGGCGCACCGCGATCTCGGGCGAGCTGCTGGTCGCCGGTGAGGAGTGGATCGTCGGTGGGATCGGTCTGGCCTACGACGAGGACGGCGACCGCATCATCGTGCAGCTCGAGGAGCTGGTGCTCGAGGACGACGACGATCCCACGGCTCCCGAGCCGGCGACCGTGCGGTTCGGTCTCACCCGGGCCATGGCCTCGGCGTTCTGCGACCGCGCCGACGACCTCCTGTCCGCCGGCCGACCGCCGTGCCAGTGGTGCGGCCGACCGATCGACCCGACCGGTCACGCCTGCCCCCGGATGAACTGACCGATGGCGTCGAGCGGCGACCCCGGGCCGACCGACGGGGGCGACGAGGCCGATCCCGAAGCGACCGACGGGGCCGACGAGGCCGAGATCCTGCGCCGCCTGCGAGAGGATCCGTTCGAGATCGAGGGCCGGATGCCCTGGAGCTCCAACGGCACCTACCTCGTCTCCTTCGGTGACGACAGCCGGCGGGCCATCTACAAGCCCACGTCGATGGAGCGGCCGCTCTGGGACTTCCCCGCCGGGCTCCACCGCCGCGAGGTGGCGGCCTACGAGCTGTCCCGAGCGCTGGGATGGGACGTGATCCCCCCGACGGTGCTGCGCACGGACGACGCCGAGTTGGGTGAGGGCAGCCTGCAGCACTTCGTCGACGCCGACTTCGAGCAGCACCACTTCACGCTCGTCGAGCACGATCGCCACCACGACCAGCTGCGCCGCATCTGCCTCTTCGACGTGCTCGCCAACAACACCGACCGCAAGAGCGGACACTGCCTGGTCGACCGGTCCGACTCGATCTGGGGGATCGACAACGGACTCTGCTTCGCCGAGGAGTTCAAGCTCCGCACCGTCATCTGGGAGTTCGGTGGCGACGACATCGAGCCCGGGCTGCTCGACGACATCGAACGGGTCGCCGGTGAGGTGCCTCCCGCGTTGAACGAGCTCCTCGACGACGACGAGGTCGACGCGTTCACCCGGCGCTGCTCCATGCTGATCACCAACCGGCGCTACCCCATCGATCCCACCGGACATCGCTACCCGTGGCCCCTGGTGTGACGACGTCGGACTTCCGCGAGCTGATCCTGCTCGGCGACGTCGACGAGCTGATCCGCGTGGTCGACCGGTTGGCCGACCGGCGGGAGTGGGACGAGATCGATGGTCTGCGGCGCGCCTGTCGCGCCGCGTTCGAGCGGGGCCACCAGCTCTGGCCGGTGTCGGACTGGGCGACCTACCGACTCGTCCTCCACGGGCCGGCCGACCTCGTCACCGAGCTGCTCCAGGAGCCACCACCCCGCTTCCCCGTCGGCCCGCTCACCGAGGTCGCTGCCCAGGGCCTCGAGTGGGACGAGCTCGGCCCGTCGCTCACCGATCGTCGGGTCGCCGCGGCGTTCGCCCACGAGCGGGCGCTGCGGGGCGAGCCGCTCGACCACCTGATCGAGGTCGATGGTGAGCTCGTCGAGCTCCCCCTCCGGGTCAGCGGGTGGGAGCCCGAGTACGTGCTGCCCACCTACTCCGTGAACGGCATCGATCCGGCCGAGCCACCCCACATCCGGTCGCTCCCGCTCGCCCCGCCGACCCCGAGCAGGGTCATCGACGACGTCACCGCGACCACCGCCCTCGAGCACCTCGTCGCCCACCGGGTGGCCAACGGCGAGGTCGAGGTGGGCGCCATCGCGATCGAAGGGCCGGGCGAGTCCGCTGCGGCCGAGCTGGTCGCCGGTGGGCAGCTCCGATGGTCGGATCTCGACGCTGATGCCGCGCTGGCGCTCTGGGGCTGGCACGGCGCCGGCGGTCGGCGTCGGGCCGGGGCCGCTGCGGGCCGGACCCGCGTGTGGTGGGCGCTCGCCGCAGTGCTCGACCTGCTCGACGACTGGCCCCTCCAGGCCGACGAGCTCGGCGAGGCGATCGGTGAGCTGCGCTTCGGGTGGTTCGGTCCCGAGGGCGTGGACGGCGTGGTGGGCCTGGCCGTCGAGGACGTCACGCACGGCCTGGCCTGGGCCCTCCGGGTCGACGAGCTCGCGGACGGCTGACGTCGGGGCGGCCTCGCGACGAGCGCTGCCGCCGAGGACTCAGTTGGCGCTGAGGCGATGCAGGCGAGCGAGGTAGGGATCGAGGCGGACGGGATCCACCCGTCGACGCCTCGGGTGGGCCACCCTGGGGGTGGCGAAGCTCACCAGTCCGATCAGCATCAGCACCACCAGCGCCACCATTGCCGTCCTCCCCTGCCCTGCCCGCGAGGGGTCCCATCGACCGGAGGTGGCGAGACTCGAGCGCCGCCACGTTGCACTTCGTTGACGAAACGCGCGGCTCGGGACGTGCGGCGAACCGCCGTTCGGCCGAGCCGAGGAGGCCGGGCCCCACGCTCAGCGCAGCAGGGACGCGACCTCGGCGACGGCGGCCAGACCCTCCTCGGGGCTTCCCGCGCACGGATGCAGGTTGATGATCTCGGCACCGAGCTCGACGTAGGGGCGGAGCCGGTCGGCCACCTCGGCCGGCGTGCCGTAGGGCGTGGTGCGCTCGAAGGGCTCGAAGGGCAGCCGGTAGAAGGCGTGCATCGCCTGCGCGACCCGCTCGCGCGCCGTGGACCGGTCGGGACCGAACCCGGCCCACAGCTGGAGGCCGTGGCGCATCGACCGGTCGCCGGCCTCGCCTTCGACGAGCTCGACCGAGCGCGAGAACCGGTCGGGGGTGACCCAGGCGGCCAGCCAGCCGTCGCCGTGTCGACCCGCACGTCGGAGGGCGGCGTCGGACCGACCGCCGACCAGCACCGGGACGGGTTCGGCGGGCATCGGGCGCACGGCCGCGGCATCGAGCGTGAAGAACTCACCGTCGTGGGTGACCCGCTCGCCGTCGAGCAGCCGACGGAGCACGGCCAGCGACTCGTCGGTGCGCCGGCCTCGCGTCGACGGATCGACCCCGCAGTTGGCCACCTCGGACCGATCCTCGCCCCCGACGCCGACGCCGAGCACGAGGCGCCCGGGCGCCGACGCGGCCAGATCGGCGACCTGGCGGGCGACCGGCAGCGGGTGGCGCAGCGCGAGCAGGTAGACGCCGACCAGCACGGGCAGCTCGCCGACGGCGCTGAGCTGGGCGGCCTGGAGCAACCCGTCGGTGCCGTGACCACCGTGGAACGCGACGTGATCGGCCACGAAGAGGTGGTCGATGCCGAGGTCGCCGACCTCGGCGAGGGCCCGGACGCGGGCCGCCGGCGGGCCCGTGAGGGCACCCGCCGGCGGCGTCACTCCGATCTGCACCCGAACCACGCGATGCCGGGCGGGAGGCTCGGCCTCAGCCGCGCGCCTCGAGAGCCTCGGCCAGCTTCGGCATCACCTTGTGGACGTCACCGACGATCCCGAGGTCCGCGACGCCGAAGATCGGCGCCTCCGGATCCTTGTTGATCGCCACGATGTGCTTGGAGCCCTTCATCCCGACGAGGTGCTGCGTCGCTCCGGAGATCCCGGCGGCGATGTAGATGCTCGGCTTGACGACCTTGCCGGTCTGTCCGACCTGCATCGCGTAGGGCACCCACCCGGCGTCGACGATGGCCCGGGTCGCGCCCGGCGCCGCGCCGAGCTGGTCGGCCAGGCCCTGGACGAGCGAGAAGTTGTCGGCCTCGCCGAGACCTCGACCACCGGCGACGACGATGTCGGCCTCGTCGAGCTGGGGACCGGTCCGTTCCTCGACGTGGCGCTCCGAGACCCGGGCGGCGCCGGCGGCACCGGTGTCGGGGACGGCCAGCGCCACGACCTCGGCCGCGCCGCCGCCGGCCGACTCGGCGGCGAAGGACTTCGGACGGATGAGGGCCAGCTTCGGACCCTCGGCGCGGAACGCGGTGAGGATGTTGACGGTGCCGCCGAAGATCGGCTCGGTGACGACCACGTCGTCGCCCTCGACCGCCAGGTCGACCCCGTTGGTGATCACCGGCACGTCGAGCGCGACCGACAAGCGGGCAGCGATGTCGCGTCCGTCATAGGTCTGACCGAAGAGCACGAGGTCGGGGGACTCGCTCGCGGCCAGCTCGGCCAGCGCAGCGCCGACGGCGGGCCCGGGGAGCGCGCCGTCGAGGTCGCCGGTCGCGAGCACGCGGGTGGCGCCGTGCTCGCCGAGCTCGCCGGCCACGGCGTCGCCGGGCCCGGCGACGACCGCGTCGATCGAGGCACCGAGCTCTCGTGCCTTGGCGAGGAGCTCGAGCGAGATCGTCGCCACGGCTCCGTCGGGGGTCGTCTCGGCGACGACCCAGATCTTGTCCAGTGCCATGCCCAGTCCTCTCAGATGGCCTTGAGACCCTCGAGGAACTCCACGATCCTCAGGTGGGCCTCGCCCTCGTCTTCGATGATCTCGCCCGCCTCGCGGGCCGGTGCTTCCTCGACCTTGACGGTCGCCTGACCGCTGTTCGCTCCGCCCACGCCCTCGAGGCCGAGATCGCCGAGGCCCACCTCGTCGACCGGCTTCTTCTTGGCCGCCATGATCCCCTTGAAGGAGGGGTAGCGGGGCTCGACGACGCCGGCGGTGACGGTCGCGAGGCACGGAGTCGGTGCGCTCACGACGTCGTAGCCGGCATCGGTCTGACGCTCGACGGTCACGGTGCCGTCAGCGACATCGATCTTCTTCGCGAATCCCAGCGACGGCCAACCCAGGAGCGCAGCAACCTGCTCGGGCACGGTGCCGGTGTAGCCATCGGACGACTCGGTACCGGCCAGCACGAGGTCGGGTGAGTAGCGCTCGACGGCCTTGGCGAGGACCTTCGCGGTGCTGAGCGCATCGCTGCCGGCCAGCGCGTCGTCGCTCACCAATACGGCGTCCTCGGCACCCATGGCGAGCGCCGTGCGGAGACCGGAGGTCTCGCTGCGGGGCGCCATCGACACCAGGTGCACGGAGCCGCCCCCCGCGGCCTCGACGAGCTGCAGCGCCATCTCGACGCCGTAGGAGTCGGACTCGTCGAGGATGAGCTTGTCGTCCCTCACGAGGAGATGGGTGTTGGGGTCCAGCGCACCGGGGTTCGCTGGATCGGGGATCTGCTTCACGCAGACGACGACCTTCATGGGCACAGTGTGGCGGCGCGTCGGCGACGTAACCAAACGCGCGAGACGCGGGTCACACTGTGTTCGTTCCCGCCCCGTGGAGTCGGATGCGCCTGCTGCTCGTCGTCAACGAATCGGCCTCGTCGGTCACCGCCAGGACCCGCGTCATCGTCCGGCGCGCACTCGCCGCAGAGCACGACGTCGAGGAGGTGGCGACCGTGCGGCGCAACAACGCGACGGCGATCGCCATGGGTGCCGTGCACGACGGCGTCGACGTCGTCGTCGGCCTCGGCGGTGACGGGACGGTCAACGAGCTCGCGAACGGCCTCATCGGGACCGACACCGCTCTCGGGGTGCTCCCGGGAGGCTCGACCAACGTGTTCGCCCGCTCGATCGGCACTCCCGACGACCCGGTCGAGGCGGCCGGCCACCTCCTCGGCGGCCTGCGGGCCGGCACCGTGGAGCGGATCGGGCTGGGCACGGTCGACGGACGGGTCTTCACCTTCCACACCGGCCTCGGCTTCGACGCCGCCGTGGTCGAGGCCGTCGAGGCACGGGCGAAGATGAAGCGCTACGCCGGCCACCCGTACTACCTCTGGTGCACGCTCACGACCTGGCGGAACACCGACCGCCGTGAGCCGCTGCTGCGCATCGAGCTGCCCGACGGCGAGGTCATCGACGACGCCCGCTTCGCCGTCGTCCTCAACACCGACCCCTACACCTATCTCGGCTCCCGACCCCTGCACCTGGCCGAGGAGGCGACCCTCGACCGGGGACTGGCGCTCGTCGCCCTCCGATCACTCGACGCCAGGACGTTGCTCGGCGTGGCTGCCTCCGCGCTCGGCACGGGCGCCCGGCTGCGGCGGCACCGCTCGGTGGTCCACCGCACCGACCTCGAGCGCCTCATCGTCCGCGGGCACCGCGAGTTCCCCCACCAGGTCGACGGCGATCCCCTCGGCTCGACCCGTCACCTCGAGCTGGTCCATCGGCCCCGATCGTTGTCGCTGGTTCGCCCGGTCGCGCCTGGCTGAGCGCTCCGCCGCCGGCCGACGGGGCCGGATCGACAGGAGTCGCCGCGAGGAAGCTTCATGCGAGTGGGCGATCGGTCGACAACACTCCCATGGCGGCAAGGATCTCGGTCCGTCCCGAGCTCGAGCAGGGGTCGATGGTCCTCGTCGCACCCGCGGGCACGGGGGCCGACGCCACCGAGGCCGTGGTCGCAGCGGGCGGCAAGGAGCCGGTCATCCGCGCCAAGGGTCTGCGCCTGAGCGCCGGGCAGACCGTCTCGCTGTCGTACTCGACCGGCGCAGCGGTGGTCGAGTTCGCCGCGACGGTCAGCGATGCGAGCGACGGCCAGGCGGCGTTGACGCTCCCCGAGAGCGCCGACCGCATCCAACGGCGGGACTTCGCCAGGATCTTCGTCGAGCTCCCGATGATCCTCCTCGTCCAGCGGCCGAACGGGCGGCCGGCCATCCAACGGGGCACGACCGTCGACGTGAGCGCGGGTGGCGCGGCCATCCGCATGACGACGAAGATCGCCGAGGGCTCGGACGTCCCGTTCCTCCTCCACTGCGATCGCGAGGTGCAGGTGACCGGCGTCGCTCACCTGATCGGCTCGGACCCGCACCGGCGCACGCAGTACCGACACCGTCTCCGCTTCGACCAGGTGCGGCCCGCCGACCGGGACGCGCTCGCTGCCTGGGTGTTCCGTCAGCAGATGCCGCGATGACCGTGCGGATCCCGACCGAGGAGCCGATGTTGGGCGCCGTCCGCTTCGCGGGCGAGGCGAACTGGCTGCCGTGTCGGTGTGAGCTCGAGCCCGACCGCTCGTCGCTGAGGTTGACGACGGCGATCAACGCCTCCGCCACCGGCACCAAGGCGGTCGCCCTCCTCCCCACCGAGCAGGGCGTCGTCGCCGCTCCCTTCGAGGTGCCTGCGAACTCCACCGTCCCCCGGCTCATCGGCCCGGCCGTGCCGGTGCCGGGGATCGACGTCACGACGCCGCCCCATGCCACCCTGTCCGCACCGGGCACGGCCAGCGCCGGCCCCCGGCTCGAGGTCCACGAGGTCGGCCTCGTGGGGGCCGAGCGCAACGCGCTCTCGCTCGACCTCGGGCGTCGGCGGCGCGCCGAGGAGCTCGGGGTCCTCCAGGTCGGTGCGTCCGAGCGCTCGCAGCACCTGCTCGTCGAGCACGTCCATTCGGAGCGCCACGGCCGCGACGGCCTCCTCGCGCAGTACCGGCTGGCCGATCCCGACCCCGCTCACGTGCGGTCGCTCGGCGAGATGGCGATCCGGCTCGTCAGCACCGGCTCGGCCCAGCTGCGGCGCCAGGCCGCGGAGGAACGCGGATCCTGATCGGGCTCAGGGCCTGCGGCCGAGCGCTCGGAGCGCTGCCGCTGGTTCGTTGGTGATGGCGGCGTCGACACCCCACCCGGCGAGCTCGCGCAGCCGATCGGGCTCGTCCACCGTCCAGACGTTCGTGGCGAGGCCGGCGTCACCGGCTGCGGCCACGAGGTCGGCATCGACGTCGGCGTCGGCGGGGTGCACGGCGGCGGCGCCGAGATCGAGCGCCACCTCGATCCCGGCGGTCGCGGCGCCGGGCACGGTGAGCAGTCCGATGCGCAGCTCGGGAGCGACCTCCCGGACCGCTCGGAGCGCCCCGGGGGCGAACGACGACACGAGCAGGTCCCCCTCGCGATCGACGAGGGCCTCGGCGACCAACCGGGCGGTCGTGTGGCGCAGGTCGTGCCCGGGCTCGCCGGGCAGGTCCTTGATCTCGACGTTGACCATCCCTCGGCTCACGTCCAGCGCGGCATCGAGCGTCGGGATCCAGGCCTCGAGGTCACCGTCGGCGCGCTCGACGATCGGCGTGCCGCCCGGTGGTGCGGGATCGTGCAACACGCGGAGTCGCCGATCGGCGGTTCGTCGCACGTCGAGCTCGACCCCGTCAGCGCCCTGCCACCGCGCGAGCTCGAACGCGGGGAGTGTGTTCTCACGCCTCGCGTGAGAAGCACCACGATGAGCGATCACGAGCACGGGCGGGCCTCCGCTCTGAGAACGATCTGCGAACCTCTTGTTACCCGATGATGTCCGAACTACGATGCGTGACCTCGCCGGGGAGCCAGCCCCGGTGGCCACTGCCCCCCGTGGCAACTGTCGGTGACCGTCCGTCGGTGACGTGGGGTGGTGGCTTGTGAAGGCGTTCACGAACGCCTGGAGGGAGATGCGAGCGTGGGCCTGAACGTGATCGTGCTGCCGGGAACCGACGACTGGCGAGACGCTGGAGCCTGTCGCGACACCTCCCCCGATCTGTTCTTCCCGGTGGGCACCACCGGTCCGGCCCTCGACCAGATCGCTGCCGCCAAGCGGGTCTGCGGCGAGTGCGACGTGAGCGCCGAGTGTCTCGAGTACGCCCTGGCCACCAACCAGGACACCGGCATCTGGGGTGGTCGCTCCGAAGAGGAGCGCCGTCAGATGCGCAAGGCCCGCCGGGCCGCCGCCAAGTCGGCCTGAGGGCCGTACCTCCCCTCAGGCCGAGCGCTTGAGGGGCACCAGGATCCGGGCCACCGATCCGCCCCCATCGGCACGCGATCGCATCTCGATCCGACCGCCGAGGTCGCTCCCGACCAGCGCCCGAACGATCGAGAGCCCCAACCCGGTCGCCTGATCGACGTCGAAGCCGTCGGGAAGGCCGGGACCGTTGTCGGTCACCCCGACGGCGAGCTCGTCACCATGGCGATCGAGCGAGACGACGACCTCGATGGAACCACCGTCGGAGGCGTGGTCGACGGTGTTCTGCAGGAGCTCGTTGAGGACCACCGCCAACGGGGTCACGAGCTCGGCCGGCACGATGCCCGGATCGCCCTCGACGTCGAGGGTGATCGGCCGCTCCGGCGCCCGGACGCTGTCGCCGAACATCCGGACCAGGTCGTCGACCACACCGACGAGCGGGACGTCCTTGCCGGCCTCGTGGGCGAGGGTCTCGTGGACGAGCGCGATCGACGCGATGCGCCGCACCGATTCCTCGAGCACGGTGCGCGCCTCCGCCGAGTCGAGCCGCCGGGCCTGGAGGCGGAGCAGCGCAGTGATCGTCTGGAGGTTGTTCTTGACCCGGTGGTGGATCTCGCGGATCGTGGCGTCCTTCGAGATCAGCAGGCGGTCACGCTGGCGCAGCTCCGACACGTCGCGCAGGATCACGACGCCGCCACACACGTCGGTACCGTCGAGCAGTGGCACGGCGAGGACGTCGACGATCGAGTCCTCGCCTCGCTCGACCTCCTCGTTCACCGAGGTCCGTTCGAGGAAGGCCCGCCGCACGACGGTCGACTCGACCCCGAGCTCGGCGAGGCGGGTCCCGATGTGTTGCCCCGACACGCCGAGGCGATGCAACGTCGATGTGGCGTTGGGCGAGGCGTAGGTGATCCGGGCGTCGCCGTCGAGGACGGTGACGCCGTCGCCGACGCGGGGCGCTTCCTCGGTGTCGGTGTCGTCGGCCGGGAACGGGAAGGAGCCGGCCGCGATCATCCTCGCGAGGCGGTGCCAGACGCCGAGGTAGACCGTCTCGAGCTCGCTGCCGCGGCGAGGCCCGGGCGGGGCCTCGCGCGTGAGGATGGCGATCGTCTCCCCACGCCATCGCACCGGGACGCACTCGACCCGGGCTCGCACGCCCAGGTCGGGCAACGTCACCTCGCCGACGACGAGCTGCCCGAGCCGCGAGGCACGCGACACCAGGGGCCGCTCGACCTCGCTGACCGCACGGCCGATGACGTCGTCGTCGTAGAGCGTCGCACTGGTGGTCGGACGCATGTGGCCGATCATCACCATCTCGCCCGGCTCGTCGCGCGACGGGGCGAACAGCAGCAGATCGGCGAACGCGAAGTCGGCGAGCAGGCCCCACCACGACACCAGGCGCCGAAGGTGGTCGCCGGCCTCACCCCACAACGTCGTGTCGTCGCTCATCCGCGACGAGAAGGTCGTCACCGCGGAGCAGGGTAGGCGCGCGGCGGTCGGGGACCGCAGGCGGCGGTGGTCCTCACGTCGTCGTCGACGACCGCAGCTCGTCACCGATCCGGGCGAGACCGCGGAGGTCGGTGATGTCCTCGGCGAACCACGGCACCTCGGCGACCAGTTCGGCGTCGCGACCGATCCGCCGTCGGTGCTCGGCCTCGCGCCGGGCGACCAGCTCGAGGTTGCGGTAGTTGGCGCCCACCTCGCGCAGGACCCGGGCGGCGATCCGAGCCGTCGCATCGTCGTCGAAGAGCGACGAGGCGATCTCTGCCGAGCGCTCCTGGAGCGAGTCGGACGTGGGCGCCAGCGGTTCGTCGCGCAGGTAGCCGGGCAACGTGCGGTTGAGGACGACGGCACCCACGTGGTGCCCGCTCCGCGCGAGGGCATCGGTGAAGAACTCGGCCTCGGCGACCGGCGCCGCCTCGAGGGTGGTGACGACGGCGAAGGTCGTGCGGCGGTCGGTGAGGACGCGCTCGACGGCCCGAGCCCGCTCGACGAAGCCCTCCTCCATCGATTGGAACAACGAGAAGAACTCGGCGATGTCACCGAGGAACTGCGAGCCGAGGATGCGGTCGGCGACCTCGTAGAACGGCCGTGACGCCATGGTCAGGAGCCGGGACCGGGCCGGGGCGGTGAGCAGGCGGAGCAGACGACTCGAGAAGAAGTCGGCCATCCGCTCGGGCGCCTCGAGGAAGTCGATGGCGTTGCGGGTCGGTGGCGTGTCGACGATGACGAGGTCGTAGCGACCCGACGAGTGGATCTCGTGGAGCCGCTCCATCGCGATGTAGTCGTGACTCTGGATGAAGCGGCCCGAGATGTTGGCGTAGAGCGGGTTCGAGAGGATCCGGTCGCGGGTCTCGGCGTCGGGCGAGTGGTTCCGGATCAGGTCGTCCCACGACGCCTTCGTGTCGAGCATCGCCGCCCAGAGCTCGCCCCGGGGACGGACCCCGGCCTCGACGAAGGCCTCGTCGGGCACTCTCGTCTCGACGTTGCCGAACGACTGGAGGCCCATCGCGTTCGCCAACCGACGGGCCGGGTCGACGGTCACGACGAGGACCTTGCCCCCCAGGTGGGTCGCCACCAGGAGCGCCGTCGCAGCCGCCGTCGTGGTCTTGCCGACGCCGCCCGACCCCGCGAACACGGCGACCTCGCGCGACGACAACAACTGCTCGATCCCACTCACGCCACGAACCAGCTCACTGGACCACCTCGATCGCCTCCGGGCCGGACCCTCGACCCGTCTCCGCACGGCTCACAGGAGCTCTGCCGCCAGGGCATCGGCGACCCGCCCGGTGCTGCGCAGGCCGTGGGTGCGGTGGAACAGCTCGGGGACGTAGAGCGTCGGCGCGCGGCCTCGGAGCTCCTCGCGGAGGCGGGTGATGTGACTCACTCGACTGCGTCGGAGGCGGGTGGCGAACTCGGCCGCGTCGAGCAGCGGGCCGGCGGACCCACCGGCCAGCTCGCCCAACCGCAGCTCGCGCCACGGCTCGCGAAGTTGCCCGAAGACGTCCTCCTCGGCCTGCGCGAACAGCTCGGGCAACACCCGGTTGACGACCACCTGGGCCAGCTCGACGCCGGTCTCGCGCTCGAGCCGATCGATGAGCTCGAGCGACTCGGTGATCGGCATCTCCTCGGCGAGGGCCGTGACGACGACGCCGGTCACCGCGGGATCATCGAGCAGCTCGAGCATCCACTCGGTCTGGTTGCGGATCAGACCGACGCTCACGAGCTCGCGGATGCCCGTCGGGGCCGACAGGTGCCCGATGACGTGGCCCGTCGCCGGACCGTCGACGATCACCATGTCGTAGTTCCGCTCGCGGACCTCCCAGCAGAGCTTGCCGATCGTCAGCACCTCGCGGACGCCCGGAGCGGCGGTGGCGACGTAGTCGAAGATCGACGACAGCGGCCCGATGCGGTTGAGCAACGGGAGCTTGAGGTGGAGCGCCAGGTACTCGCGGATCGACTCCTCGCTCTCCATCGCCATGGCGAAGAGCCCCGGTTGGACCTGGCGGGGCTCGAAGCGCAGCGGACCGCACTCGTAGGCCCCACCGAGGTTGCCCTTGGCATCGACCTCGCAGACGAGCGTGCGCCGACCCTCACGAGCAGCGAGCAGGCCGAGCGCAGCAGCGACGGTGGTCTTGCCGACGCCGCCCTTGCCGGTGACGAACAGCAGACGGCGATCGAGCAGCGGGGGACCCACCCCCGAGCTCAGTTCCCGAAGCCGATCCGGGGCTCCGCCTGGGGCGTGCCGATGATGACGTAGGCCACCTTCTCGACCGGAACGGCGAACTGCTGGTCCTTCTTGTCGGTGAGCCAGAGCACGTTGTCCTCGTCGCCGAGGGCGTCGTCGACCTGGCCGCGCAGCGCCCCGAGATCGGTGTCGTCGGCCAGCTCGACCGAGAGCTCTCGTGGGGCGTTGATCACTCCGATGCGGACGTGCACCTGGGTCCTCCGTCGTTGCCAGCGGAGTCATGGTACGCATGCGTCTGCCACATCCCCACCTCACGGCGCGCTTCGGTGCGCCGGGCACGAGGAGCCACGACGATGGACGAGCTCGCCTACGCCTCTGCGCTGGAGATCGCCGACCTGATCCGGTCGGGCCAGGTGTCGAGCCGCGAGGCCGTCGACGCCACCGTCGCCCGCATCGACCGGCTCGACGGACCGACGAACCTCGTGGTGACCGTCGACGCCGAGGCGGCGCGTGCTGCCGCCGACGCAGCCGACGCGGCGCAGGCCGCCGGGTACGACCTCGGTCCGCTCCACGGCGTCCCGATCACCATCAAGGACTCGTTCGAGACGGCGGGTCTGCGAACCACCTCCGGGGCACCCGAGCTGGCCACCCACGTCCCCGAGCGTGACGCCGACCCCGTCGCTCGCCTCCGCGACGCCGGCGCGGTGATCGTGGGCAAGACCAACCTGCCGCTCTACGCAGGCGACTTCCAGAGCTACAACGACGTCTTCGGCACCTCGGCGAACCCGTGGGACACGACCCGGACGGTCGGTGGCTCGTCGGGCGGATCGGCGGGAGCGCTGGCCGCAGGGTTCACCCCGCTGGAGCTCGGCAGCGACATCGCCGGCTCGATCCGCCACCCATCCCACACCTGCGGCGTCGTCGGCCACAAGCCGTCCTACGGCATCGTCTCGGCCCGGGGCCAGATCCCCGGACCACCGGGCACGCTCACCCAGGCCGACCTCGCCGTGGCCGGTCCGATGGCTCGCACGGTCGACGACTGCGAGGTCGCGCTCGAGCTGCTCGCCGGCTCCGACTCGTGGCACGACATCGCCTGGTCACTCGAGCTGCCGCCGCCTCGGACCACCTCGCCGCAGGAGCTCCGCGTGACGGTGTGGTTCGACGAGGAGGCGTCGCCACTGGCCGCGGAGGTGCGGGGCCTGCTCGGCTCCGCAGCCGACGCGCTCGCCGACGCCGGGGCGCGGGTCGACGACACGCCCCGTCCGGCGTTCGACTTCGCCACCGGCGTCGAGACGTTCCACCGGCTGTTGAGCGCCGCGCTCGCCGGGTCGTGGAGCCACGCCGAGATCGAGGAGATGGCGGGCCGCGAGGCCGAGGGCGGGCTCGGTGTCACGCACGCCGCCATGCGGCACCGGGGCTGGCTCTCGGCCAACGAGAAGCGACTCCAGCACCGGGCCCGGTGGGCGGAGCTGTTCGAGACCTGGGACGTCGTGCTGTTGCCCGTGTCGCCGGT
>JBCCTY010000021.1:0-27054 GCA_039197885.1 Actinomycetota bacterium | reverse complement strand
GGAAGGTGGCGAGCCCTCGGGAAAAGGTGGGACCCCGGCTGGGGTGACAGCGGGCTGAGGACCGCCGAGGAAGGCGAGGCGGCGCAGGAGTCGCTCGACCAACAGCGCCGCCGAACGGTGCCGCGACGCGAGTTGGAGCAGCACGAGGACTTCGAGGACGTGTCGCCCGACGTAGGCCAGCTCGACGAGGCTGCCTTCGAGGAGCTGCTGGCCGAGGATCCCGATGAGGCGCTGTCGATGCTGGCCGACATGACCGGCGCGACCGACGAGCGCCTCCGCGAGCTCGCCCGGCGGCTCGCCGCCCGGGTCGTGCTCGACCTCGCCCGGAGCGGTCCGCCTCGTGCCCGGGGTGTCGGTCGGCTCCGGCGACGGTCGGCTGCGGTGGCCGTCGGCGACCTCGACGTCGAGGCCAGCCTGGACGCCATCGTCGAGGCGCGAGCCGGGGGAGGGGCTCCGCCGCTCGACGACCTCTACGTGAACGAGTGGTCCAGACCCGACACCGCGCTGTGTCTGGTGATCGACGCCAGCGGCTCGATGGGTGGTGACCGACTCGCCATGGCGGGCCTGGCCGCCGCAGCGGCGGCGTTCCGAGCGCCGGTCGACCACAGCGTGCTCTCGTTCTCCGACCGGGTCATCGCCATCAAGTCCCAGGACGTGCCCCGAGACGTCGATGCCGTGGTCGACGACGTGTTCTGCCTCCGCGGCCATGGCCCCACCGACCTCGACTTCGCGCTCACCCAGGCCCGGGTCCAACTGGAGCGGTCGCGGGCGCGCCGGCGCGTCACCGTGCTCCTCTCCGATTGCGAGGCAACGACGGGCGACGACCCGGTCCCGGCGGCGAGACTGCTCGACGAGCTGTTGATCATCGCCCCGGAGGAGGCCCGGGACGAGGCCGACCGCCTCGGCGTCGCGGCCGGTGCGGACGTCACCACGCTGTCGGGTCCGTCCGACGTCGCACGGGCGTTCGGCCGGCTGCTCGGTTCGTGAGCGACACCGGGGCACCGCTCCGACTCCGCTTCGACGCCCAGGTCGAGCTCGCCGACGAGGGCCGACTGCTCATCGGGGGCACCGGTGGCCGGGTCCTGCGGATCACCGACGCGGCGGCCACGCTCGTGCGCGGGTGGCGTGACGGCGCCGAGGTCGGGCCGGCCCCGGTGGAGCGATCGTTGGCCCGGCGACTGATCGACTCGGGCTTCGCCCACCCGGTGTACGCCTCGGGGCCCTACGGACTGTCCGACCTGACCGTCGTGATCCCGGTGCTCGATGACGCCGACGGTGTGGCCGCGGTCGTCGAGTCGCTCGACACGCGCCTGGCCGTGGTCGTCGTCGACGACGGCTCGGCGGACCCCTCGGCAGTGGTGCGGGCTGCCGGGCGGGCCTCGGTGCTGCGTCGGGACGAGCCGGGCGGACCGGCCGCCGCCCGCGAGCTCGGCCGTACGGCGGTGCGCACTCCGCTGACGGCGTTCGTCGATGCCGACTGCGTGCCCGCGACGGGCTGGCTGGATGCGCTCCTCCCACACTTCGCCGACCCGGCCGTCGCCGCCGTCGCTCCGAGGGTCCGCTCGCGTCCGGGGGCGTCGCTCCTCGATCGATACGAGGTCGTGCGCTCACCGCTCGACCTCGGTGGCGACCCGGCAACCGTCCGGCCCCTGACCCGGGTCTCCTACGTGCCCTCCGCCTGCCTGGTCGTGAGGAGTGACGTCCCGGCGTTCGACACCGGTCTCCGCTACGGCGAGGACGTCGACCTCGTCTGGCGAGTCATCGCCGAGGGCGGTGCGGTGCGCTACGAGCCGGCGGCCGAGGCATGGCACCGGCCGCGGTCGTCGTGGCGGGCGTGGTGGCGGCAACGGCAGAGCTACGGCTCGTCAGCGGCGCCCCTCGCCCGACGGCATCCCGGCAGCGCGGTCCCCGCGGTCCTCGATCGACGCACGGGTGTGCCGTGGGCGCTCGTGGCGATCGGACGACCCGCGGCAGGTCTCGCCGCGGCGGTCGTCGTCGCCGATCGACTGCGCCGCACGTTGGGCCGACTCGGCGTCGACGGCACCCGTGCGGGCCGGTTGGTGCTGCGCGGGCAACTGGTGACCGGTCGCTGGCTGGCGACGGCGACGACCCGGTCGTGGTGGCCGCTCGCGCTGACGCTGGCAGCCCTGCACCGGAGGTCTCGCCTGCCGCTCGCCGCGGCGGTGCTGGGCCCGGCCGTAGCGGACTGGCGGCGATCACGACCCGACATCGACCCGGTTCGCTACGTCGCGCTCCGACTCGCCGACGACATCGCCTACGGGGTCGGGCTCTGGGCGGGCTGCCGGACCGAGGGTTCGATTCGAGCGCTCGTCCCCGGGTTCACCCGGAGGTCGTCGTCGATGAGCCCCGACTGACGGTCCGGCAGCCTCGCCGCATCGCACGAGCGGTCCCGGCGCCTCGGGCCCACCCGCGGTGACGGCCGCCCGAGGTGTGCTCAGGTCGGCGCGCCGAGCTGCCGATGCCCCGGTGGTGACCCCCCTCACGTCGTCCACGCGCCCGCTCGGATCATCGGCGACGAGTCGTGCGACCGAGCTCGGCGAGGACGCCTGGCGATCGCACCGCGTCGCCGCCGCGGCGATCACCGCGGCCTGCATCGGGATCCCGGTGCTCGCCGCCGTGGTCTCGACCCGGCTGGTGGCGGGCCTCGTCGGCCCGCCGGACTCGCTCCCGCTCGGGATCGCCCGCTGGATCGGTCTGCTCGGCACGGCGGTCCTCGTGGCGGCGCTCGCGACGCGGCTCACCCGCCGGCTCCTGCCGCTGGCCGCGATGCTGCGCCTCCGCCTGGCGTTCCCCGACACCACCCCCGACCGGTTCCAGATCGCCATGCGGCGGGGCAGCGTCCGTCGGCTCGAGCGCGAGCTCGCCGCCGGTCGACTCGAGGGTCGGACCGGTGATGCCGCTGCCGCGCTGCTCTCGGTCACCAACGACCTGAGCGGTCATGATCGCCAGACCCGCGGGCACTCCGAGCGCGTGCGGGCCTACTCCGTCATGATCGGCGAGGAGCTGGGCCTGACCTCCGACGAGCTCGACCGACTCCAGTGGGGTGCGCTCGCCCACGACGTCGGCAAGATCGAGGTGCCGGCCGACATCCTCAACAAGCCGGGCCGCCCCGATGACCGCGAGTGGGCCACGTTGCGGACGCATCCGGCGGAAGCCCGCTCGATGGTCGAACCCCTCCGGCCCTGGCTGGGTGAGTGGGTCGATGCCGCCACCCAGCACCACGAGCGGGTCGACGGGCACGGCTACCCGACCGGTCTGCGGGGCGACGAGATCAGCCTCTCGGCGCGGATCGTCGCCGTGGCCGATGCGTTCGACACCATGACGGCGGCCCGCTCCTACAAGGTGCCGTTCCCGCCGGCACAGGCCCGCGCCGAGATCCTCCGGTGCTCGGGCTCGCAGTTCGACCCCGCGGTGGTCCGGGCGTTCCTCTCGATCGGGATGCCCCGGCTCCTCGTCGTCGCCGGTCCGCTCGCCGCGCTCGCTCAGGTGCCTGGTCTCGGCTCGCTCGTCGCTCCGGCGACGCAGGCGGTCTCGACGGCGAGCACGGCGGTCACGGCCGGCGTCGGGCAGGCGGCGACCGCCGGCACCGTCGCAGTGGTCGCCGCCGGAGCGGCAGTGGTGGCACCTTCGACCGCCGAGTCGCCGCTCGCTGCACCGCTCACCGCCGAGGGATCGGCCACCCCCGAGGCGTTCGCGCCTCCCCTCGCCGCCGACGTGAACGTCGCACCGCCCACCGCCGAGCCGCCGATGCTCGTCGGCGCCGCGTCGAGCGGGGCGGCGGTGCCGCCGTCGTCGACGGCGGCTGTCGCTCCGGAGGACGACGCCCTGCCGCAGCCGGCGGGCGTCGGCGATGGGCCGTCGACGGTCCCGCCGCCCGAGCCCGCTGGAGACCTCCTCGCCGATGGCGCCGAGCGCGAGCCGCCCGTCGCGGTCGACGACTCGCCCCCGGCGTCCCCTCCGGCCCCGACCCCGACGACGACCCCGACGACCGTGCCGACTCCGCCCGTGCCGACTCCGCCCGTGCCGACTCCGCCCGTGCCGACTCCGCCCGTGCCGCCACCGTCGCGGCCGCCGACGTCCGACCTGCCCACACCCGGTCCGCCTCCGACCGATCCCGGGGGACCGGTCGACCCCGACGGGGTGGCCGACGATCAGTTCGGCGACCTCGATGACGACGGGGACGATGACGTCGCGGACGGTCCGGTCGATGATGTCGCGGACGATGGCCCGGTCGATGACGACGCAGACGATGTCGACGACGACGACGATGATGACGACGACGACGATGACGACGACGACGACGATGACGATGACGACGATGACGACGACGATGACGACGACGACGATGACGACTGACCCGGAGGGGTTGCCTACGATCGCCGGGTGAGCTCACCCGCCCCCCGCTCCCCGATGGATCGCGCCTTCCTGACCGATCTCGATGACGTCACCGAGGTGTTCCTCGTCCGTCACGGCCAGCAGCGCTTCCCCGACGACGTCAGGTCGGCCACCCCCGACGTGTGGCGCGACCCTCCGCTCACCGAGCTCGGTGAGCGGCAGGCCGCCGCTGCCGGCCGACACCTCGCCGCCGAGCACCTCGACGTCGTCTATTCCTCGGACCTGGCCCGGGCGGCCGACACCGGGGCGGCCATCGCATCGCACCATGACGTCGAGCAGATCGTCGTCCCCGAGCTGGCGGAGATCCACATGTTCCGCGACCTCCCGGCCGGCTCCACCGCAATGGACGCCGTCGGGCCGTTGCTCCTGGCCGGCTACCGGGAGCGATTCGCTCGGGTCCGTCGCTGGGACGTCTACCCGCACACCGAGACCAGCATCGACTTCCGGCGCCGCGTCAACGGTGCCGTCGAGGGGGTCATCGATCAGCACCAGGGGGGCCGGGTGGCGATCGCGTGCCACGGCGGGGTGATCAACGCCTACCTGACCGAGATCCTGGGCCTCGACGAGGACATGTTCTTCCGGCCCGCCCACGCCTCGGTCCACCGCGTGTTCGCGCACGGTGACCGGCGGGTCATCCAGACGTTGAACGAAGTGTCCCACCTGGTGTCGCCGGAGGACCTGCTCACCCACTGAGCAGTTCTCTCCGTACTGGGACGATCCGCCCCGGTCGTCCCGTCGGGTGGTCGTGATGTCGGGCGCCGCTCGGTCGCGGACGCGGCGGTGCCGACCGGGTCCGGGCGCACCTCGGCCCGGCGCCCCGGGCCGCCGGCGATTCCTGAACCGTCGACTCGCGGTGGGTTGGCGCTGCCTTTACCTTCCGCTGACCTTTCCACGCCGAATGTGACGAACGGGTGACGCATGGAGGCATCGGACGCCGTGACGTGGGCAGACATGACCGACCATCATGTCGGACATGTTGTGGAACCGTGTCGCCCACCGGTCCGTGCGTTCGCTGCTCCTCGTGATGGCGTTGCTCGCCGGTGCCGTCACGGTCGTGGGCAGTGGGGTGTCCGGTTCGTCGCCCGACGACCTCCTCGAGCAGTCCTTCGATGCCGCGGCGAGTGGTCCGATCGTGGCCGGGACCTCGACGCCGTCGGGTGACGGCTACTGGGTGACCTACGCCGATGGCACGGTCGAGGCGGCCGGTGACGCCGAGTGGTTCGGCGACGCCAGCGATCTGGTCCTCAACGGTCCGATCCAGGGCATGGCGGCGACGCCATCGGGGGATGGCTACTGGTTGGTCGCCTTCGACGGCGGCGTGTTCAGCTACGGCGACGCCGCCTTCTACGGCTCGATGGGCGGCGCCCCGCTCAATGCCCCCATCTTCTCGATCGCGCCGACGACCACCGGTCGGGGCTACTGGTTGGTCGCGTTCGACGGCGGGATCTTCGCCTTCGGCGATGCCGCCTTCCACGGTTCGATGGGTGGCACGCCGCTCAACGCGCCGATCAACGGGATCCTCTCCACGCCGCAGGTCGACGGCTACCTCATGGTCGCGAGCGACGGTGGGGTGTTCTCGTTCGCGCCCCCGGACGAGCGACCGGCGTTCTACGGCAGCCTCGGCGGCTCGGGCGTCACCGACGTCGTCGGCCTCGCGCCGACCCCGTCCAACGAGGGCTACTGGATCCTCCGGTCGAACGGCGTCGTGGTCGAGTTCGGCGACGCGGTCGACCACGGTCAACGCCGGGCCCGCAACGGGGCCCGCGCCATCGGGATCTTCGCCAACCCGTCGCGCAGCGGCTTCCGCGTGCTGTTCTCCGACGGGAGCTCGGTCGGCTTCGGTGCCGCGCCGGGCGGACGCTCCCAGCCCGAGCCGGCGCCCGACCCCCAGCCTCAGCCCCAACCCGACCCGACGCCGGCCCCGGATCCCCAGCCCGGACCCACGACGCCGGCTCCGGATCCCGGACCCCTGCCGTTCCCGGTCGGCGACGGTCTCTACCCGGCGAACGGTGATGTCGACTACTTCCTCGTCAACAGCGACGACACGCCGGGCCGCTATCCGTCGTGCAAGCCGATCCACTACGTCACCGATTTCTCGTCGGCGCCGCCGGGGGCACGCGAGGCCCTCGACGACGTGCTCGCCGAGCTGTCCGCCGCCGGCGGCTATGACTTCCGCTTCGTCGGCGAGGTCGATGCCGGCTTCGACGACTGGCGGCGCAACCCGCAGGTGGGCGACGCGTTCCGACCCCTGCTGTTCACCTTCAAGAACGGCAACGAGCACGGCTTCGGCGGTGCTGTCGGCCAGGGGGGCTCGACCGCTCGCTTCGACGGCTCCGGTGGGGGCTGGGTCCTCGTGACCGGCGCTGCCGTGATGAAGGCCGACGTCGACTACGCCCGGCTGGGCTCCTCGGTCCGGGCGGTGATCCTCCACGAGATCCTCCACGTGCTCGGGATGGATCACGTCGGCTCGACCAGCGAGATCATGTACCCCTCGCTCACCTCCCTCGACCGGATGGGACCCGGCGACACCTGGGGCGCCCACGCCCTCGGCCGTGGATCCCCCTGCGTCGACCTCGGCGGCGGGCATCGTTGGGCTGCCGTGGGCTGACCCGCACCTGACGACCCGACTCGACGGTCCGGGTTCGGTACGCTCGCCCTCGCAGACGGCGAGGTGGAGATGCGGGCGTGGACCTTCGGGCAGACCTGACCCCCTTCGAGGCGGTCAACTACTTCTTCCTCCGGGCGGCCGAGATCGACGGCTTGAGCGATGCGGCGATCGCCGTGCTCGGCGCGACCTACCGCGAGCTCCGGGTGCAGGTCCCGGTGCGGCGCGACGACGGCACGATGTCGGTCTTCGAGGGCTACCGGGTGCAGCACAACGGGGCCCGGGGGCCCTACAAGGGCGGGATCCGTTACCACCCCAGCGCCGACCTCGAAGAGGTCCGGGCCCTGGCGTCGTTGATGACGTGGAAGACGGCGCTGGTCGACGTGCCCTTCGGTGGTGCGAAGGGCGGGATCAAGGTCGACCCGACCGGGATGTCCGAGAGCGAGATGGAGCGCATGTCGCGGACCTACTTCGGGCAGATCTCGCACGTGATCGGACCGAACCGCGACATCCCCGCCCCCGACATGAACACCAACGCCCAGGTCATGTCGTGGTTCATGGACGAGTACGGCCGCCGCAACGGCCACACCACGCAGATCGTCACCGGCAAGCCGATCGCACTCGGCGGTTCGCTCGGTCGTGAGGCCGCGACCGGTCGTGGTGTCGTCGTCGTGCTCGGCGAGGCCGTCCGGGCGATGGAGCTCGGCGAGCCGTCGGAGCTGACGATCGCGATCCAGGGGTTCGGCAACGTCGGGTCGTTCGCCGCCCGGTGCGCGCACGAGCTGGGGTATCGGGTCGCGGCGGTGTCCGACGTCAACGGCGCGATCTACTCGCCGTCGGGTCTCGACGTGCCGAAGCTGCTCGAGCACGTCGCCGAGAGCGGCACGGTCGTCGACTTCGCCGGCGCCGACGCGCTGACCAACGAGGAGCTGATCCGGCTCGATGTCGACGTGTTGATCCCGGCGGCGCTCGGCGAGGTGGTGACCGACCGCAACGTCGACGAGGTCCGGGCCCGGCTGATCATCGAGGCTGCGAACCACCCGGTGACCCCGATCGCCGACGAGGCGCTCCACGAGCGTGGCGTGGTCGTGGTGCCCGACATCCTCGCGAACGCCGGCGGCGTGATCGTCAGCTACTTCGAGTGGGTGCAGAACAACCAGGAGCTGCGTTGGGAGGAGGCCGAGGTCAACCGTCGCCTCGACCAACGCCTGACGACCGCCTACCGCGCCTGCCGCGACTTCCAGAACTCATCGGACGACGTCGGGTCCCTGCGCGAGGCGGCCTTCGGTCTGGCCGTCGATCGGGTGGTCGAGGCAGCGACCCTCCGCGGCTACCTCTAGGAGCGCTCGTGCCCGACGACGACCCGCCGACCCGCCCCACCCTCGTCGATCTCGACGTCGAGCGCTGCCTCGCCCTCGTCGGCCGGACACCGGTCGGTCGGCTCGGGTTCACGACCGAGGACGGCGATCCGATGATCCTCCCGGTCAACCACCTGCTGGTCGACGGGATCGTGCACGTCCGAACCAAGGCGGGCACCAAGCTCGCCGCGGCCGAGCGACTGGGTTCGGTGCGCGTCGTGCTGGAGGTCGACGAGCTCGATGCCGACCTCGAGACCGGCTGGAGCGTGCTGGTGCGAGGCGTGCTGCACCCGGTCACCGACGCGGTGGAGGCCGCCCACCTCGACCGGCTCGGCCACCACACCTGGGTCGACGACGTCGACCGGCGGACGTGGCTGCGCATCGACCCCACCGAGATCACCGGACGAGGCATCGCCACCCCGACCGGCTGAGGTGCGGCTCGCGGCCGTTCCTGCCCGGGGCCGATCAGGCCCCGGCTGACTCGAAGAGCTCCTTGGCCGACGGGTAGTCGGCCTTGCCGTTCGGGGCCCGGGGGATCCGGTCGACGACGACGAGCTCCTTCGGGAGCTTGTAGCTCGACAGCCGCTGCTTGGTCTCGGCGATGACCTCGGCCGGGTCGGCGCTCGTCGCCTCGGGTGCCATGGAGACGACACCGACGACCCGGTTGCCGAAGCGGTCGTCGGGCACCCCGAACACGAGGGCGTCCTCGACCGCGTCGTTGACCTTGAGCGCCTCCTCGACCTCCTCCGGGAAGACCTTCTCCCCGCCGGTGTTGATGCAGTTCGAGCCACGGCCGAGGAGCGTCATCGTGCCGTCGGCCTCGATCATCGCCATGTCGCCGATGAAGGCGTAGCGCACCCCGTCGATGGTGCGGAACGTGCGAGCCGACTTCTCCTCGTCCTTGTAGTAGCCGAGCGGGACGAGCCCGCCGTTGGCGACCGCGCCGACCTCGCCCGAGCCGGGCACGACCTCGCGGTCGTCGTCGGTGAACACCTTCGTGGTCGGCGAGGCGCCGAACTTGGCGGTCTCACCGAGCGGCGTGTCCTTGGTGGTGATCTGCTGGCCCATGCCGCCCTCGGTCGAGCCGAGCACGTCGGCGATGACGAGGTGCGGGGCCTGCGCGATGAGCTGCTGCTTGACGTCGGTCGAGAACATGGCGCCCGACGAGATGATCATGCCCAGCGGGGTGGTGTCCCACTTGCCCGGGTTGTCCTCGAGCGCTCGGACCATCGGCTTCGCGAACGCATCGCCGACGATGATGAGCGACTTCACGCCCTCGCGCTCGATGGTGCCCCACATCTCGGCGGCGTCGAGCGAACGGCTCTCGAGCAGCACGCTGGTGCCGCCGAGGAGGTGCGGGGCCATGAGCCCGATCCAGCACCCGGTGCCGTGCATCAGCGGCGGCCCGGACATGGCGATCGCCCGCATGTCCGCGTCGGCGAGCTCACGCGCCTTGCCCGCCATGTCGGCGGCGCCACCGAACGGCTCGAGCCCGACCATCGCCGGGTAGCCCTCGATGAAGAACGTGCTGAAGTTCTCCAGGTCGTACATCACGCCCTTGGGCATGCCGGTCGTGCCGCCGGTGTAGAACATGTAGATCTCGTCGCCCTGCGGCTCGATGCGGTCGGCCGGGGTGGTGTTCGCCTGGAGGTCGTCGTAGGTGACGGCGCCGGCCACGCCCTGCGATCCGTCAGCGGCCGGGCCGTCGTCGACCTCGACGAGCAGCTTCAGCATCGGCAGGCGGTCCTTGACCCGTGCGACCCGATCTCCCAGCGACGAGTGGAACACCAGGCACTCGATGTCGGCGTTCTCCAGCAGGTAGTGGAGCTCGTCGTCGAGGTAGCGGTAGTTGACGTTGATCGGCACGCCCCGGAACTTCACGGCGGCGAAGTTCGTCTCGCAGTACTCCGGTGAGTTGTAGAGGTACATCCCGACCTTGGAGTGCGGACCGAGGCCGGCGTCGAGGCAGGCCTGCGCCAGTCGGGCCGCATTGGCCTCGTAGTCGCCCCACGTCACGCGGCGGTCGCCCTGGACCACGGCGATCTGCTCGGGGACGGCGTCCGCTACGGATTCCCAGATCATGCCGAAGTGGTTCTTCATGACGTTCATTGTGGCTGACGTCACAGGCCTGATCCCAGCTGGTCAGCGGGGCACGGCTCAGGAGGGCGCGGAGGGCAGCGCGAGTCGGTCGACGTCGAGGTCCCAGCCGAGGACCAGGTGGCCCGACCCGACGGGGAGCGACTCGACGTCGTGGATGATCACACCGCCGACCTCGGCGACTCCGGAGCCGATGGGGTCATCGGCGATCCAGGAGATCGTCGACCCGTCCGTGAGGTCGACGATCGAGCCCGGGCCGGGCAGGAGCGCGAGTGACCCCGCTGCGTCCAGCCGCTCGATCGGGCGGGGCAGGAAGGGTGCGCTCACCTGCAGCTGGTCGATCCGCCACCGCTCCTCGCCACTGGTGGCGTCGAGCGCGAACGTCGTGTCGCGGCTGCGGATCACGACGAGATCGTCCATCACGGCGGCGGTGCCCCCGACCAGGTCGCGCCAGCCGTCGACGACGTCGGTGCTCCAGGCGATCCGTCCGCTCGACGCGTCGACGGCGTGGATCCGGGTGCTGCGGTCCTCGTCGGTCCCGGCGAGGAAGACCGTGCCGTCCTGCTCGCCGAGCACGCCGACGAAGGCGCCGCGGAGGTCGTCGGAGCCGAGGCGCCAACGAGGCTCACCGGTCGAGTCGTCCAGCGCCTGCACCCCGGCGGTCGAGTCGTCGCGCACCGTGAGGTAGCTCGAGGTCGCCGTGACGGCGACGCCGGGGTCCTCGGTCGGCGTGACCTCGGCGCTCCAGCCGGGAGCGGGCGCTCGCCAGCGCTCGGTGCCGTCGGCGTCGGTTCGCACGAGCTCGTACTCCGGAGCATCACCGTCGCCGACCGCCACCACGACGCCGGCGCCTCCCTCACCGTCCGGGGCGGGGAACGTGGGTGCGTCCGCGAACCGCTGGCACGAGACGATGCCGCCGTCGGCATCGAGGACCACGAGGCCGCTCGCTGTCGGGCGGAGCCCGCTCCACGTGACGGCCAGCAGGTCGTCGTCGAGGACCACCGTACGGACGAGTCGCAGATCGTCAGGTACCCACGTCCAGGGCGTCCCACCGTCCTCGTCGACCCGGACGATCGTGCCGGCGTCGACGTAGGCCGCCCACCCGCCGACGTCGACGATCGCGACGCTGACCTCGAAGTTGGCACGCAGGGCCCATCGGGGGCCGTCGACCCCGGGGGCGCCGATGGTGAGGGTGTCGTCGAGCTCGGCCAGCGCGACCGGCTGGAGCGGCGACTCACCCCGCTCGAAGCCGTCGGAGCAGGCAGCGGTCGTCCGGGTCACGGCCACCGCGGTGACGACGCCGGCGGCGACGAGGACGACGACGATGAGCGCAGCGAGCAGGCGGCGGTTCCCCATGGACCCGACCATCGCACGGGGGACGTCTCCCGTCACCGGGGGGTGCCCCCCGCACGCGGTCGCGCCGACGCGGCGTCGAAGGACCAGCCGGCGATCAGTGATCGGATCTCGTCGGTTGGCTCCCCGACGACGACGACATCGGTGACCAGCAGGCCGTCCGACAGCGACGCGCTCTCGACGATGGCGACGTCGTCGTCGACGAAGAGGCCGATCGATGCACCGGTCGTCGGATCGACCACGAGCCCCGACCGGCCGACCAGGACGAGCCGGTCGTCCACCCGCAAGGCGGTGCCCTCTGCATCCGAGCCGCCGAGGTCGAGGCCGCCGGTGGAGGCGGTCCACCGCACCGCTCCGTTCGAGGCATCGACGGCGAGGGTCCGCAGCGGCGCCTCGATCATCACCGTGGCTCCGTCGGTCCGGACACCGCCGCCGGAGAGGTCAGCGGCCAGGGACTCCAGCACCCATCGCACGTCGCCCGTCTCGAGGTCGAGGGCCAGGAGCCGGCGCTCGCCGTCGCCGTCGTCAGCGGTCAGGACGAGGAGCTCCTCGGCGACACCGAGGAGGGTCCGCACGCGGGCGAGCTCGTCGTCACCGGCGCGCTCCCAGCGCAACGACCCGTCCACGTCGTCGAACACGGTGAGGATCACGCCACGGTCGGGGTCGGTCTGACCGACGACGGCCACGCCACCACCGAGGACGACCTCGGGGACGGTGGCGGGCGCTGGACCCGGGAGCTCGCTGCTCCACCGCTCGGTGCCGTCTCCCTCGATCCGGCGCGCCAGGTCCACCGTGGCGCCATCGTCGGACGGGGCACCGGCCGTGAGGTAGCCACCAGTGCGGTCGGCCGCGACGTCGGCGTTGGTGGCGAACAGCTCGTCGCACCGGACGAGGATCCCCTCCCCGTCGAGGACGGCCAGGTGCAGGCGGTCACCGACCCACTCGAGGACGCCGAGGTGGTCTCGGTCGAGCGGGACGGCTCGCGCCCCCGAGACCCTCCTGGTCCAGGTCACGCTGCCGTCGTCGTCGAGGTACGCCGTCCAGTCACCGACGTCGGCGACCACGCCGCCGACGCCGCCCTCCTGCGGTGCGAGGACCCACCGGAGCTCGCTCAGGCCGCTGCCGGGTCCCGGCTCGGGGAGCCCGACGACGGTGTCGAGCTCGACCGCTCGGAGGCGCGAGTCGGTTCGACCGACGACGTCGCCACAGGTCTCGCCCCGGCCGGCGACGAAGGCGACGAGGCCGACGACGGCGAAGACGGCGGCGAGCAGCGCGGCGATCGGACGGTTCATGGCGACGGGGATCGGTCGGCGTGCACGAGTGGATCGTCCTCCGCACGGGCTGCGCTGTCACCGGGGAGCGCCCCCCGGTCACCCCTCGATCCGGACGCCCCCGTGGTCGAGGTCGAGCACGAGCAACCGTCCCTCCGGCAGGCCGTCGTCGAGGCCGTCGACCTCCTCGCGCCTCGCGAGCGCGGCCACGGTCGGGCCCGAGCCGCTGAGCCACGAGGCGAGGGTGCGGGGCCGCAGGACCTCCAGCGCCGCCCGGCTCGCCGGCACGTTCGCGAGGCGTTGCTGCTGGTGGAGCCGGTCGTCGGTGGCGTCGCGGAGCGCGCCGAGGTCGCCGGTCGTCAGCGCGGCGAGGAGCAGCGCGCTCCGCCCGATGTTGAACACGGCGTCGGCGAACGGCACCTGCTGGGGGAGCGCGGCCCGGCTCTTCGCCGTCGACGTCGACCCCTGGGCCGGGACCCACGCGACCACGACGACGTCGATGGCCAGCGGTACCGGGATCGCACGGTCGCCCGCGCTCACCGTCAGCCCGCCGAATGCCGACGGCGCCGCGTTGTCGGGATGCCCCTCCAGCTCGGTGGCCCGCCGGAAGACGTCGAGGCGGACGTCGTCGAGGTCGGCGCCACGCTGCACGGCCGCAGCCCCGAGCCCGGCGACCCGGGCCGCCGCGGAGAAGCCCAGCCCCCGACCCGGGGGGATCGGCGACCGGAACGACAGCGGACCGGTCCCTCCCCACGAGCGGAAGGCCACGACGGCCGGATGGGTCTCCTCGGCCGGTTGCCCGTCGAAGCCGGCCCGGAACGGCAGGTCGACCGCCAGCCCGAGCGCGTCGAAGCCGGGACCGAGGTTGGCCGACGAGGCCGGTGCGACGATCTCCACGTTCCTCCCGTGGTGGGCGGGGCTCGCCGGATGGTACGCCCGCCCACCACACTGGGAGCACCCGAGCACGACAGGAGCACCGGCGTTGACCACGACCCCGACGACCGTGACGAAGCGACCGTTCGAGATGACCGCCGAGTTGGTCGACCCCGACGTGCTCGACCGTGCCGTCCGCCGCTTCGCCGACAACGGGATCGTGCTCCCGACCTTCGCCGATCTCGTCGCACCGACGGGTGACCCCGCCGACGTCGACCCCGACGCGGCCGATCCCCGCAACCTCTTCCGGGTGAACTGGTACAACACCCACGACCGTCGCGGTCGGGTCGAGGTCCCGGGTCACCTGGTGCTCCCGCCCCAGCTCACGGGCGTCGACGCCACGATCGTGCTGGCCTACGGCTACCGCTTCCCGATGATCCGGGCCCACAAGGTGCTCGCCGCCTACGGCTGCCTCGTCCCCCGGATCGTCACCGGGCAGTTCGACCCGACCAGCCAGCGGGCGGTGTGGCCCTCGACGGGCAACTACGCCCGCGGCGGCGTGGCCATCAGCCGGATCATGGGATGCCGTGGCGTGGCCGTGCTCCCCGAGGGCATGAGCAAGGCCCGGTTCGACTGGCTCGACCGGTGGGTGGCGGACCCCGCCGACGTCATCCGCACCGTCGGCACCGAGTCCAACGTGAAGGAGATCTACGACGCGTGTCACCGGCTCGAGCAGGAGCCCGACACGGTCATCCTCAACCAGTTCTCCGAGTACGCCAACCACATCGTGCACCGCCACGTCACCGGCGACGCGCTGGCGACGGTCTACGAGCACGTCGCCGCCTCGGTCCCCGGTGCCAGGCTCCGGGCGTTCGTGTCGGCGTCCGGCTCGGCGGGCACGCTCGCCGCCGGCGACCACCTGAAGGATCGCTACGGGTCGCGCATCGTCGTCGCCGAGGCCCTCGAGTGCCCGACGCTGCTCGAGAACGGCTACGGCGAGCACAACATCCAGGGGATCGGCGACAAGCACGTGCCGCTGATCCACAACGTGATGAGCACCGACTACGTGTCGGCGATCAGCGACCGCTCCACCGACGCGCTCGATCTGCTGTTCAACACCCCGGCCGGGCACGCCGAGCTCCGCCGCCAGGGCGTCGACGAGGTCACGATCGACCAACTCACCCACCTCGGCTACTCGTCGATCTGCAACGCGCTCTCGGCGATCAAGCTCGCGAAGTACGAGGAGTACGGCGCCGGTGACGTGATCGTCACGGTCGCCACCGACGGCAGCGAGCTCTACGACGCCGAGCGCGAGGTCTACGCGGCCCACCACCATCCGGACGGCTTCGGTGCCGTCGACGCCGCCGCAGCCTTCGCCGAGCACCTCGGAGCGGTCGACACCTCTGCGTTCCTCGCCCTTCGCGAGGAGGACCGTCGCCGGATCTTCAACCTCGGCTACTACACGTGGGTGGAGCAGCAGGGCGAGTCGGTCGACGACTTCGATCGTCGCCGCGACCAGGCCTTCTGGTCCGGGCTGCTCGACCTCGTCCCCGCCTGGGACGACCGCATCCGCGAGTTCAACGACCGCGTGGCCGCCGCCGGGTGACGCCGTGCGGGCGCTGCGGCGTCGTCCCGAGCCCGTCGGCGAGCCGGTGCCCGCGAGCGGGGGAGGGCGACTGCGTCCTGGCGCCTCCGCTGCCCGACGCGTGGTGGATCGACCCCGACGAGGAGCAGCCGTTCCTGAGGTATCGGCGATCGCTGTGGTCATGGACCGCGGCGCTGGCGGCCGGACTCGACGACGGGACCTACCGCTCGATCGTCACCGAGCTCGACGATGCCGTCGCGGCGGTCGACGGGCGCGGCTTCCGCGTGACCCCGTGCGGCGAGGAGCCGGCGCTCGCTGCCGCCGCCGGCCACGACGGCGCCCTGTGGGTCAAGGACGAGACCGGCAACGTCTCCGGCTCCCACAAGGCCCGCCACCTCTTCGGCATCGCCATCCACCTCGCCGTGCTCGAGCGCGCCGGTCGGGGTTCGGGCACCGACGCGCCGCTGGCCATCGCCTCGTGCGGCAATGCCGCCCTCGGTGCCGCCGTCGTCGCGGCAGCCGCCCGGCGGACGCTTCGGGTCTACGTGCCGCCGGTCGCCGCTCCGTCGGTGATCGAGCGCCTCGGTGAGCTCGGTGCGGAGCTCGTCATCTGCGAACGTCGCGACGGCGAGGCCGGCGATCCGTGCTATCTCCGCTTCCGCGAAGCGGTGAGCTCCGGTGCGGTGGCGTTCGGGTGCCAGGGGCCCGACAACGGCCTGACGATCGACGGGGGCAGGACCCTCGGGTTCGAGCTCGGCGAGCAGGTCGGCGGTGCCGGCCTCGACCGGCTCTACGTGCAGGTCGGCGGCGGAGCACTCGCGACGTCGGTCACCGATGGGCTCTCGCTGGCGGCAGGGGTCGACGGGCCGCTCGGTCGCGAGCCGGCGTTGCATCCGGTCCAGACCGAGGGCTGTCATCCGCTGTCGCTGGCCCACGATCGCGTCGCCGATCGCTTCGGCGGCGACCTCGAGGAGGCGTCTCGCCATCGGGCCGAGGTGATGGTGCCCTGGCCGACCGAGCCGTCGAGCGCGGCCGGTGGGATCCTCGACGACGAGACCTACGACTGGCAGGCGGTGCTGCGCCGGACCCGCTCGACCGGTGGGCGCCCGGTGGTGGTCAGCGAGGCCGACGTCGAGGCCGCCAATCGGCTCGTCGCAGAGCACACCGACGTCGCCGCCGACCACACCGGCACCGCGGGGCTGGCGGGCCTCGTCCACGACGTCTCGGCCGGGACCGACGCCGACGGCGGGAGCGTGGCCGTCCTCCTCACCGGCCGGCGTCGCTGATCCGCCGGGCCGCCGTGCGTCGAGCGCTGGTGCGAGGGCACAAGTTGCTCAGTCGGTGAGGCCGAGCGAACCGGGGGCGATCGGCTCGGGGAGGAGCTCGTCGGTGCCCGAGCGGGGCGGCACGCCGTCGAGCCGGGCACGCACCGCCGGGCCGAGCGACGAGGCGAACGACCCCGGGAGCCGGGCCGGATCGACCAGCGCCGTCTCGAGCGACCGGGAGATCGCGATGTGGAGCGTGCCCGCGACGCCGTCGGCCGCTGCCCGACGCGCGGCGACGAGGTCACCGATCGCCCTCGTGATCGCCGCACGGCGACGTCTCGACCGCGGGGCTCGGTTGACGACGGTGAGGATCCGCTCGGGTTCGATGCCGTGGTCGAGGAGGTCGCCCAGGGTCCGGCTGAGGCTCTGCACCCCGTGGAGCGAGGCGTCGCCGACCGCGACGACGATGTCGGCGCGGGCGGTGACGGCCCGCGCCGCGAGGTTGCGGTCGGCGATGTCGGTCGAACCGGTCTCGTCGACACCCTCGAGGTCGGCCTCGACATCGGCGACGACGAGCCGGTGCCGGGCCAGGAGCGAGTCGATCGTGGCCTCGAACGCTCGCGGCCGCAGCACGGTCCAGTCGCGGTGGCGACGCAGTCCGAGCAGCAGTCGGTAGCCGCGGTCGGGTGATGCCCAGGTGAGCTCGTCGAGCGACGCCGGCGCCGGGCGGCCGACCTGGTGGGCCTCGACGAGCTCCTGGAGGCCGGGCACGACGTCGGTGGCGGCGTGGAACATCCCGAGATCGGCGTGCAGGGCGAGGTCGGCGAGGAGGACCTCGTCGGGGTGGTCGACGTCGCCCAGGTGCTGGGCGAGCGCCATGGCGAGCACCGAGCTCCCGGCTCCACCCGGCCCGGTCACGGCGACGAGACGCCCGGAACCGTCGACCGGTGGTTGGGTGTGCGGAGGCTCGGGCAGCGATGCCGCCGCCGGGATCGATCGGGCGACCTCGAGCAACGTCGCGGTCGTCTCGGCGACGGTGAGCGGCGCATCGAGGAGCTGCCGGAGTCCGGGCGGACCATCGGCACCGGCCGTCGAGCGGACCCCGACCACGGGGACGTCGAGCTCCTCGGCGGTCGCCACCAGGTCGCGATCGAGGCCGGGGCTGGCCGTGTCGACGACCACCACCGACCACGGCCGCTCGAGGAGGCGTCGGCGGACCTCGTCGATCCCGACGCACCGCACGAGCTCGACGGGCACCTCACCGGTCGCAGCCCACCGGCCGAGGTCGCGGAACCACTCGGTACCGGCCGGTGCGACGCCGAGGGCGACGAGGTGGTCGGTCACGGCGTCGCCGCAGCGCCGATGCGGACGAGGCGGACGTCGACGTCACGGAGGCCGGCGAGCTCGGCCGCCAGGGTGCCGTCGTCGACGCCGAGGACGACCACGAGCGAACCGCCACCGATGCCCTCGGTCGGCGTGCTCAGCGACGTGACCAGCGCCGGTCCGAGCTGCACCACGGTGTCGTCGTCGGTCTCGGCGACCACCAGCACACGGTCGCCCGGGCGCAGGCGTGCCCCGACCGCCTGCGCGACGTCGAGGTCGAGCGCGAGCTCGAAGGCCGGTCCGTCGTCCACGGCGTCGTCGATCGCACTCCGGAGCAGCGGTTCGTTGGCAGCGACGTCGGAGCGCAACGTGGCGCCGAGCACCCCATCGGCGTCGGTCACCAACCGGTCGGTGAGCGCCGTGGGTCCGTCGACCTCCGCGACCGCGAGGTCGTCGAGGCCGACGACGGCCCCGGCCGGGAGGTCGTCGGCAGCGACCAGCACCTCGATCCCGCCCTCGGCCGGCCGGGAAGCGACGAAGGCGACCAGTGCCGCCAGGGCGACGAGGAGCCCACCGAGGAGCGGTCGGGCCGCCGGCCACGTGGCGCGTCGGGGCAGACGGCGGTCGATCGTCCGGGTCCGACCCCCGCTCCTGGTGACGTCGGGTGGCGGTGGTCCATGCATGAGCACGCAGAGTAGTTGAACGAAGCACGACACGGCCAGACCGACATCGTCGAGGATCGAGACGCATCGAGAGAACAGGACACGATCGCCGCCGGGTGCGTAGGATGCGGTCATGGCGAACGACGAGCAGTCGACGGGCGACGCAGCCGCGGGTGCCGACATCACCTGGCTGAGCACGAAGGCGGCGGCAGAGCGCCTCGGCATCACGCCGCGGACGCTCTATCGCTTCATCGACGAGGGCCAGCTCGTCGGCTACCGGTTCGGGCGGGTCATCCGCCTCCAGCAGCGCGACGTCGACGCCTTCATCGCGAGCTGTCGGATCGAGCCCGGCTCGCTCGAACACCTCTACCCCGAGGTCAACCAGGTCGACGCCGACGCCTGACGCCCCTCCCGAGGGTCAGGGGATGGTCGACGCCGACGCCTGATCAGGCGACGATCGTCGACCAGGCCGGCCGTCCGGCGACGACGACGAGCTCGGGTGTGCGCACGGCCGACCTCGGATCGATCGTCACGAGGTCGGCCCGCCGTCCGACCTCGAGCCGCCCCCGGTCGTCGAGGCCGACGGCCCGAGCGGGACCCTCCGCCAGCAGGCCCCACGCCGTCACGAGGTCGGCCCGACCCTCGTCGACCAGGCGCAGCGCGGCAGCGACCATCGCCGGGTAGTGGTAGTCCGACGCCAGCACGTCGACCGCACCGGCGCTGACCGCATCGGCGACCGCGAGGTTGCCGAGGTGGCTGCCACCCCGCACCACGTTCGGAGCGCCCAGGAGCACAGCGGCGCCGCCAGCGCGGGCTGCACGCGCGGCGTCGAGCGTGAACGGGAACTCGCAGATCCGGACGCCGAGCGACGCGCTCCGGGCGACGGCCTCGGGGTCGGCGTCGTCGTGCGATGCGAGCGGGACACCCGCCGCGTGCGCGGCGGCCACGAGGACGGGCTCCTGGTCGAGGCCGGTGGGCCGGCGTTCGACGGCCGCCACCGCGACGGCCAGCGCGTCGTCGTGGGTGAGGCCGGTGCGCGCCCGGACCGATGCCGCCGTTCCGTCGGGGGTGTGACCGGGTGGTGGGGCGTGGTCGTTGAGCGAGAGCAGCTCGACCGTGCCGTCGTCGAGCCAACCGAGCAGCTCGTCGAGATCATCGGTGTTGCAACGCTCGTGTCGCACGTGGATCCGCGTGTCGACGCCGAGCACCGGGCCGAGCTCGCGCCAGGCGCCGATCACCTCGCGGAGCCGCTCCCGGCTGCGGAGGCCCGGCTCGAAGCCGTCGGTCAACGACACGTAGGCGGTCGTGATCCCCGCCGCCAGCATCGCCCGGTCGTTCTCCACGAGCGCAGCGTCGGTCGGCATCGGTGCGCTCGGTCGCGGGGACATCGCACGCTCGATGGCGTCGCCGTGGAGGTCGATGGCACCGGGCAGCACCCACCGGCCGGCGACGTCGACGCGCCGGCCGCCGGACGAGGACGGGCCGACGCCGGTGATGCGCTCTCCCTCGATCGTGAGATCCGCCTCCACGAGGCCGTCGGGGGTGAGCACCTCACCGCCGACGAGCACGAGCTGGTCGTCATCGCTGTTGGTCACCTCGGCAGTCTCCACCGCTTGGCTGAACGCGACGTGAACGGCGAACGGCCGAGAGCCTGCCCGGCGAGCCGGCGCGTTCGCACCCGGTCAGGCGAGGAGGCGGTCGACGACCTCGGCGGCACCGTCGCGGTGGTGGTCCGACACCACCTCGTCGGCGGCCGCGACGACGTCGGGCGAGCTGCCGCCCATGGCGAAGGACCGCCCGGCCCACCGCAGCATCTCGAGGTCGTTGAGGTTGTCGCCCACGGCAGCCACCTCGGCGACGTCGATCCCCCGTTCGGCGCAGAGGCGTTCGAGTGCCGTGGCCTTGTTGACGCCGTGCCCCGCGATCTCGACGAAGCCGAGGCCGGAGTGCGAGGGTGCAGCGAGACCGTCGAGCACCGCGTCGGCGAGGCGCCACAGCGCCGGTCCGCTCATCCCCGGATGAACGGCGAGGAGCTTGTGCAACGTCGCGGCGTCGATGTCGAGGATGTCGTCGACGAGGGGAGGGTCGTCGGGCTTCTCGGGGATGGCGGCCTCGAACCGCGCCTCGAAGGCGAAGGTCAGGTCCCACTCGGCGGCGAACGCCACGCCCGGAGCCGCATCTCGCAGCCGTTCGACGATCGGACCCACGGCGGCGTCGAGTGGCCGCACGTCGACCAGCGTCTCGGTGGCGACGTCGTAGGTCACGCTGCCGTTGGCACAGACGGCGTGGCCGGTCGCTCCGAGCTCGACGGCGGCCCGATGGGCGAAGCGGGGTGGGCGGCCGGTGGCGACCACGACGTCGATCCCGGCCTCGCGTGCCCGGTCGAAGGCGGCGCGGACGGCCGGCCGCACCACGCCGCCGGGGGCGAGCGCGGTGCCGTCGAGGTCGGTGGCGAGGAGGCGCACGGGGGGCAAGCGGCCGACGGTATCGGGACGCAGGGCGGATAGGGTTCGCCCGAGCCACCTCCGGGTGTCCATCGCCGTGAACGCCGTCGAACCCGCCATCCGCCTGTCGGGCCTCACGAAGGTCTTCCCCGGGTCCGACGCGCCCGCCGTCGACGGCCTCTCGCTGGACGTGCCCCGTGGTTCGACGATGGTGCTGGTGGGCCCGTCGGGTTGTGGCAAGACCACGACGCTGAAGATGATCAACCGGCTCATCGAGCCGACCGCCGGCACGATCGAGGTCGACGGCCGCGACGTCACCAACCTGCCGGCCCACGAGCTGCGGCGCGGCATCGGCTTCGTCATCCAGCAGATCGGTCTGTTCCCGCACCGGACCATCGAGGCCAACATCGCCACCGTCCCGAAGTTGCTCGGGTGGGACAAGTCGCGCATCTCGTCCCGCGTGCAGGAGCTGGTCGAGGTCGTGGGGCTCGACCGCTCTGTGCTGAAGCGCTACCCGCCCGAGCTCTCCGGTGGCCAGCAGCAGCGAGTCGGCGTCGCTCGCGCGCTCGCCGCCGATCCGCCCGTCCTGCTGATGGACGAGCCCTACAGCGCCGTCGACCCGATCGTCCGCGGCCGACTCCAGGACGACCTCCTGGCCCTCCAGGGCGAGCTCCACAAGACGATCGTCCTCGTGAGCCACGACATCGACGAGGCCATCAAGCTCGGTGACCGGGTCTGCGTCCTCAACGTCGGCGGCATCGTCGAGCAGGTGGCGCGACCGGCCGACCTCCTCGCCGCTCCGGTCAACGAGTTCGTGGCCGAGTTCCTCGGGACCGACCGCGGCCTGCGCCGCCTGGCGTTGCTCACCGTCGACGAACTCGAGCTCAAGCGGGGTCCGGTCGTCGAGCGGACGGCCGGCGGCGACGAGGCCCGCGCTGCGATGGCGAGAGCCGGTACCGATTGGTTCGGGATCGTCGAGGACGAGCGCCTCGTCGGGTGGGCGCCCTCGTCCGGGCTCGACGGTCGAGCCTCGCTCGCCGAGGTCGAGACGCGCCGCTTCTCCGCCGGTGTGTACGGCCACGACACGTTGCGCACCACACTCGACCGGATCGTCTCGAGCGACACGTTCGTGGCGATCGTCGAGGACGCCGACGGTCGCTATCGCGGCATGGTGACGATCGAGCAGATCGGGCGGGGATCGCGGGCGTGATCCTCGCCCAGCCGCGCTACTCGCGGGACTCTTGGCTCGACTGGAGCTGGGTCACCGACAACACCGACGACATCTACGCGGCCACGCGCGAGCACCTCGTGCTCACGGTGCTCGCCGTCGGCATCGGTCTCCTCATCTCGATCCCCTTGGCGCTCGTCGCGGCCGACCGTCGGAGGCTCCGGGCCCCGCTGCTCTCGGTCACGGGCCTGCTCTACACGGTGCCGTCGCTCGCTCTCCTGGGCGTGCTGGTGCCCTACACGGGGCTGAGCCGTACGACGGCGTTGATCCCGCTGGTCTCCTACACGCTGCTGATCCTCATCCGGAACATCATCGAGGGCCTCGACTCGGTGCCCGGCGACGTCCGCGAGGCAGCGGCCGGGATGGGCTACACCCGCCGGGCGATCCGGTGGCGGATCGAGCTGCCCCTCGCCGTGCCCGCCATCGTGGCCGGGGTCCGCATCGCGACGGTGACCACGGTCGGACTGGTCACGGTCACCTCGCTGATCGGCCAGGCCAACCTCGGCCAGCTGATGGTCAGCGGGTTCCAACGGGGCTTCCGGACCGAGCTGATGGTCGGCGTGCTGCTCGTCGTGATCATCGCGGTCGTCGCCGACCTCGTCCTCTCGGGCCTGCAGCGGTTCGCGACGCCGTGGACGCGTCGGCGGGCGACGTCGTGAACGTCATCAGCGGTGCCATCGGGTGGCTGACGACCGCCGACCACTGGTGGGGCAACTCGGGGATCCTCAACCGGACGCTCGAGCACGTGCAGTACTCGCTGGCGGCCGTCGTCGTGGCGGTGCTCATCGCGCTGCCGATCGCGATCGTGCTCGGCCACGCCCGCCGGTTCGGCACCGCCGCCATCAACGTCGGCAACCTCGGTCGGGCCGTTCCCTCCTTCGCCATCCTCCTCGTCGCCCAGACCATCTGGGGCCTCGACGAGCTCCCGGTGGCCGGTCCGATCACCGTCTTCGTCGCGCTGGTGGCGCTCGGGATCCCACCGATCCTCATCAACGCCTACACCGGGATGGCCGAGGTGCCCGACTCGGTCCGCGAGGCGGCCGCGGCCATGGGCTTCACCCCGCTCCAGCAGGCCGTGCGGGCCGAGCTGCCGGTCGCGCTGCCGCTGATCCTCGCCGGTGTCCGCACCAGCACCGTGCAGATCATCGCCACGGCGACGCTCGGTGCCGTCGTCGGTGCCGGCGGTCTCGGCCGCTACATCATCGACGGGCTGGCCACCCGAGACTTCGACGAGTTGATGGGCGGAGCCCTGCTGATCGCAGCGCTCGCGATCGTCGTCGAGGTCGGCTTCGCCGCCCTCGAGCGCACCGCCGTCTCACCGGGCCTTCGCCGCCGAACCGTCCAGGTCGCGGCGACGACCACCTGACCGATCCGACGACCCCTGACCAGGAGACCATCATGCGACCGACGTGGACCAAGCTCCTCGCGCTGCTGCTCGGGCTGACGCTCGTCGCCGCTGCGTGTGGCGACAGCGACAGCGATGACGGCGATGCCGACACCGAGGCGACCGAGGCCGCGGGCGACGACGGCGGCGACGCCGACACCGGTGTGCTCGAGTTCCGAGCGCTCGATGCCGGCGGCCCCATCACCAAGGAGGCGCTGTCGGCCGGTGACATCGACGTGGCCCTGCTGTTCACCTCCGATGCCGACATCGCCGTCAACGGCTGGGTGCTGCTCGACGACGACCAGGGCCTCCAGCAGATCGAGAACCTGACCCCGGCGATCCGCACCGAGGTCCTGACGCCCGAGATCGAGACCGTCCTCGACGCCGTCTCGGCGCCGCTGACCACCGCCGAGCTCACCGAGCTCAACCGTCAGTCGACCCAGGACCTCATCGACGCCGACGAGATCGCGGCGACGTGGCTGGAGTCGCAGGGGATCATCCCGTGGGCGGGGGATCCGGTCGACGGCTCGATCCGCGTCGGCTCGACCAATTTCTTCGAGCAGGAGATCGTCGCCGAGCTGTACGCGGGCGCGCTCGAGTCGGCGGGCATGACCGTCAGCCGCACGTTCCAGCTCGGTGCCCGCGAGGTGGTGGCGCCGGCGCTCGAGTCGGGGGAGATCGACCTCTACCCGGAGTACCTCGGCACCTACTCGGTGTTCGCCGGTGCCGAGAGCGTGCCGTCCGACGCCGCCGAGGCCGCCGATCAGCTGCGCGGCCTGCTCGAGGACCGCGGGGTCACGGTGCTCACGCCGGCTCCCGCCGAGGATCGCAACGGGCTCGTCGTCACCCAGGAGACCGCCGACACCTACGGCCTGTCGGCCACCTCCGACCTCGCCGGGGTGACCGACGTGCTCACCTTCGGCGGCCCGCCGGAGTGCCCCGACCGCGACTTCTGCCTGATCGGGTTGACCGAGGTCTACGGGCTGACCTTCCAGGAGTGACCGATCCGTTCGCGCTCCCGGACGCCGCGGCGGTCGACGCCGCTCACCGACGCATCCGAGACCACGTGCGCCGGACCCCGCTGTTCGCAGCCGGGTCCGGCCTCGTGGAGGGGCCCGACCCCGTCCTCAAGCTGGAGCTCCTCCAGCACACCGGTTCGTTCAAACCTCGGGGTGCGTTCAACACGGCGCTGTCCCTCGGCGCCGACACGGCAGGGCTCGTCGCCGCGTCCGGCGGCAACCACGGTGCCGCGGTCGCTCACGTCGCCGCGTCGCTCGGCGTGCCGGCCGAGATCTTCGTGCCCGGGGTGTCGAGTGAGCTGAAGCGACGACGGATCGCGTCACTCGGTGCGAACGTCCACGTCGTCGGCGAGGTCTATGACGACGCGCAAGCGGCCGCGGACGAGCACGCTGACGCGACCGGCGCGCTCCTCGTGCACCCGTTCGACCGCCCCGAGGTGATCGCCGGGCAGGCGACGGTCGGGAGAGAGCTGGTCGAGGACGGCGCCGAGTTCGACGACGTGCTCGTGGCGGTCGGCGGTGGCGGGCTCTTCGCCGGGGTCGTCGCCGCCGTTCCGGAGTCGGTCTCGGTCGTGCCGGTCGAGCCGGTGACGATCCCGTCGCTGGCCGACGCGGTCGCCGCCGGGGGACCGGTCGAGGTCACCGTCGGTGGCGTCGCGAGCGACAGCCTCGGGGCCCGGAAGGTCGGTCGGTTCGCCCACGCAGCGGCCGGCCGGCCGAACGTCACGCCGGTCCTGCAGGTCACCGATGACGACATCACCGCCGCACAGCACCTTCTCTGGGAACGCTGCCGCCTCATGACCGAGCCGGGAGGGGCGGCGGCCGTGGCGGGCCTGCTCGCCCGGCCCGAGCGCTTCACCGGGCGTCGCGTGGCGGTGATCGTGTGCGGGGGCAACGTCGACCCGGCCACCCTGGCGTAGCTCCCCGGTCGCCCGCGGTGGTCGGTCGACCTCTTCGGCGGGGCACAGCGGTACCCTGGGCCCCGTCGTCGCAGATCGCTTCGCCGACGACCACGCGGGCCACGGTCCACCCGGCTCGCTCCACGACGTGTCACGCCACCACACCCGGGCCGGTGGACGGCTCCGGGGGAGAGCAGTTCCCATCATGACCACCTTCGCCGACATCGGCGTCTCCGCCGACTTGTCCGACGCGCTCGCCGCGCAAGGCATCACCGAACCCTTCGCCATCCAGGAGATGACCGTCCGTGACGGTCTCGCCGGACGCGACGTGTGCGGGAAGGCCCAGACCGGCAGCGGCAAGACCCTCGCCTTCGGCCTCCCCCTCGTCTCGCGCACCGAGCGGGCCGAGGACGGCAAGCCCACCGCCCTGATCCTCGTCCCGACCCGCGAGCTCGCCAACCAGGTCGCCGAGGTGGTCGCCCCGCTCGGCGACGTCCGCGGCCTCCGGTCGATCGCCGTCTACGGCGGCACCAACCTCGATCGCCAGATCGAGGAGATCAAGGAGGGCATCGACGTCATCATCGCCACGCCCGGTCGGCTCATCGATCTGATCGACCGGGGTGCGATGGACGTCGCCGGCATCCAACGGGTCGTCATCGACGAGGCCGACCGCATGGCCGACATGGGGTTCCTGCCCCAGGTCGAGTGGGTGCTGCGCCACATCGAGACCGAACACCAGACGATGCTCTTCTCGGCCACGCTCGACGGAGCGGTCGACCACGTCATCAAGCGCCACCTGTCCGATCCCGTGCTCCACGAGGTCGTCACCGAACAGGTGACCGTCGACCAGATGCACCACCGCTTCCTCAAGGTCCACGAGATGGACCGCGTGCGCGTCGTCGCCGCCATCGTCAACAACGCGTCGAAGACGATCATCTTCACCAACACCAAGCGGGCCGCCGACCGCCTCGTGCGCGACCTCGGCAAGGAGGGCGTGCGGGTGCAGGCCATCCACGGCGACCTCCGTCAACAGGCCCGTGAGAAGGCGCTCGAGCAGTTCTCCACCGGCAAGCTGCCCGCCCTCGTGGCCACCGACGTCGCCGCCCGCGGCATCCACGTCGACGACATCGGCGTGGTCGTCCACTTCGACCCGCCCGACGACCACAAGACCTACCTCCACCGGTCCGGGCGCACCGCTCGCGCCGGGAGCACCGGGGTCGCCGTGAGCCTCGCCCTGTGGGACCAGGAGATCAAGGTCAAGCAGCTCCAGCG
>JBCCTY010000020.1:0-27955 GCA_039197885.1 Actinomycetota bacterium | reverse complement strand
GGCCGGCGGCACGGGCGATCGGTACGCTGCGCGGGGTGTCAGGACGCTACGAGGAGTTGCTCGACTACAACCGCCGTTGGGCAGCGGGCCACGTCGAGGAGGACCCGGCGTACTTCGAGCGGATGGCCGAGGGGCAACACCCCGACTTCCTCTTCATCGGCTGCTCCGACAGCCGGGTCAGCGCGCAGGAGCTGACGGGGACCCACCTCGGTGAGATGTTCATCCACCGCAACATCGCGAACCTCGTGGTCCACACCGACATCAACCTCATGTCGGTGCTGCAGTACGCCGTCGACGTCCTCGAGGTCGGCCACGTCATCGTGTGCGGGCACTTCCAGTGCGGCGGGGTGCGTGCCGCCGTCGACGGCCACTTCCACGGCCTGATCGACAAGTGGCTCCGCACGATCAAGGACGTCTACCGGATCTACCGCGACGAGCTCGACGCCATCGCCGATCCCGAGGAGCGCCACCACCGCCTCGTCGAGCTCAACGTCCGCGAGCAGGTGTTCCGCCTGCGGACGACGTCGTTCGTCCAGCGAGCGATCCGCGACCGCGATCTGCAGGTGCACGGTTGGGTCTACGACCTCGAGCACGGGCTGATCCGCGACCTCCGCATCGATCCGGCCACCGACTTCGACGCGGTCTCGCTCTACGACTACGACGACCTCTGATCGGCCGGCGTCAGGTCGAGCCCGGCCAGGTCGCCTGCCGCCCGCCACTCGGCCAGGAGGGCGAAGAACGGATCGGGGCCCGCTCCGTAGCTGGTGTTCTGGCCGGACAGCTCCCCCGGCCGACCCTCGTTGTTGTAGTACCCCGGGGTGCACTCCTCGAGGAACGCGAGGCTGCGACGGCTGTTGGCCACGATCGTCTCGACCCAGGCGTCCTCGGCCTCGGCGGTGGGCTCGATCACCTCGATGTCGTGGTCGACGGCGTGCCGGACGATGTGGGCGATGTGGGTGCTCAGCTCGTCGAGCAGGTGCGGGTAGTTGACCGTGAACGCTCCCTGCACGTGCCCGACGACGAAGCAGTTCGGGAACCCCCGGGTGTGCATGCCGTGGAGCGTGCGCACGCCGTCGCTCCACTTGTCGGTCAGGGTGAGGCCGTCGCGCCCGTGGAGCTCGCAGCCCGAGCGGCGCGTGTAGGAGGTCCCGACCTCGAACCCCGTCGCGTAGATCAGGCAGTCCAACTCGTACTCGACGCCGTTGGCCACGACGCCCCGCTCGGTGATGGCGTCGAGACCACGACCCTCGGTGTCGACGAGGTGCACGTTCGGGCGGTTGAACGTCTGGAGGTACTCGTCGTGGAAGCAGGGCCGCTTGCAGAACTGGCGATACCAGGGCTTGAGCGACTCGGCGACGGCGGGATCGTCGACCAGCTCCTCGACGCGTGCCCGGATCTGCTCCATCTTCTCGAAGTCGGCGTGCTCCATCGTCCGGGCGAGCCCCTCCGGGGAGAGGTCGGCGTCGGGATCGGACCGGACCTGGAACAGGAGCGTGCCGATGATGTCGGTCCAGCCGTCGTCGACGAGGTCCTGCTCGGCGAAGCCACCCGACACGAGCGTGTTGAAGTTGCGCATCCGCTCCTGCTGCCAGCCCGGCTCCAGGGAGGCGGCCCACTCCGGATCGGTGGGACGGTTGTCGCGGATGTCGATCGACGACGGGGTGCGCTGGAAGACGTGGAGCTCCTTCGCTGCGGCGCCGAGATGGGGGACCGACTGCACCGCGGTCGCGCCGGTGCCGATGATCCCGACCCGTCGATCGCGCAGCCCCGTCAGCCCACCGGAGGGATCGCCACCGGTGTAGCCGTAGTCCCAGCGACTGGTGTGGAAGCTGTGACCCCGGAACGAGCCGAGGCCGGGCACGCCGGGCAGCTTCGGACGGTGGAGCGGGCCGGAGGCCGTCACCACGAACCGGGCCCACAGGGTGTCGCCCCGGTCCGTGCGCACCGCCCAGCGGCGGCGGTCGTCGTCCCAGCGGAGCTCGGTGACCTCGGTCTGGAGCCACGTGCGTCGGTAGAGATCGAAGTGCCGTGCGATGCGACGGCTGTGCTCGAGGATCTCCGGGGCGTGGGCGTACTTCTCGGTCGGGACGTACCCCGTCTCCTCGAGCAGCGGGAGGTAGATGTAGGCCTCGACGTCGCATTGCGCGCCCGGGTAGCGGTTCCAGTACCAGGTGCCGCCGACGTCGCCGCCCTTCTCGACGAGGACGAGGTCGTCGATCCCGGCGTCGGTCAGGCGGGCTGCCGCGAGGAGGCCGCCGAACCCGCCACCGATCACGGCGACCTCGGTCTCGGCCGAGCGTGGCTCCAGGTCGAGCGGATCGACGTAGGGGTCATCGACGAGGCCGGCGAACTCGCCGGTGACCTCGACGTACTGGTCGTTGCCCTCCGGTCGGATGCGCTTGTCCCGCTCGGCCCGATACCGGTCACGCAGCGCCTCGGCGTCGATGCTCATGTCCCTCCTCGTCCCCCGGCTACCGTTGCCCGCCATGGGTGAGCCCGTCAACGTCGCCGTCCACGAGACCTCGCGCCCCGGTGTGGTGCGCTTCGAGACCGATCGGCCGCTCACGGGCATGGGCCACCGCAACTACCGCGGCCTCGACGACGTCCGCTCGGTCGAGGACCCGGCCGACGAGCTGGCGCGGCGGCTCTTCGAGCGCGGCGGCGTCGATCACGTCCACGTCTACGGCAACCTCATCACCGTCGAGCTGGCCCGCGGCGTCTCCCACGACGGGATCCAGGAGCTCCTCCAGGAGATGTTCCTGCACTACGTCGACCGCGTCCCCGACTGAGCTCCGTCGGCGTCGCCACCTCGCGACAGATCCAGGACAGGTGTTGTTCGCGTGCCCGCGACAGAGCGGTCTCTCCGCTGACACCTCGCCCGTGCAGGATGACCTCTACCGGGCGTCCACCCCCTCCGGGCGTCCGGATGATGGACGGCCGGGTCCCACGAGTCCCCTTCATCGTGGGATCCGGCCGATTCCCTCCTGTCGGCCCGCCGCAGCGACGATCCACCGGACGATCGGATCCTCGGCTCGGTCCCGGAGCATCTCCGGGCGCCACCGTACGGCGAGCCCCCGACCGCATCGCGCTCGACGCCCCCGACCGCATCGCGCTCGACGCCCCCGACCGTGTCGTCACCGTGGCCCGCGCCGTCACGACCCGCGCGCGTGGGGGGCGGCTCGGGCCGATCGTGCAGGTGGCCGGCGCGGTCAGCGCCGCGCGGCGGTCGCGACGGTGTCGACGACCCGGTCGAGCTGCTCGTCGGTCGTCACCAGCGGCGGGCAGAAGGCCACGGCGCCGGGGAGGGGCCGGACGATCACCCCACCCTCGAGCGCCCGGTCGCGCACCTCGGCCGGCACCTGATCGTCGTGGGTCTCGAGCGCCCACAGGAAGCCGGTGCCGCGCAGGCCGGCGAACAGCCCGTCGTCGACCAACGTGGCGAGCCCGGCGCGCAGCCGCTCACCGAGCTCGTCGGCGCGGGCGAGGAGCGACTCGGACTCGGTGACGTCGATGCAGGCCATGGCGGCGGCGCAGGCGGTGGCGTGGCCCGAATAGGTGTAGCCGGTGCGCAGGAGGTGGTCGGGTTCGGCCTCCAGCGGTCCACGCACCGAGGCGCCGACGACCACCCCGCCGAGCGGCACGTAGCCCGACGTCACCGCCTTGGCGAAGGTGATCAGGTCGGGACGCACGCCGAAGCGCTCCACGCCGAACCACGAGCCCAGCCGCCCGAAGCCGCAGATGACCTCGTCGGCGATCAGGAGCGCACCGTGGTCGTCGCACAACCGGCGCAACGCCGGCCAGTAGCCCTCGACGGGCGGGATCACCCCGCCTGCGCCCTGGACCGGTTCGGAGATCACGGCGGCGATCTGCTCGCCCCGCTCGGCGAACAGGACGCTCATCGCCTCGACGTCGTCGCCCGGCACGCTCACGAAGTGGGGAGCGAGGTCACCCCACCCTGCCTGGTTGAGGGGGAGGCCCTGGGCACTCGTGCCGCCCAGGTTGGTGCCGTGGTAGCCCGACGATCGCGAGACGACGAGTTGGCGGTGGGGACGTCCGGCCCGGTGGTGGGCGGCGCGTGCGAGCTTGATCGCCGTGTCGACGGCCTCGGAGCCCGAACCGGTGAAGAACACCCGGGGGTCGTCGACGGGAGCGAGCCCGGCGATCCGGTCGGCGAGGTCGTCGGCCGGCCCGTTCGTGAAGGGGTCGAAGCAGTGATAGGTGTGCAGTCGACCGGCCTGGTCCGAGATCGCCTCGACGACCTCGCGTCGTCCGTAACCGAGGTTCGCGAACCAGAGCGCCGACATGGCATCGACGTAGTCCCGCCCGTCGGCGTCCCAGACGAGCGCCCCCTCGCCCCGCACGACGTCGACGAAGTCGGTCCGGGTGGTGGACGTGAAGGGGTGCAGGAACCTGGTCGACATGCCCGGATCGTAGGGGCGTGATCGGCGGAGCGGGTCGGGCCGACGCGTCCGACGGTGCCCGGTACGGTCACGGGCGTGGAGACCGACGTGGACATCGACGCCCAGGGGGACGAGGGGTCGGGTGGGGGCTCGGACGGGCTCCCGGAGCTGGACGCCCTCGGCGCCCGGGTGCTCGGCTGCCTGGTCGAGAAGGAGCGCCTCACGCCGCAGGCCTACCCGCTGACGCTCAACGCGCTCGTCACGGCGTGCAACCAGTCGACGGGGCGCGACCCGGTGATGTCGGTCGACGAGCACGAGGTGCTCGACGTCCTCGGACGGCTGCGAGCCGACTCGCTCACCCGGGTCGTGCATCCCCGCTCGGGGCGGGGCGTGACGAAGTACCGCCAGGTCCTCGACGAGGTGTTCGGGCTGGGGTCGGACGAGATGGCGCTGCTGTGCCTGCTCCTGCTGCGGGGTGATCAGACCGTCGGCGAGCTGCGGTCGCGGACCGAGCGCATGCACGAGTTCGGCGACCAGATCGAGGTCGAGGAGGCGCTCCGCTCGCTCGCCCGACGGGGTCTGGCGGTCGAGCTCCCCCGCCGGCCCGGGCAGAGCGCGACCAGGTGGACGACCACCTGGGGTCGCGGTGAGGTCGTCGTCGACGGGCCGACGATCGCCGCGCCGTTGGCGCCGATGGCCGAGGTCGAGGGCCTCGTGGTGACCCGGCAGGACCCGGTCGAGGACGTTCGCGTGGAGGTCGAGGAGCTCCGAGCCGAGGTCGACGAGCTGCGGGCCTCGCTCGAGGAGATCCGGCGGGCGTTGGGCCTCTGATCCCGGGGGCCGGACCCGGTCCCATCCCGACTCCCGGGAGCGAACACATGTTCGATACGGTGGGCTCGTGGTCGTGGACCGGGCGAGCGTGCGGGTGTCGATGGAGGAGAAGCACGCCCGCGCCGCCGCGCTGCGGGCCGACGGGTCGCTGCGTCAGCTCGCCGCCGAGGTCGCACCGGTCACGTTGGCCGCCGAACAGATCCTGCCCCTGCCCACCCCGCTCGACGACCTGGTCCCCGAGGGTGGGCTGCGGCGGGGGTGGGTCGTGGCGGTCGACGGCGTCGCGGCCACCTCGCTGACCCTCGCGCTGGCCGCCGAGACCACCACGTCGGGATCCTGGGTCGCCTTCGTCGGCGTGCCCGAGGTGGGCCTGCTCGCAGCCGCCGAGCTGGGGGTCGACCTGGCCCGCTGCCTGGTGGTGCGCCTCGACGACGCCCGGCACTGGTCCGAGGCCACCGCCGCCCTCCTCGGTGCGGTCGACCTGATCGTCACCCGTCCGCCGTCGGGGGTGCGCCAGCGCGAGGTCCGGCGCCTCGCCGCCCGGGCCCGTGAGCGGGGCACGGTGCTGATCCGCCTGCCCGGCGGCGACGAGGTCATGGCCGTCGACCGGCGCTTGCGGACCACCTCGCCCACCTGGGTCGGCCTGTCGCCGGGGAGGGGTCGGTTGGTGGCCCGCCGCCTGCGCGTCGACCGGGGCGACCGCTCCGGTGGTGGCGCCACGCGGTCGGTCGAGGTGTGGTTGCCCGGCCCGACCGGTCGCCTCGCCCCGGTCGAGGAGGTGGCCGTTCCGGAGTCGTCCCGTCGCCCGGCGTTGCGGACCGTCTCGTGACGGGCGGTCCGCCCGGGGTGCGCACGCTGGTGGTGTGGTGTCCGCACTGGCCGCTCGTCGCGGCCGGGGTCGATCCGGCCATGCCGGCGGTGGTCCTCCACGCCAACCGGGTCGTCGACGTGACGCCCGCCGCCCTCGACGAGGGGGTCGTGCCGGGCCTGCGGCGGCGTGAGGCCCAGTCGCGGTGCTCGGGGCTCGTGGTGCTCGATCACGACCCCGCCCGCGACGCCCGCTGGTTCGAGCCGATCGTGGCCGCCGTGGGAGAGCTGACCCCGTGGGTCGAGATCACCCACCCCGGCCGGTGCGCCGTGCCGACTCGTGGCCCGTCGCGCTACTTCGGGGGTGACGAGGCCCTCGCCACCCGGGTGGCCGAGGTCGTCGACGCCGTGCTCGCCGAACGGACCGTGCTCGCCGATGGGGGACGCGATGGGGGGCGCGATGGGGGACGCGAGGGGGGACGCGAGGGGGGACGCGATGGCGTGCCCCATCCTCATCTCGCGGCCCGGGTCGGGGTGGCCGACGGGCCCTTCGCCGCCGGGCTCGCTGCCCGCCGCCTCGGTGGCGGGCTCGGAAGGTCGGGGCGGATCGTCGTGGTCCCACCGGGTGGCTCGCCCGGCTTCCTGGCCCCCCTGCCGGTCGACGCGCTCGACGACGTGCTCGGCGCCGGCGCCGTCGGTGACCGATCGAGTGAGGACCGCCGGGCCGGTGACCGCCTCGTCGACCTGCTCCGCCGCCTCGGGTTGACCACGCTGGGAGCAGTCGCCGGGCTCCCCCCGGCTGATCTCACCGACCGGTTCGGTGGTGACGGGTTCCTGGCCCACCGGTTGGCCGCCGGGCTCGACGCCCGGGGCCCCGACGCCCGCCCCATCCCGCCCGACCTCGTCGTGACCGCCGAGCTCGATCCGCCGATCGAGCGGGTCGAGGGGGCGGCCTTCTTCGCTCGGGGCATGGCCGACGAGCTCGACGAGCGGCTCGGCTCGCTCGGGTTGGCCTGCACCCGTGTGGTGATCGAGGCCGAGACCGAGCACGGCGAGACCCTGGCCCGGCACTGGCGTCACGAGGGCACGCTCGGGCCGCGCGAGATCGCCGACCGGATCCGCTGGCAGCTCGACGGGTGGCTCCTCGCCGGACCGGGCCGCCGTCCCACGGGTGGGTTGTCCCGCCTCACGCTGCGACCCGACGAGGTCGTCGCCGACCGGGGTCGCCAGCTCGGGTTCTGGGGTGGGGAGGCCGCGGCCGACGCTCGCATCACCCGAGCCGCGGCCCGACTCCAGGGGTTGCTCGGTCCCGAGGCGGTGCTGGTCCCTGAGCTGCGGGGCGGTCGTGGACCGGCCGAGCAGGTGCGCCTCGTGCCCGCCGTGGCCGTCGAGCTGCGCACCGACCGGCCGATCGAGGGGCAGGGACGTGCAGCACCCTGGCCGGGCCGGGTGCCGGCGCCGTCACCGACCCTGGTGGTCGACCGGTTCCGGTCGCTCGACGTGCACGCCGACGACGGGCAGCCGGTGCGGGTCGACGCCCGCGGCCTCCTCGACGGCGAACCGGCCCAGGTCGTGCTCGACGGCTGCACCGTCGGGGTCGAGGGGTGGGCCGGACCGTGGCCGGTCGAGGAGCGATGGTGGGACCCGGCGACCGCCCGTCGTCGGGCCCGGCTCCAGCTCCTCCTCGTCGACGGTCGCGCCGTCCTCGCCGCGCTGGAACGCCACCGGTGGGTCGTCGAGGCCGTCTACGACTGAGGCCGGATCGATCGAGCCCGGTTCGATCGAGACCGCCACGGATCGGGTGCGGGGGATCACGGTCCGGCGATCAGACGCCACCTTCCGGGCCGAGGTGGGCGCGGTGGTGCGGTGCAAGGGTGTGGGGGACCTCGAACGCCGGGGTGATCCGGGCGCGCCGCTCGACCGGGCACGGGAGCGAGGTGGCGTGGAGGTGGGCGGCGTCGAGCAGCTCGCGGTGACGTTCGTAGAAGGTGGCGCGCTCGGTCGCCTCGGCGTGGATGCGCTGCTGGAGCTGCCGGCTCCGTCGCATCGCCGCTCGTCGATCGACGGAGGTCACCCGTCCCGACTCGACCACCACCCGGCCACCCACGATCACGGTGCGGACGCCGTCGCCGCGCTCGGCCAGCACGAGGCTGCGGATCAGCGCCTCCTCATGGTCGAGCGGGTGGCGGGCGTCGTCCACGAGGACGAGGTCGGCGGCGGCCCCGGGTCGGATCGTGCCGAGGCCACCCGGTGCTCCGGTCGGCTGAACGAGCGCCCTCGCTCCACCGTGCAGGCAGGCCCGCCAGACGTCGACGGCGTCGGGCCACGATCGGTGGGCGCCGCTCATCGTCTGGATCAGTGCCGCGATCTTCATGACCTCGAACATGTTCTGGGCGTCGTTGGACGCAGCTCCGTCGGCACCGAGGGCCACCGAGACCCCGCCCTCGAGCAGACCGGCCAGCGGTAGCAGCCCCGACCCGCACCGCAGGTTGGACACCGGGTTGTGCACGATCGTGGCGCTTCGCTCCTGCACCGTCGAGAACTCGTCGGCGTCCATCCAGACGCCGTGGGCGAGGCTCGCCCAGGAGCCGAGCAGGTCGAGGTCGTCGAGGTGCGCGACCACCGACCGGCCGTAGCGCCGGCGAGTCGCGACGACCTGATCCCGGGTCTCGAGGACGTGGGTGTGGAAGGGCACGTCGTGGCGGCGTCGGATGGAGGCGAGCCGGGTGAGCAGCTCGTCGCTACAGCGCTGCGGGGCGGACGGCCCGATCGCCGGGACCAGGCCATGGCGTGCTCCGAGCCACGTCGTCACGAACGTCTCGACCTCGGCGGCGAGGTCCTCGGCGGGCACCGCGTCGGTGAGCGGGGCGGGTCGGGGCCGGTCGGGGGCGAGCAGGAGGGACTCCAGGATGTCGCGGTCCTGGACCATCGGTGCGACGACTGCCCGCAGTCCCACCTCGGCGTAGGCGTCCATGATCGAGTCCGTGTGCGCCGCGACCTCCCCGGGTGGGACCCAGACCTGGTCGAGCACGGCCGTGCAGCCGGACTCGAGCATCTCGATCGCACCGGCGATCGCCAGTGTGTGCGCCTCCTCGGGACCCAGCTCGAGGCCACCGTGGACGACCCACATCAGCCAGTGGTCGAGCGGCAGCGGGGGCGCCACGCCGCGATCGAGGTGCTGGCCGGAGTGGGTGTGCGAGTTGATCGCTCCGGGCAACAGCAGGTGGTCGGAGCCGTCGATCACCGTCGTGTCACCGTCGATCGCGGCAGCGCCGGCTCCCACGATGTCCGCCACCACCCGATCCTCGACGACGACGTCGGCCAGGCGAGACGGTGTGTCGGGGTCGACGACCCGCGCGCTGCGCACGACGAGACGCCGCGGCCCGGTCATGCCGCGCCGGCTGCATCGTCGGGGTCGCCCCGGTCGGCGAGCGCGTCCTGGTCGGCGAGGGCGTCCTGGTCGGCGACGTCGTCCCGGTCGGCCGTGGCGACACGACACGTCTCGTCTCCGCTGACCTTCATCTCGGCCACCCCGATCGCCGTCTCGGATCGCCCCGTTCTAGCCGCCCATCTGTCGTGATAGTTCCGACAAATCGCCCTGTAACTGGCCGTTCACGCGCTCAACGCATGCCTGACTCACGTCCCGCCTAGCTTCGCCCGCATCGTTGCTGCGCTACGGCAGTGGTACGTGCAGTGCTGATCGGCCATCGGGGGAGGCGTCGATCGGCTGATCATCTCGTCGAGTGATAGTTGCTACTTATGGTCACGACGATCGCGAGCGGCGTGAGGCAGCCGGCTGGCCCGGGCCGCGTGACCCGAATCGCTGCGCCGGTGCTCGGGGTCGCCGTCGTCATCGGCGTGTGGACGGTCGGCGGCCGGGCGGACTGGGCCGGCGGCTTCGTCGTGACGCCGAGCGAGGCCATCGCCCCGCTGGTCGGGGACAGCACCGACCTCTACGTCCGGGCGACCCGGGCGACGGTCTGGGCGGCCTTCCGCGGCCTCCTGATCGGCGGCGGACTGGCCTTCCTGGCCGCGCTCGTCGCAGCGGCGGTCCCGGCACTGCGCAACAGCATCATCCGGCTCGCGGCGATCGCCAACGCCGCTCCCTGGGTCGCGATCGCACCGTGCCTGCTGATCGTGCTCGGCCGCGAGCGCGGGCCGGTCGCCGTCGCTGCGATCGCCGTCTTCTTCTTCGTCTTCGTGGCGACCTCGGTCGGACTGTCGTCGGCGCCGCCGGCATCCCATGACGTGGCGACCTCGCTCGGTTCCAGCCGGGCCCGTCGGGTGTGGTCGGTGCAGCTGCCGGCGGCGTGGCCGTCGGTCACCGACGGTCTGAAGCTCGCCGCACCCGCCTCACTGGCCGGCGCGGTGTTCGGTGAGTGGTATGGCGCCGAACGAGGTCTGGGCGTCCTGCTCATCACCTCGATGCAGGGCGGTCGTGCCGAACGCCTGTGGGCGGCTTCCCTCCTCAGCGCGGCGTGCGGGCTCGCCGCCTACGGCCTGCTCGCCGCAGTCCGCTGGGCGGCCGTCCGTCGCTTCGGCGCAGCCATCGGCGCCGAGGCCTCGGTTCGTCCGCGTCGGGGACGGGGTCCGCGTTCGCTCGCCATCGAGGTCGGCGCGATCGCCGCGCTCGTCGGCGTCCTGGTGCTCGCCTGGTGGGCGTGGATCGAGGCGGCCGACGTGTCCCCGATCGTCGTGCCCCGCCCATCAGCGGTGCTCGACGATGTCCTCGGCGCCCCGGGCGACTACCTGTCGGCGACGGCGCAGACGTTGTGGACCGCTGCGATCGCGCTCACGATCGGGACCGCCTTCGGCCTGACGGCTGCGCTCGTGGCGTCGCGCTACGAGCTCGTGGCGGGCATGACCGTGCCCTTCGTGATCCTGCTCGCCGCGACGCCGCTCGTGGCGCTGTTCCCGTTGTTCGCCCGGGTGCTGGGCTACAACCCGACCACCGTCTGGGCGTTGGCCTCGGTGCTCGTCTTCTACCCCGTGTTCGTCTTCACGCGGTCGGGCGTCGGGGCCGCCAGCGCCTCGACACTCGACGTCGCCCACGCGCTGGGAGCCGACCGGTCGACCCGCTTCCGCAAGGTGATCCTGCCGTCGGCGATCCCCCACGTCGCGAGCGGGTTCCGCATCGCCTGCGGGTCGGCGGTGATCGCCGCGGTCGTCGGTGAGAGCCTCATCGGGCGTGAGGGGCTCGGCGTCGAGTTCGCCTTCGCCTATCGCCTCCTCGAGCTCCCGCGTGCCTTCGGCGCGGCGATCTTCGTCGTCATCACGTCCGTCCTGACCTTCGCCGCCGCCGGGGTGCTCGAGCGCCGCGCCCACGAACGATGGACCTGACATCCGTCTGTTGTCCCTGACCCAACCCTGACCGGGGGAAGCCATGTATTCGCGTCGAGAGTTCATCACCCGTTCGGTCGGCGTCATCGGCGGGCTCACCGTCGTGTCGTCGGTCCCCGTCCTGGCCGCGTGCGGGAGCGACGACGACGCCGGTGGCGCCACCGGTGCCGTGGGCACGTCGTTCAACTGGCTGCCCGACATCGAGTGGTCGGCGTGGTACCTGGCCGAGTCGAAGGGCTACTTCAGCGAGCGGGGCGTGGAGTCCGACCTGGTCCACGGCGGTCCCAACACCCCGGCGGTCGTCCAGGTCCTCGCCGCCCGCGATGCCGACGTCGGGCTGTCGGCTTCCGAGCTCGACATCATCAAAGCGAACCAGGAGGGGTCCGACTTCGTCATCATCGGTGCGATGTACCAGCGGAACCCGCTCGGGCTGACCTGGCTCACCGAGACCGGCATCGACTCACCCGAAGACCTCGTCGGCCTCCGCATCGGTGGTCCACAGGGAGATCAGGTCCAGATCGAGGCCATGTTCCGGGCCAACGGACTGCCGATCGACTACGAGTTCGTGCCGATGGGGTTCGATCCGCAGCCGCTCGCCGATGGTGAGATGGATGCCATCGCGTCCTACGTCACGAACCAGCCGCTGCAGCTCCGTCTCCAGGGCTACGACGTCAGCGCTGCCCCGTACTCGGATCTCGGCCTCCCGTCCTACGGCGACATCCTCCTCGCCTCACGGGCATGGATCGACGAGAACCGGGACCTCGTCGTCGGTTACCTCGCTGCGTTGCTGCAGGGGGTGGCCGACAACCGGGCCGACCCGAGCGAGTCGTTGCCGATCCTCATCGAGGACTATGCCGCCGACGTCGACATCAACGAGGACTACGCCGTGCTCGCCAACCCGGAGTACATCGCGCTCATGGACAGCGACTTCACCGACGAGAACGGTCTCCTCATGATCGACCCCGAGCGGATGGAGAACGAGGTGCTCCCGGCTCTCGAGACGGCCGGCGAGACGGACCTTCCATCGGTCGACGAGCTCGTGGACACGTCGATGCTCGAGGAGGCGCACGAGCTGCTCGCATGAGGGACACGACGATGGCGCCACCGATCGAGCAACAGGAGGAGTCCGTCGAGGGCGCGGGCTTCGAGATCGTCGGCCTGCGCAAGGAGTTCGTGCTCGGCCGCGCTCCGCTGGTTGCGGTCGAGCGGGTGGATCACCGGGCCCGGACGGGCACCTTCACGGCGCTGGTCGGGCCCTCGGGTTGCGGCAAGTCCACCGTGCTGCGCATCCTCGCCGGGCTCGACGAGCCCACCGCCGGCACCGTCCGCGTGCACGGTCGCCGGCCGGCGGAGGCGCGCGACGCTCACGAGATCGGGGTGGCCTTCCAGGACTCGGCACTGCTCCCGTGGAGATCGGTGAGCGCGAACATCCGGTTCGCGCTGGAGGTCACCGGCGCCGATGTCGCACCGACGGCCGTCGACGACCTCATCGAGCTCGTCGGCCTCCAGGGGTTCGAGCGGGCCCGGCCCAAGCACCTCTCGGGTGGCATGCGGCAACGGGTCGCGATCGCCCGCTCGTTGGTCACCGAGCCCAGCGTCCTGCTCCTGGACGAGCCGTTCGGAGCGCTCGACGCCATGACGAGGGTGAGAATGAACCTCGAGCTCCAGAGGATCTGGTTGGAACGGGTCACGACGACGTTGCTCGTGACGCACTCGATCGACGAGGCCGTGCTCCTGGCCGACGAGATCCTCGTCATGTCGCCCCGACCGTCGACGATCGTCGAGCGGGTCCCGGTCGACCTGCCCCGCCCCCGAACCACCGAGATGACCCGGAGCGCCGACTTCCACGCCATCGCCGACCGGGTCGCCGCGCTCCTGCTCGGCGAGGGTCCGGAGTGAGCCTCGACGGCGACGAGATCCACCCGATCCGCTCGATCGTCGGGCGTGCCCTCCAGCGGCCCGGACCGGCGCGGAGCGCTCCCTGAAGGAGTTCGCCGACCGCTGCGGGATCAGCCAGCCATCCATCTCGACCGTGGAGCGGGGCACCGGTCGACACGCTCGATCGCCACCCTCGACCGCTGCGGGGAGGCGCTCGGTCTGGAGCCCACGCCGTTGCTGCCGAGTCAGCCGAACGATCGCGCACCAGGCCACGGCTGGCGTCTCCGTTGCACGAGCGCTGCCCGACATGGAGGCCCCGGGTCCAGGGCCGAGGCCGACTGACGCTCCGCTCGGTCGACGGTTCTCACCTTCGGTGAGCCCCCGACCCTGGAGCGTCGACCCGACCCCCGAGCGGAGGCCGAGGCCACCAGTACCGTGACGCCGTGACGGTCGGCGCACCGCTGTTCAGCGTGATCCTCCCCACCTTCGACCGGGCCGCCTACCTCCACCACGCGATCGGGTCGGTGCAGCGTCAGACGGTGAGCGACTTCGAGCTGATCGTCGTCGACGACGGCGGTCGCCACGAGGTCACGATCCCCGACGACGAGCGGATCCGGGTGGTCCGACTGCCCGAGAACCGCGGGCCGGCCGCAGCCCGCAACGCCGGCCTCGCCGTGGCCCGGGGCAGCTACGTGACGTTCCTGGACGACGACGACCTCTTCACCCCCGGCCGCCTCCAGCTCGCGCTCGACGGCCTCGAGCGCGCCCCGATCACGGTGTGTTGGGGCCGCTTCATCGACGGCGACGCGCGCCCGGGTCGGCGACTCGACGGCGACGTCTCCGCCGGCATCCTCGACGAGGCGACGCCGACGCTGGGGTACGCGGCCCTGCGCCGCGACCTCGTCGCCGACTTCGACGAGTGCTGGCAGGCAGTGGAGGACGTCGTCTGGTGGCTCGAGGTCGCCGGCCGAGCACCGGTCGCCACCGTCGAGTCCGTCGGCTACCTGGTCCGTCGGCATCAGGGGCCCAGGAACCGCAACCACCTCCGGGCCCGGATCGACGAGAACCGTCGCCTGCTCGACGAGCTCTGCGACGTCTTCGCCGCCCGCCCCCGGGCGCGGGCGTTCCGGCTGAAGCGGATCGGACTCATGGCGATGGCCGCGGGCGACCGCGGCGCGGCCGTCTCGGCCTTCGCCGGTTCCTGGCGGGCCCGGCGCTCGACGGCGACGGCCTGGCATCTGGTCCGCGCCCTGGCCGGCGTCGGCGTCGGCGGCCCAGGGCATCACCCTCACCCGCCCGGGTCCGACCGGGCCGCCGCCCCGCTCCCCGCCGAGCGACCGCGCCGGTGACGGGCCCGCGCATCGTCTGCCTGTTGCCGGCCAAGGACTGCGCCGACGAGATCCCCGACTGGCTCGACTGCGTCGCAGGGTTCGCCGACGCGGTGGTCGCGCTGGACGACGGCAGCACCGACGACACGGGTGATCTCCTCAGGGGGCATCCACTGGTGACGTCGGTCCTGGCGAACCCGCCCCGTGAGGGCTACGCCGACTGGGACGACGCCGGGAACCGACGCCGTCTCCTCGAGGCCGCCGCCGAGCTCTCGCCGACGTGGGTGATGTCGCTCGACGCCGACGAGCGCATCGACGCCGACGACGCCGCCGCCCTCCGCGCCTTCGCCGAGTGCTCATCGGGTGACGGGCACGCCTACCTGTTCCGGGTTTTCAGGATGATCGGCGGGATGGGGCGCTGGGACCGCGCCGACCTCTGGGCCGGCCGGCTGTTCCCCTTCGCCGACGGTCAGCGGTTCCCGGAGGAGCGTCTCCACTTCGTCCCGATCCCGACCTCGATCCCTCCGGACCGCTGGCGTCGGACGACGGTCCGGATCCAGCACCGGGCGAGCCTGACCGAGGATCACCGCCGGCGTCGGTTCGAGAAGTACCGCGAGGCCGATCCCGACCTCGAGCACCAGGCGAGCTACGACCACCTCCTCACGACCTCCGAACGGACGCACGCCTGGCGGCCTCGTGGCCCGTCGCTGCCGTTCGTGCTCAACGGCTCATCGGATGAGGACGCACACCACTCGGCATCGGATCCGCCCGAGCTGTCGGCGATCGTCATCAGCCGGGACGACGAGGACCGCATCGCCGCCGCCGTCGGCGCGGTCGTCGACCAGGACACCTCGGCGCCGATCGAGGTCATCGTCGTCACCAGCGGCACCGACCGGACCGCCGACATCGTGCGCGACCGGTTCCCGCACGTCAGGCTGGTCGAGCTCGCCGAACCGGCGCTCCCCGGCGCAGCCCGCAACGCCGGACTCGCCGTCGCTCGCGGTCGGTACGTGTCGTTCCCCGGTTCCCACGTCGTGCTGCCGCCCGGCAGCTTGGAGGCCCGACTCCGCGCGCACCGCCTCGGCTACGCCATGGTGACGGGCACCACGCACAACGGGACCGACACGTGGGCGGGCTGGGCCTCGTACTTCCTCGATCACTCGACGATCCTCCCCGGCCGACCGTCGTCGGAGCTCGCCGTCTTCCCGGCCCACTGCTCCTACCGCCGCGACGCGCTCGAGCACGTCGGCGGATTCCCCGACCTGCGATCCGGTGAGGACACGCTCGTCAACCGAAGCCTCTTCGACCTCGGATACGGCGCCTACCGCAGCCGAGAGGTGGAGCTGACCCACCGGACCCGCGCCTCGACCCCTCGGCGCCTGCTGCGTCACCACATCCTGCGGGGTCGGGGTCTGACCGAGCTCTTGATCGAGGAGGCCGACGCCGGTCGGCTGTTCACGAGGGCGGGCCTCCGCCGTCACCTCCTCGTCGCCGTCCCGGGCCGCCTCCGCCGGATCCACCGCAACGTCGACCGCTGGGGCGACGAGGAGCTCCGCTCGCGGTACCGACGGTCGCTCCCCCTCATCGCTGCTGCGGCCACCGTGCACTGGCTGTCGGGCTGGGTCGGCCTCGCGAAGCGTCGCCTCGCCCACCGGTCCTGACCAGTTGGCGCGAGCAGCCCGGGGATGTCCACGGCCGAGCTGGCGCCTTTGGCCCCCGAGCCGTCAGGGCTCGTGGTCGAGCGCCGTGGGGCGGGGGAGGGTCGGGAGGCCCTGCCCTCGGCCGCCGAGGGACGCACGACCGACCGCCGCCCCGCCGAAGCGGTCGCGGATCGCGTCGACCGCCTCGTCGAGGTCGGCCGATCCGGGCGGAGCGGCTCCGGAGCGGTTGGAGGGATCCGTGTCGGCCAGGTCGAGCGAGAGCTGGACGGCGTCGGGACGACACAGGTTCGAGAACGTGATGCCCACGAGCGAGCAGCCGTTGCGGGCCAGCGCCGACCCAGGTCCCTCGGGTCCGTCCACGAGGTCGCGCAACAGGTCGACGGCGATGCCGGTGAGGCTCGCCGTCTGGTCGGTCGGCTCCGACAACGTCCGCGACCGGGTGGAACCCGTCATCGAGGCATCCCGGTAGCGGACCGTGACCGTGCGGGTGAGCCGTTCCGCGCGGCGCAGGCGTCCTGCGACCTTCTCGGTCAGCGCCAGGATCTCGAGACGCAGCTCGTCGACCGTGCGGCGACGGTGACCGAGCGCCCGCTGCGCGCCCATCGATCGGTCGCGGCGACCGGTCTCGACGGGGCGAGGGTCGCGGTTCCAGGCCAGATGGCGGAGATGACGACCCGATGCCGGGCCGAGGAGGCCGACGAGGGTGTCCTCCGGTGTCTCGGCGAGTTGGCCAACGGTGCGGATGCCCTGGTCGTGCAGGCGCTCGGCGGTGACGGGCCCGACACCCCACAGCGCCTCGACCGGCAGCGGGTGCAGGAAGGCCATCTCGGCGTCGGGTTCGACGACGAGGAGCCCGTCGGGCTTGGCCCGCTGGCTCGCCACCTTGGCCAGGAACTTCGTGCGGGCGACGCCGATCGACAACGGGAGCCCGACCTCGTCGCGCACCCGCGCCCGCAGTGCCTCGGCGATGGTCCGCGGCTCACCGAGCAGGCGCCGGGCTCCGGAGACGTCGAGGAACGCCTCGTCGATCGAGAGTGGCTCGACGAGCGGGGTGACGTCGTCGAAGCAGGCGAACACCGCCTTCGACGCCTCGGCGTAGGCCTCCATCCGGGGCGGCACGACCACGGCGTGCGGACAGCGCCGCCGGGCCTCCCCGCCGTTCATCGCCGAGCGGACGCCGACGATGCGTGCCTCGTAGCTGGCCGCCATGACCACGCCCTCGCCGACGATGACGGGCCGGCCCAGCAGCTCCGGGCGATCCCGTTGCTCGACGGACGCGTAGAACGCGTCGAGGTCGGCGTGCAGGATCGAGGCGGTCGCCACGCCCACAGACTAGCGAACGGATGTTCGTGCTCAGCGTCCCAGGTTCACGATCTCGCCGTAGGTCTCGTGGGCGGTGCGGATGAGCGAGGCGTTCGCCGCGATCTCGTGCCGGGCCACCATCGAGTCGACCATCGGGCCCACGAGCTCGGCCGGAGCGCCGGTGCCCTGCTCGGTGGCGGCGACGCCGCGGTCGGTCTCGCGCAACGTCACGCGGCGGCCCTCGACCGGCTGGCCCTCGTCGTCGGTGCTGTTGACGTTGGCGATGGTGTGGGCCGCTGCGTCGAGTCGCGTCGTGCCTGACCGGATCCCGGAGACCGCCGCGTCGAGTGCGCCCATCATGGGCGGAGTGATCGGCACGATTTCGCCACACCTTGAGCCACCCCTAGGTTTCGGTCGTGGCCAGGTACCGGGCGGTGGTCTTCGACGTGGGCGGTGTGCTGGTGGAGTCGCCGTTCGAAGCGGTCCTGCGCTGGCGCGACGAGCACGATCTGCCCGATGACGTGCTCCGGCTGCTCTTCGCGGAGTACGGCCGCGTGCCCGAGCCGGGGGAGGAGCCGCCGATCTGGCACCGGGTCGAGACCGGGCACGTCTCGATGGTCGACTTCGTGACGCACGCCAGGGAGCAGATGGCGGCCGAGCTCGGCCGGGACCACCCGGCGCTCGAGCTGGGTGTCGAGGACTACGACGTGTTCTCCGCTGCCCGTCCGCACCAGCTCGTCGCCGAGCGAGCCCGACGCCTCGCCGCTGATGGCTACCGGTTGGCGATCCTGACGAACAACGTCCGCGAGTGGCACCGCTGGCGCTCGAACGTGCCGCTGGACGCGTTCGACGTGGTCGTCGACTCCTCCGAGGTCGGCCTCCGCAAGCCCGATCCCGCCATCTACGAGCTGACGTTGGCGCGCCTGGGCGTCGACGCGACGGCAGCGGTGTTCCTCGATGACCACCCGGCCAACGTCGATGCCGCCAGAGCGCTCGGCATGGGTGGGGTCCTGGTGACCGCCGACCTCGACGCCGCGCTCGCCGAGCTCGATCAGCTGCTCGATCCGGCCGCCTGATCGGGATCGGGTCGGCCCGCCCGACCGAGCTGCGCGAGGACGGCCCGCGGGTGATTGGTCGTGATCGAGTCGACACCGATCCCTGCCAGCCGCTCGATCTCCTCGGGGTCGTCGACCGTGTAGCACCACACCTCGGCGCCGACGCCGTGGACCAGCTCGAGCAGGCGGGCGTCGACGCCGTGCTTCGGGGTGTTGACGGCCACGACGGGATGGCGCCGGGCCGAGGCGCGGAGTCGACGCCGGAACACCTCGCGCAGCAGCCCGGCGACCGGGCCCGGGAGGCGGAAGTGGATGAGCCCCTGCTCCCACCGCTCGAGGTTGAGCAGGAACGAGATGCGCTCGGCCGCCTCGGCGTGTCGTCGGACCACCCGACCCGTGCACCCCGAGACGACGACGTGCTCGTGGAGGCCGCGCCGATCGATCTCCGCGACGAGCACCGGGATGACGGCCGGATCCTTCACGTCGAGGTTGAGGGGAACGACGCCTCCGGCGCGGTCGAGCAGCTCGTTCAGCGTGTAGGGGGCGAGGATTCCCCGCACCTTGGCGTAGGGGAGCTCGGCGATCGTCGTGGCGCGGCCGTGATCGACGAGCTCGTCGTCGTGGAAGAGCACCCCGACGCCGTCGGAGGTGACCTGGACGTCGACCTCGATCATGTCGGCGCCGAGTTCCATCGCCGACCGGACCGCGGCCTCGGAGTTGTCGGGATGCTCGGACGAGTTGCCGCGGTGGGCCACGACCTGGGGGTGCTGGCGACGTCGGAACCTCACGGCCCGAGTCTGGCACCGGGGTGTCCCGGCGGTGTCCACGACCGACCACCCGGTGGGCCGGTACGGTGCGCCGACGTGGATCGGGCCGGCGTCGAGCGATGGTTCCTCCGTCGAGGGCTGCCGCACCTCATCAGCGACTATCGGGCGACCGAGGACGTCTACACCCGCGCCGCACCACTGCTGATCGTGATCTTCTTCCTCTCGACGGTGGGGGCGCTGCGCAGCGAGTGGTCGGCCGCGGCCAACACCGCCGCCGTGGTGGGAGGCTTCGTCCTGCTCGTCGCGCTCATCGCGCTCGTCAACCGGCTGCGGGGTCGGCGCCCGCTGCAACGTCCCGACTCGGTCGGGGCCGTCGAGCTCGGGGTGTTCGTCCTGGGCCCGCCGCTGATGGTGCTCGCGGTCAGCGGCAACCTGACCAACGCGCTCGTGTCGTTGCTCGTGCTCGGCTCGATCCTCGCCATCATCTCGATCGGGGCGAGCTTCGGGGCCGTACCGATGGTGCGATGGGGGATCGTGCAGGCCGCTCACCAGATCGGCGACGTCGCCAACCTGGTCATCCGGACGCTGCCGATCCTGTTGATCTTCTCGGTCTTCCTCTTCATCAACGCCGAGATCTGGCAGGTCTCCGCCGACCTCACCAACACCGGCCTGCTCTCGGTCGTCGCGCTGCTGGTGGCGCTGGGCTCCGGGTTCCTGCTGTTCCGGATCCCGCGGGTGGTGAGCGAGATCGCCCGGTTCGACGACGACGCCGAGGTGCGGGCCTGCCTACCGGGGACCGTCGAGGTCGCGGTCGACGGACCGGTCGAGGTCGACGTGCCCCTCGGGCGCAACGCGCGCTGGAACGTCGGCCTGGTGCTCACGGTCTCGCAGGGGCTCCAGATCCTGCTGGCTGCGCTCGCCATCTTCGGCTTCTACGTGCTCTTCGGCGTCGCGGCGATCGGCGAGGCGACCATCGACCAGTGGGTGGTCGGCGGTGTCGAGCGGGCCGACGTCATCTCGCGGTTCGAGCTGCTCGGCCAGGAGCGCCTGCTCACCGCCGCTCATCTGCGCACGGCGGCGTTCATCGGCGCCTTCGGTGGACTGCACGTGACCGTCGCGGCGCTGACCGACGCCACCTATCGCGAGGAGTTCGCCGAGGAGGTCATCGCCGACGTGCGCGCGGCGCTCGCCGTCCGCCTCGCCTACCTGTCGGCTCTGGCCCGCTGAGCAGCGAGCACCGCCTGGGGATCGAAGTACTCGGTCCAGTGCGAGATCCGGCCCTCGGTGAACGTGAGGATCCAGCAGTAGGTGTTGGCGTAGGGCACGCCGCCGGGGAAGCTGCCCGTCGACCTGCACGTCGCGACGAACCGGGCCGGGTCCTCGGTGGCGAGCACGTCGACGTCGTGGAAGGCCAGCGACTCCATGCGGCGCCGGGCGTCGCCGAAGCGGCGCTCGATCTCGTCGATGCCATCGAAGCGGACGGGTGAGCCGCTGGGCGCGAACGGCGTGTCGGCCGCGACGTCGTCGGTCATCAGCCCGAGCCAGGCGTCGACGTCGCCGGCGCCGAGGAGGTCGAAGAATCGACGGACCAGGTCGTGGCTCATCCGACGGCGGCCTTGGCCTCGGCGAGGAACGCGATGTGCTCGTCGGCGGTCGTGAAGTCCTGGCCCATGGTGACCACCGAGAGGTGGGTACCTCCCGCGTCGTCCCAGCGAGCTGCCCGTTCAGCGACCTCGTCGACCGAGCGGACGCCGGTCGTGACGAGGTCGGCGCCGAAGCCGTCGACCTCGCGCCCGGCTTCACCGAGCAGCTCCTGCACGCGGGTCCACGCGTCGAGGCAGGCGTCGAGGCGGCCGGCGAAGATGAAGCCGTCACCGAGCGTCGCTCCTCGTCGGAACGCCGCCTCGCTGAAGCCACCCACCCAGATCGGGATCTGCCGGCCCGGGCGAGGGACGACCGCCACCCGCTCGACGGTGTCGAAGCGGCCGTCGAAGCTGACGAGCTCCTCGGTCCAGCACCGACGCAGCAGCTCGATCTGCTCGTCGGCGCGGGCGCCGCGGGTGCCGAAGCCCTGACCGAGCGCCGTGTACTCGACGTGGTTCCACCCCACGCCGACGCCGAGCCGGAGCCGGCCTCCCGAGAGCAGGTCGACGTCGGCGGCCTGGCGGGCGGTGAGCACGGTCTGGCGCTGGGGGAGGATCAGCACGCCGGTGGCGAGCTCGATCCGCTCGGTCAGCGCGGCGACGTGGGCGAAGAGCACGAAGGGGTCGTGGAACGGGTCGCGTTCGGTGTAGGGGCCCCACAGCTTCGGCTCGCGATCGGCGTGCTCGGCGCCGGCGACGTGGTCGTAGACGAGAAGGTGGTCGAAGCCCAGCTCCTCGGTGGCGAGCCCGATGGCCCGCACGGCCCCGGGATCGCCGTCCAGCTCGATCTGCGGGTAGACGGCACCGATTCTCATCGCCCCATCAGACCAGACGGCTGAACAGTGCGACGAGGACAGCCACGATCGGCAGTCCGATCAGCCCGAAGAAGAGGAACCACGCGACGTATCGAGCTCGCCGCCGGTGGGCTGGCGATCCGGAGGTGGCAGCCTCGGCCAGGTCCTGGGCGGCCTGGATGCCGTGGAGCGGGCCGATGGCGCCGCTCTCGCTCCTGCGGAGCAGCTTCGGCGGGGGATCGACGACGACCTCGGTGCCGTCGGGCTCGACGCGCTCGGGCAGTCCGGTCAGGTCGTCGCCGTCGAGCTCGTCCTCGGTCACGGCCTCATCGTCTCACGGTTCCGCGAACGGCTCGTTGGAGAACACGACCTCGACGGGGAGGTCGAGGGCCTCGGCGACGAGCAGCGCCACGCGGAGGGAGGGGGAGTACTCGCCCCGCTCGATGTAGCCGATGGTCTGGTAGTGGACCCCCACGGCCTCGGCGAGCTGGTGGCGGCTGAGGCCCCGTTCTCGTCGCAGCTTCGCCACCCGGTTGTGGATCGGTGCCTGCTGCCGTGCGGTCGTCATGGGTCCCACCCCTGCTGGTCGAGACGAACGTGTGTTCGTCACCCTAGTCGCCCCTAGCAGAACGAAGCGAACAGGTGTTCGATACCCTGGGTTCGATGGGATGGCGGAACCCACCGGTGTCGTGGTCCGAGCTCGAGCGTCGACTGTCCGACCGGGGCAGTGGGGGGCGCGGCGCGCCCGAGCCGGCCCACCGTGACGGGTACTTCGACGGCGACGGTGGCGACAGCCCGGCCTGGTCCCGCACGCGCGACGCCTACCGCCCGCCCGAGCTCCCCGCCGTGGGCACGGGCACGGTGCCCTACGCCGAGCTGCACTGCCACTCCAACTTCAGCTTCCTCGACGGGGCCTCGCACGCCGAGGAGCTCGTCGAGGAGGCGGTGCGGCTCGGGCTCACGGGTCTGGCGCTGACCGATCACGACGGCTTCTACGGGGTGGTGCGCTTCGCCGAGGCCGCCCGGGCGGTCGGGCTGCCGACGGTCTTCGGCGCCGAGATCACCCTCGGGCGCACGACCCCCCAGCACGGCGAGCCCGACCCCGACGGCGACCGCCTCGTGGTGCTGGCCCGCGACCCGCAGGGCTACGCCCGGCTCTCCCGGGTGCTGGCCCGGGCCCAGATGTCGGGGGAGAAGGGAGCGCCGCGCTGCTCGCTCGACGAGCTGGCCGACGCCCACGAGGGGCACTGGCTCGTGCTCACCGGGCACCGGCGGGGGACGGTGCCCCGCGCCGTCGTGACCGACGGTCCCGGTCCGGCCCGGCGCGAGCTCGACCGCCTCGTCGAGGTCTTCGGGCAGCCCAACGTGGCCGTCGAGCTGTGGGACCAGGGCGACCCGCTCGACGAGGCTCGCAACGACACCCTCGCCGCCCTGGCCACCCGGGCGGGTGTGCACCTGATCGCCACCAACAACGTCCACTACGCGACCCCCGCCCGCCGTCGCCTCGCCACCGCCCTCGCCGCGGTGCGGGCCCGGCGCAGCCTCGACGAGCTCGACGGCTGGCTCCCGCCCAACGCCGGCGCCCACCTCCGCTCCGGAGCGGAACAGGCCCGGCGCTTCGCCCGCTACCCGGGCGCGGTCGAGCTGACCGCCGAGCTCGCCGCCGACTGCGCCTTCGACCTCGCCCTGGTCGCCCCGGGCCTGCCGCCCTACCCGGTGCCGAAGGGGCACGACGAGATGAGCTGGCTGCGCGAGCTGGTCCGCCGGGGTGCGCTGGAGCGCTACGGGCCCCGGGCCGACGACCGGGTCCCCGGGGCCTGGGACCAGCTCGACCACGAGCTCGACATGATCGACGACCTCGGCTTCCCCGGGTACTTCCTCATCGTCTGGGACATCGTCGACTTCTGCCGCCGGGCCGACATCTATTGCCAGGGGCGGGGGTCGGCCGCCAACTCGGCGGTCTGCTACGCCCTCGGCATCACCAACGCCGACGCGGTGAAGCTCGGCCTGCTCTTCGAGCGCTTCCTCTCGCCCGAGCGCGACGGTCCACCCGACATCGACCTCGACATCGAGAGCGACCGTCGCGAAGAGGTCATCCAGTACGTCTACGAGCGCTACGGACGTGAGCACACCGCCCAGGTCGCCAACGTCATCACCTACCGGGCCCGCTCGTCGGTGCGCGACATGGCCAAGGCGCTGGGCTACTCGGTCGGTCAGCAGGACGCCTTCTCCAAGTCGATCGACCGATGGGGGTCGATCGCCGACCAGGACCGCCAGACCGACGAGCACGGCCGTCCCGACCACGAGATCCCCGTCGAGGTGCTCGAGCTGGCCGCCGAGGTCGAGCACTTCCCCCGCCACCTCGGCATCCACTCCGGGGGCATGGTCATCTGCGACCGGCCGGTGGTCGAGGTGGTCCCGGTCGAGTGGGCCCGCATGGAGGACCGCTCGGTGTTGCAGTGGGACAAAGACGATTGTGCCGCTACAGGGCTGGTGAAGTTCGACCTGCTCGGCCTGGGCATGCTCACCGCGCTGCACGAGTGCGTCGACCTGGTCCGCGAGCACGAGGGCGTCGACGTCGACCTCGCCCAGCTCGAACAGGACCCGGCCGTTTACGACATGTTGTGCCAGGGCGATTCGGTCGGGGTGTTCCAGGTCGAGTCCCGGGCCCAGATGGCCACCCTGCCCCGGCTGCGGCCCCGCTGCTTCTACGACCTCGTCGTCGAGATCGCGCTCATCCGCCCCGGGCCGATCCAGGGCGGGTCGGTGCACCCCTACATCCGGCGCCGCAACGGGCTCGAACCGGTCACCTACCTCCACCCGCTGCTCGAGAACTCGCTGGCGAAGACCCTCGGCGTGCCGCTGTTCCAGGAGCAGCTGATGCAGATGGCCATCGACGTCGCCGGGTTCAGCCCGGCCGATGCCGACCAGCTCCGTCGGGCCATGGGCTCCAAGCGGTCGCGGGACAAGATGGAGGAGCTGCGGGCCCGCCTCTACGCCGGCATGGCCGAGCGGGGCATCACCGGCGACGTCGCCGACCAGCTCTTCGACAAGCTCGCCGCGTTCGCCAACTACGGCTTCCCCGAGAGCCACTCGGTGAGCTTCGCCTACCTCGTCTACTCGTCGTCGTGGCTCAAGCTGCACCACCCGGCCGCGTTCTGCGCCTCGCTGCTGCGGGCCCAGCCGATGGGGTTCTGGTCGCCCCAGTCGCTGGTGCAGGACGCGCGCCGCCACGGCGTGGTGGTCCACACCCCCGACCTGGCCGTCTCCGACGCCGGGGCCACCCTCGAGCCGTGCGCCGAATCGCACGGCGGGCAGGCGGTGCGGCTGGGCATCGGCTCGGTCCGGGGCATCGGCGACGACGTCGCGGACACCATCGCCTCGGGTCGGCCCTACGTCTCGATGGAGGACCTCGTCCGCCGCACCGGCGTCACCCTCGAACAGGTCGAGGCGCTGGCCACCGCCGGGGTGTTCGGGTGCTTCGGTCTCGACCGGCGAGCGGCGCTGTGGGCGGCCGGCGCGGTGAGCCAGTCCCGCCCCGACCGGTTGCCCGGGGTGGTCACCGGGGTCGAGGCGCCCCAGCTGCCGGGCATGAGCGAGCTGGAGGAGTCGATCGCCGACCTGTGGGCCACGGGCGTCTCACCCGAGGGTCATCCGACCCGCTTCCTGCGCGACGAGCTCGACCGGCGTGGGGTGGTGACGGCGGCCGGCCTGGTCGATTGCGACGACCGGGCCAAGGTCATCGTCGGGGGCATCGTCACCCACCGCCAGCGCCCGGCGACGGCCAGCGGGGTGACCTTCATGAACCTCGAGGACGAGACCGGCCTCATCAACGTCGTGGTGTCGGTCGGCTGCTGGAAGCGCCATCGCCGGGTCGCTCGCACCGCCCCGGCGCTGCTGATCCGCGGGATCCTGGAGCGGGCCGATGGCGGGGTGCTCAACGTGGTGGCCGAGCGGCTCGAACCGCTCCCGGTCGCCGCGTCCCCGAAGAGCCGCGACTTCCGCTGAGGCGAGGCCCGAGCGGCCCATCGACCGAGCGGAAGCTCGGGCCGTGCCAGGGGCGAGCGGTCAGTGCTCGATGATCCGGGTCGGCGTGAGGTGGAGGTTCACCCGGGAGGCATCGGGCGGATCGAACGCGGCGCCGTCGTCATGGCCGTGCTTCGCCGCGATCCGGTCGCGCAGCTCGCCCTCGGGGTCCTCGGTGATCTCGACGGTGCCGCGGATCTCCAGGTAGCGGAGCGGCCGGTCCGGGTCGACGACGGTCAGCGAGACTCGCGGATCGCGTTGCACGCTGCGGTGTTTGGTCCGCTCCGTGAGGGTCGAGATCGTGACGGCCTCGCCGTCGAACCAGAACCACACCGGTGAGCTGTTCGGACTGCCGTCGGCGAGGAGGGTGGTGAACACGGCGGTGTTCGGGGCGATGAGGAGATCGTGGTAGTCGGCGGGGATCGGCGTCATGGGTCCACCCTAGCCATATAGTGGACAGTGTGCCCATAAATGAGGGAACCGATCCATGACTGCGACGCGACGGGGCCGTCCGCCGAGTCGGGCCGTGGACGAGGCGGTCTTCGCCGAGGCCCTCCGGCTCGTGGCCGAGGGTGACCCCTCGTCGGTCACCAGGCGGGCGATCGCCGAAGGCGCAGGTGTCAGTCGTCAGACCCTCTACAACCGGTGGCCGACCACCGCCGACATCGTGCTCGACGCACTCCTCGACCGAGCTGCTTCGTCGGTCGGGGTGCACTCGTCGGCAGGACTGCGCGGCTATCTCGTGGAGCTCGCTGCCGCCGTGGAGGGCTGGGCCCGCCCGGGGCTCCGGGCCCTGGCCGGTTTCGCACAACTCGATCACGAGTTCGCCGAGCGCTTCCGTGGGCGGTTCGTGGCGGTCCGCCACGGTGCGCTCGAGGCCGCGATCCGTGGGCAGATGCCGGAGACGCCGGAGGTCGAGTGGCTCGCCGAGCTCGTGGCCGGATCGTTGTGGTTCCGGGTGCTGGTCGCGGACCTGCCACTCGATGACGCGTGGGTCGGGGGCCTGGTCGCGACGGTCGAGCGGGCCTCGTCCTGACGGTCGGATCGCCACTCTTGATCATCGTTCTCTGCTAATGATAAGCATGAGTCGATGAATGAACCCGCGGCAGCCGGCCCGCAGCTGGCGGCGCTCGCCGATCCGACCCGACGTCGGATCTTCGAGCTGGTCGCTGCGGCACCGTCGACGGTCCGGGCCGTCACCGATCAGGTGTCGGTGTCGCAGCCCGCGGTCTCCCAGCACCTGAAGGTGCTGCGCGATGCCGGGCTCGTCGTCGGCACACCCAGGGGGGCGAGCACCGTCTACCGGGCCGACCGAGCGGGACTGGAGCCGATCCGGGCCTGGCTCGACTCGCTCTGGGACGACGCCCTCGACGCCTTCGTCGACGCAGCGCAGGCACAGCGGGACCACGACCCACAGCGAGAGGATCAGCCATGAGGCGGACGACCCAGCCGATCGAACCGGTGCGCAAGCAGCGGCAGGTCCCGATCCCGCCCGAGCGGGCCTTCGAGCTCTTCACGGCCGGCATGGGTCGCTGGTGGCCGCTGTCGACCCACTCGATCGCCGCAGCGGACGCGACCGGCGTCCGTTTCGAGGGTCGGGTCGGTGGGCAGATCGTCGAGCTGACCGCCGACGGCACCGAGCACCTGTGGGCGGTGGTCACCACCTGGGATCCACCTCACCGGCTGGTGCTGTCGTGGCACCCGACGATCGAGCCAGAGGCGGCGTCGACCGTCGAGGTGCGCTTCCTCCCCGTCGAGGGCGGGACCCGGGTCGAGCTCGAGCACCGCGACTTCGAGGAGCTCGGCGAGGTCGGCCCGGTCGCCCGGGAGAACTACGACCCGGGCTGGGAGCCCGTCCTCGACCGCCTCCTGACCCGCGCCGAGGCGCCGACGTAGGCAGCGACCTCCACGGAGATCCCCAGGCTGGCGCACTTGCTGTGACAAACGTCACTCGGTGGCGAGGTATCAGATCGTCGCTCCGGCGCTCTGACCCTGCGAACACCGAGCACGGGGAGCGAGTGATGACCATCGTCGAGGACTGGACCGAGCAGGCAGCGTGCCAGGGAGTCGACATCGATCTGTTCTTCGACGAGGACCGGACCATCGAGGCCCGACGGCTGTGC
>JBCCTY010000019.1:0-28819 GCA_039197885.1 Actinomycetota bacterium | reverse complement strand
GGCGATCGATCAGCGCCTTCTTCTTGCGGGCGTACCCGCCCCAGAGGATGAACACCACCGGATGATCCTTGGCGTCGACCGCCGAGATCACCTCGTCGGTGAAGGTCTCCCAGCCGCGCTTGGCGTGGGAGCCCGCCTGCCGGGCCCGGACGGTCAGCACGGCGTTGAGGAGCAGGACGCCCTGGCGGGCCCAGTGCTCGAGCGAGCCGGTGGCCGGCTCGGGGCAGCCGAGGTCGTCTCGCAGCTCGGTGAAGATGTTGACCAGCGACGGCGGCGGGGACACGCCCGGACGGACCGAGAAGCACAACCCGTGGGCCTGTCCCGGGCCGTGGTACGGGTCCTGACCGAGGATCAGCACCCGGGTGCGCTCGAACGGCGTCAGGTGCAGCGCGGCGAAGACCTCGTCGTGGGGCGGGAAGACCTCGGCCCGTCCGCGCTCGCCGTGGACGAACTCCTGGAGCTCGCGCCAGTAGGGCTTGGCGAACTCCTCGCGCAGGACGGGGTTCCAGTCCGTCTTCATGCGCCGACAACGTAGTGCTCGCCGTCGGTGCCGGCCGCTGAACGGGTCGACCGCCACCGTCGGCCACACTGAGGTGATGCCCGCTCCTCGCCGCGTCATCATCGACTGCGATCCGGGCAGCGATGACGCCCTGGCGATCGCCCTCGCCGTGGCCCACGCGGACGTGGTCGGGATCACCACGGTCGCGGGGAACGTCGGGCTCGACCACACCACCCACAACGCCCTCCGGATCTGTGAGGTGCTCGGCGTCGACGTCCCGGTCCATGCCGGTGCGGCCGGCCCGTTGGTCGGTACCCGCCTCGACGCCGCCGAGATCCACGGCGAGGACGGCCTCGCTGGCAGTGGCCTCCCGCCGGCGACGACCGTCCCCGCGAGCTCCGACGCCGTGCGCTTCATCGTCGACTCCGTCCGGGCCGAGGACGGACTGTGGCTCGTGGTGATCGGTCCGATGACCAACGTCGCGCTCGCGCTGCGCCAGGCGCCCGATCTCGCCGGTCGGCTGGCCGGCATCTCCTTCATGGGTGGATCGCGGGGCTCGGGCAACGCGACGGCAGCGGCCGAGTTCAACATCCTCGCCGACCCCGAGGCGGCGGCCGTCGTGCTCGAGTCGGGCGCCCGCCTCCTCATGGCGGGGCTCGACCTCACCGAGCAGACCGCCGTGGGGGATGACCGTCGGCGAGAGCTGGAAGCGATCGATCACCCCGCGGCCCGCATGGCCGCCGGACTCGTCGCCGAGTTCCTCGACCGCATCGAGGAGCTCGGCGCGCCGCGCCTGGGATACCTCCACGACCCGTGCGCCGTCCTGGCCGTCACCCATCCCGAGCTCGTGACCCACGATCACCTCCCGGTCGCCGTCGAGACCACCGGCACCCACACCCGGGGCATGACCGTCGTCGACGAGCGGGGCTACGGCGACGGCACGCCCAACGTGCACGTCGGCCGCACGGTCGACGCCGCTGCGCTCTGGCAACTGCTCACCGCAGCGCTCGGCGGCTGACCCCGTCGGCCGGGGGCCCGTGCTCGTTCATCGGGCGACGAGGGCGAGCAGCTCGTCGTGGAGCGCAGGGTGGGCCGAGGCGACGACGAAGCCGCCCCCGCCGGGGTCGCCACCGTCGCGCGAGGTCACCACGCCGCCGGCCCCCCGCACGATCGGCACCAACGCAGCGATGTCGTAGGGAGCGAGATCGGTCTCGACGACGGCGTCGACGAAGCCCAGGGCGAGCAGGCCGTAGTTGGCGCAGTCACCCCCGTATCGGGTCATCCGGCACGAGTCGTACACTCGACCCCACGCCGCCGCCTCGCCCGGCTCGCCGAACATCTCGGGGTGGGTGCAGCACACGATCGCCTCCGCCACCTCCGCCGTGGTGCGGGTGGTCAGCCGGGTCCGGCCCGTCGGGGCATCGAGCCAGGCCCGACCGGCGACGCCGACGTAGGTCTCGTCGAGGGTCGGGAGGTGCATCCAGCCCGCGATCGGCTCGTCGCCGTCGCGCAGGCAGACGAGCGTGCCGAAGAGCGGGTTGCCGCTGACGAAGGCCCGGGTCCCGTCGATGGGGTCGATGATCCAGCTCATCGGACCGGAACCGGTCGTGCCCCGCTCCTCGCCGACGATGCGGTGGCCGGGGAAGCGGTCCGAGATGGCCGCGCGGAGCTCGTCCTCGACCGCCCGGTCGGCCTCGGTGACCGGGTCGAAGCCGTCGGCGAGCTTCGACGTGACCTCGATCGGTCGTCGGAACCAGTCGAGGGACCGCCGGCTGGCGGCGCGGATCACCGGCGTGAGCTCGGCGACGAGGGCGTCGACGTCGTCGGGGGCCATGCACGCACGATGGCACAGGACAGTCAGGTGGCGGGCCGGTACTCCGGTCGCCAGGTGCACGCCCGGATCGCCGCCTCGGGGTCGACGTTGCGGTCGGCGACCCCCTCGGCGATCGCTCGCTCGGCGACCGCGAGCGCCACCTCGAGCGAGACGTCCAGGCATCGGTCGAGCGGTGGGAGCAGTGGGCCCGCGTCGTCGCCCACGGCCGCCGGTGAGAGCCCTCCGACCGCTCGCGCCGCGGCTGTGAGCATCCCGTCGGTCACCTCCCTGGCACCGACCGCCGTGACGCCCAGGCCGATGCCGGGGAACACGTAGACGTTGTTGACCTGCGCGATCTCGTGGGTGCCTCCCCGGTGGAGGACGGAGGGGAACGGGCTGCCGGTGCCGACCATCGCCCGCCCATCGGTCCACGCGATCACGTCGGCGGGGATGGCCTCGGCCCGAGGGGTGGGGTTCGACAGCGGCAACACGATCGGGCGGTCGACGCCGGCTGCCTGTGCCCGGACCACCGCCTCGGTGAAGAGCCCCGGCTGTCCCGTCACGCCCAGGAGCACGTGGGGACGGACCGCCGTCACGACATCGACGAGCTCGGCCCGGTCACCGCCGTCGGGATCGACGGCCACCACCTCGTCGAGTGACCGGGCGTAGCGACGGGCCGCGTCGAGCGGGATGTCCTGGCCGTCGTGCACGAGGCCGTCACGGTCGACGAGCCAGACCCGAGCGATCGCCTCGGCCTCGTCGAGACCCTCGTCGACGAGGGCTCGGACGACCTGATCGGCGACCCCGGTCCCGGCCGAGCCGGCGCCGACCACCACGAGCCGGAGCTCGGCGAAGGGGCGATCGGTGGCGAGCATCCCCGCAGCGATGGCGGCGAGGCTGACCGCCGCCGTGCCCTGGATGTCGTCGTTGAACGACGGGACGGTCGCCCGATGCCGATCGAGGAGGCGACGGGCGTTGCGCTGCGCGAAGTCCTCCCACTGGACGAGGGCGCCGGGCAGCCGGTCGCTCGTGGCGGCCACGAACGCGTCGACGAGCTCGTCGTACTCCTCGTCTCGCCGTCGACGCGACCGCCACCCGAGGTAGAGGGGGTCGCTGAGCAGCGACTCGTTCTCGGTCCCGACATCGAGGAGCACCGGCAGCGTGCGGGCGGGGTCGAGCCCACCGGCGGCGGTGTAGAGGGCGAGCTTGCCGATCGGGATGCCCATGCCTCCGACGCCCAGGTCGCCGAGGCCGAGGATCCGCTCGCCGTCGGTCACGACCACGATGTCGATCTCGTGGTCGCCGACCGCGTTGTCGAGCAGCTCCGGGACCCGGTGGCGATCGGGCCACGAGATGTAGAGACCGTGCTCGCGCCGGTAGATCCGGGACCACTCCTGACAGGCCGCGCCGACCGTCGGGGTGTAGACGATCGGCAGGAGCTCCTCGAGGTGGTCGGTGAGGAAGCGGTAGAAGAGGACCGAGTTCCGCGCCTGGAGCAGGCGCAGGAAGATGTGGCGACCGAGGTCGCTGCGCTTGGTGTCGTACTCGAGCCGGGTCCGGGCGAGCTGGGTGTCGATGGTCTCGACGACCGGCGGCAGGAGCCCGTGGAGGCCGAACCGGTCGCGCTCCTCCGCGCTGAACGCCGTGCCCTTGTTGCGATAGCGGTCGCGTAGCAGCGCGAGTCCCCTGGCGGTCACCCCTCGTCCCTCCTCCCGAGCGCACGGCCGGACCAACGCCGTCCGGCCACCCGAGTGTGGCCGAGTGGCGTCCCCGGCGAGCGCGACGGCGCCCTGCGGCGACCGGCGCGCACCCAGGCCACCACGGTACGTGGTTGGTGGTCGTGCGGGCTCGAGCCGGTCCGACGAGCTGCCGGGGGCGACGATCCGAGCTCGCCGGACCGGTCGTGACCAGCCCGAGCACACCCCGACGCGACGGTGCGCCCACCGAGGACGCCCACCACGGCACCGCCGCGATCGCGCCGCCCGTCGTCACCCGCGGTGAGTCCACAGCACCGGAACGCACCATTCGGTGGGGGTCCGAGCCGATCCGAGCAAGGGACCCGATCGTCGGGTCGACCGGACGGGCACGGACGACGGAGGGCTCGAGCGATGGCGCCGACGACCCGGTCGATGCGCCGGGTGGCGGATGGCCCCCGCGCCGGGGGCGCGGTCGACCGGCGGAGCCGACGCCGTCCGACGGCGCGACGACTCGCCAGTCTGGCAGACGCGATCTCACGCTCCGTGGCCCGCAATTCCCCTCCGGGCTTTTCCGCGCGACACTGATGGTGCCTGGTGGGCCACTTGGAGCGCCGTCACATGCCCCTGACACGACGTTTCTACCTCGCGATCTTCACCGTCGGTGTGATGCTCGCCTCCTCGACCGCGGTCGGGGCCCAAACCGACCTCGAGGACCTGCCACCCGGGGTGACCACCCTCGCCGACGTGGCGCCCGGCACCCACGAGGTCACCGACGTGCCCGCCGGCCTCGAGCTCCGCGTCCGCGAGCTGCCCGGCACCGACCAGGACATCCTCTTCACCCTCCCCAACGAGACCATCGTCCGCACGACCGGCGAGCGAGCGCAGACCGGATCGACGGTCTGGCTCCAGATCCAGATCGGCGGGACGATCGGTTGGTCGTCGGCGACCTACCTGACGGTGCTCACCACCGAGACCACCACACCGACCACCTCGGTCGTCGGCTCGGTCACCACGCTCGACGCAGTCGACGCCGGCACCCACGAGGTCACCGACGTGCCCGCCGGCCTCGAGCTCCGCGTCCGCGAGCTGCCCGGCACCGACCAGGACATCCTCTTCACCCTCCCCAACGGCACCATCGTGCCGACGACGGGCGAGCGAGCCCTGATCGGCGGCACCGTGTGGCTCGAGGTCCGCCTCGACGGCACGCTCGGCTGGTCGTCGAGCACCTACCTCACCGCGACCTCCACCACGGTCGAGGCGCCGGCGAGCCCCACGCTGCCGGGTGTGACGGCACTCGACGCCGTCGACGCCGGCACCTTCGAGGTGACCGACGTGCCGGCCGGCCTCGAGCTGCGGGTGCGCGCCAACCCGGGCATCGGCCAGGCCATCATCACCACCCTCGCCAACGGCACCATCGTGCGAACCACCGGCGAACGGGCCCAGGTGGGCGAGACGGTGTGGCTGCAGGTCGACCTCGGCGGCACCCTCGGCTGGTCGTCGAGCTTCTACCTCACCTCGACGACCCTCTCCGACGAGACCCCGGCGACGCCGGCCGAGCCCACCGACGACCCGACCGGTCCCGGTGTCGTGGTGTTGAACACGGTCGCATCGGGGACCTACCAGGTGACCGACGTGCCGAGCGGGCTCCAGCTCCGGGTCCGCTCCAACCCCGGCGTGGGCAACCCGCAGATCGACCTGCTGGCGGACGGGACGGTCGTGTCGACCACCGGCCGACGGGCCCAGGTGGGCGACACCATCTGGCTGGAGGTCCAGACCGACGACGCGACGGGGTGGTCGTCGAGCCGCTACCTGACCGAACAGACCGAGGTCGTCACCGCCTTCGCCGAGCTGGTGCCCGAGGGCGAGATCGACGCCGTGATCACGCTCGTGGCGGTCGACGAGGACGACGACGACATCAGCGTGCGCATCGGCGACGACGTGATGGCGGTGTCCGAGACCGCCCGGATCCTCGACGCCGACGGTCGACTGCTCAACCACCTCAGCTGGGCCGATCAGCGCCGCGACGTGTCGACGTCGAACCCGTTGATCGCCGAGGTCACCGTCGAGGACGGGATGGTCGTCGAGCTCCGCCAGACGGCGATGATCTGAGTTCTCAGCGCGCACCGGGCGAGCGCGGCCCCACCAACTCCTCCGTGCGGCCCGACCCACGATCGACGTCTCCGGCGGCGTCTCGCCGCGGACGAGCCGAACGCCACAGGCCCGAGAGTGCCGCCGAGGGCGGCTGATCGGGCACCCTGGGGGACGTGAGCCGCCGAGACATCGTCGTGATCGGCGCCGGCCCAGCCGGTGCCGCAGCTGCCATCCGCGCCGCTCGGGCCGGTGCCGACGTGACGGTCCTCGACAAGGCGCCCTACGGACGCGACAAGGTGTGCGGCGACGGGCTGACTCCCCGGGCGGTCGGCGCCCTCCAGGAGCTGAAGATCGACCTCGACGGCGCCCACCACATCGAGGGCCTGCGCATGATCGCCGGCAAGCAGACCCGCGAGCTGGAGTGGCCGGCCACGAGTCGGTTCCCCCCGCACGGCGCGGTCTGGCCCCGTCGCCGCCTCGATGCGGCCCTGATCGACGCCGCCGACGAGGCCGGCGCCGAGGTGCGCTGGGAGACCGAGGCGCTGCCGATCCTCGACGGCGACCGCGTCACCGGGGTCGAGGCCGGCGGTGAGCGGATCGACGCCGACCTGGTCGTCGTGGCCACGGGCGCACCCGGCAAGGTGGCCCGGATGTTGGGCGCCGAGCGCATCGCCGACGAGCCGTTCGGCCTGGCGATCCGCACCTATGCCGAGACGCCCCGCCACGCCGACCGCCACCTCGAGGCCTGCCTGACCCTCAGCGACGAGCACGGCACGGCCGTCCCCGGCTACGGGTGGCTGTTCCCGGCCGGCGACGGCACGGTCAACATCGGTGTCGGCGCGCTGTCGACCATGAAGGGCTTCAAGGGCCTCAACCTCAACAAGCTCCTCGACGCCTACCGCGACCTGGTGCGCGACAGCTGGGAGCTGGGCCCCTACCTGGAGCGGCCCCGCGCCTGGCGGCTCCCGATGAGCGCCGTCCGCCGGCACGGGCCCGGCTGGATGGCGATCGGCGACGCTGCCGGATTGGTCAACCCCATGAACGGCGAGGGCATCGACTACGGCCTCGAGTCGGGCATGCTCGCCGTCGACCTCTTCCTCGACGACCCGGCGACCGCACCGGAGCGCTACGACCAGCAGATCGGCGAGCGCTTCGACGGGTTCCTCCGCACCGGCCGTCGGTTCTCCTTCCTCATCGGCCACCCGTGGATCCTCCGTACCGGCCTCCGGATCGCCGTGGGCTCCCAGTTCGCCGCCGACGTCACCCTGCAGGTCATGGGGAACCTCGTCGACTCCGAGACGCCCGGCGCATCGGGTCGGGTCCTCCGCCTGGCCGACCACGCGTTGGCCCTCGCCGACCCGGTGCTCCGCCGCACCCGCGCCGCGGCCTGATCCGAGCGAGCTCAGCGCTCACCTCGCGCCGTTCGCCGTTCGCCGTCCGCCGGACGCGTCGGAGCGACCGGGGGCGGGTCCCGGTCGCTCCGCACCTCGCCGTTCCCGAGGGATCAGGCGGCGATGGTGTCCACGGCATCCGCATCACCGGGGCCGCCGGCCCCACGGCCGAACCCACCCCGACCGAAGCCCCGACGCCCGTCGCGCTCACCGGCCTCGCCGTTGACCCGATCGGTGAGACGCTCCTCGAGCTCGGCGGCCCGGTCGGCAGCCTCGTCGTCGGTGAGCTCACCGGCGGCGACCCGCTCGTCGAGCGACTCGAGCTTCGGCTCCATCAGCGAATCGACCAGGGTCTCGACCGACACGCCCTGCGCCTCGGCGATCTCGGCCAGGGTCTGGCCGTCCTCACGGGCCGCCCCGAGGGCCTCCTCGTCGATCCCGAGGGTCTCGGTCACGATCGCGAGCTGCTCGGCGCGGCGCTCGGCGCGGTCCTCACGAGCCTCCTCACGCCGGTCCTGGATCCGCTCGACGAGGGTGTCGGCCTGCTCCTGGGTGATCACGCCCTCCTCCACCAGCGTGTCGAGGAACGCCTGCCATCGGCTGGTCTCCGGCGCGGCCTCGGCCGAGGAGTCGGGCGTGGTCGTGTCGTCGTCCTGGGCCCCGGCGACGGCCGGGACGGCGACGAGCGCCCCACCGGCGAGGGCAGCGCTGACGAGTCCGGTGCGAGCGATGCGCTGGAAGCGGTTCATGGGTTCGTTCCCTTCGTGTCGTCGTGACCCGACGACCGGGCCACGACCCACACCCTGACGGGAACGCCTGAATCGATCCTGAACGCCTGAAGCGACGTTCAGGTGGAGGAGCGAACCGCGGGATGGCCGCTCAGAGGAGGTCGGCCACGTCGATGCCGATCAGCACCGTGACCAGGGCGATGATGCCGACGTGGACGACGGTGACCGGCCGACGCCACGGGTGGCGGGCCCGGTGGAACCGGCGGATGCTGACGACGTTGGCGGCGATGGCGACGAGCCCGATCACGATGCCGAGGATCGGGCCCACCCCCGAGGCGAGGCCGAGGAACGGCGTCACGAACGGGAGGACCACGTAGGTCAGCAGGCACCGGATCGCCGAGACGACGATCGAGATGCTGAAGGTCCGCTGCGCGGCCTCTTCCTCGGCAGCGGCCGCCTCGACGGTCCGCTCCGGCTGCACGTTCGTCACGAACCTGATCGTAGCGACGAACGGCTCAGGCAGGGTCGTCGGTGCCGAGACCGGGGACGAGGCCCCGGATGGACAGACGCAGCACCGCCTCGACCAGCTCGTCGTCAGGCGTCGCGGTGGCTGCGCTCGGAAGGTCGTCGGCGTACTTCTCGTCGACGCTGTCGATGGCGTCGGTGAGCTCGCTGAGCCCCTGGGAGAGCGACCACGCCATCATTGAGGCGGCCCGGACGTCGAGGTCGGGGTCGTAGGCGGCGGCGATCGCCTCGATGGTCTCGACGAGGCACTGGAACGCGCCGAGTCCGGCGGCGTCGAACGCCGGATCGTCATGGTGGTGGATGTCGTCCTGCCACATCACCGCGAAGTGGGCGCGGTTGGTGCGGGCCATCCGCACGTAGGCCTCACCCTGGGCGACGAAGCGCTCGATCGGATCGTCGTGGGCAGCCACGACGTCGGACATGACCTCGGAGAGCAACTCGAAGCCCTCCGTGGCGATCGACGTGAGGAGGCCGGCCTTGTCACCGAAGTGGTGGGCTGGCGCGGCGTGGCTCACCCCGGCGCGCCGAGCGACCTCGCGGAGGCTGAACGCCGTCGGTCCCACCTCCTCGATGAGCTCCAGCGCCGCGCTGCGCAACGCGTTGGGCAGGTCGCCGTGGTGGTAGCTGCGCCCCTCCCCGCTCCGCTGCTCCGCGCGATGCTCGTCGACCTCGGCCATGGTTCGAGTGTGACAACCCGTCTTGACGGCGTCAACTTTCCCGACCTGGTCGTTCGGCACACCCCCAGGGGGTGATGGGGGATGTCCCCGATGGCCCCGTGGCCCCACCGACGCAAGCTGGGTGGGAGAATCGCCCCGGAGGCGCAGAACGATGACCACGCCACTCTCGAACCTGCTGATCGACCTGCTCACCGACCCCGAGGGTCGAGCGGCGCTCGACGACGATCCTGCCGGGGTCCTGGCCGATCACGGCTGGGGAGACCTCACCCCCCGCGACGTGGGTGACGCCCTCCGCCTCGTGACGTCGTCCGGTCCGGCCGCTGCGGCCCACGCCGGCGCGGACCTCCCCGACCAGCCGAGCAACTGGTCCGAGGTGCTCGACCCGGTGCTCGAGGCGACCGCCGAGCTCGACAGCTGGGAGATCGACGCCACCACTCCGCTCGTCGCCGGCGCGATCGAGCCCGAGACCTTCGACTTCGCTCCCGCTCCTCTGGTCGGGGTCGACCCCGACCTGGTCGGCGACGGCGCCGACGACCCTTTTCTCCGCAGCGACGACGCCGCGAGCGACTCGGCGCCGGACGTCGCCGGGGACGGACCCGCTGAGCCGGCCGCTGCGGACGACGACATCGACCTGAGCTTCGACGACGCGGCCACCGCTGCGCAGCCCAGCGCCGAGGAGACCGCCGACGAGCTGACCGACTCGCCCTTCGACGGACCGGCCGATGCGCTCGGCCCGCAGGTCGAGTGGAGCGTCGACGATCTCGATGCCCCCGAGGCGTCCGAGTCCTTCGTCGAGCTCGACACCGACGACGTGACCGAGACCGACGGCGGCACCTGGGGCGACCTCGACACCGACCTCGACTGAGCTCGACCGACGACGCCACCCGGTGCGGACGCTCGCGGCGGGTGCCGGGGAGCTCAGTCGCCGAGGCCGAAGCCGGCTCGCAGCGTCGACAACATCTCGGCGCGGGTCGACACGCCCAGCTTCGTGCGGATGTGCGCGACGTGGTGCTCGACGGTCTTCGCCGAGATGAAGAGCGCCGCCCCGATCTCCTTGTGGGTGTGGCCGTTGACGACCTGACGGGCCACGTCGAGCTCCCGCTCGGACAGCGCACCCAGGCCGACCGCCTCCGTGGCGCCGGCCGATGGCAGCGCGGTCCGCAGCTCGCGGGCACGGAGGAGCAGGCGCTTCCCGGCCGCGTCGTCATCGGTGCGCACGGCGACCAACCCGACGAGGTGCGCGGCCTCGAAGACGGCGCCCCGGTCGCGCATCGCGCCGGCCAGGTCGGTCACGACGTCGGGGTCGGCGGTCCCGGCGTGGGCGTCGACGACGAGGCCGAGGAAGCGGCTCCGGGTCTCGTCGTCGGGTGCCGCGCCGGCGAAGCTCGCCACCGTGGCGTCGTCGCCGGCCAGGCTGGCCGCGAGCACGGCGTGGACGGCCACGTTCGACCGCCACGGTTCGATGTCACCGGCGAGGGTCAGGAGTTGATCGACGAGCGGCCGGACCGCCTCGTGGCCGCGTCGCATCGCCACCAGCCGGCACACCTCGCCCAGGACGTCGCTCGACGTGAGGTCGGGCGGGTGGCGGGCGACCATGGCCACGACGGCGTCGAGGCCCTGGTCGAGCGCTTCGAGCTCGTTGCGGCGGACCACCAGGGCGAGGTCGAGCACCGAGGCCACCAAACGGTCGCGCAACCCGAGGTGGAGGTCGGCCACGTCGGTCAGCGCGCCGTCGGCGTCGTCCCACCGACCCGCCCGGAGCGCAGCCCAACCCTGGAGCAGGTGGTGGCGGACGCGGAACGCCGAGCCACCGACGTCGGCCTCGATGGCACGGGCGAGCAGGGCGTCAGCGCCGGCGAGGTCGCCGCCGGCGATCAACGCCGACGCGAGGACGGCATGCGGGGTGTCGGGCCAGAGGTCCGCGACCCCGGCCAGCTCGATCAGCTCGGCCGACTCGGCCAGCTCGGCGCCGACCCGTCCGTCAGCGAGGCCGCTCGCGCCGCGCGCGAAGGCGACGGCCGCCCGGCCGATCGCCGAGACGGCGTCGACGTCGTCGGGAGCGAAGAACTCGGCCAGCAGGGACCGGGGCGGCACGGCGAGCGTCGACCACCACTCGGGCCCGCCGGCGCCGGCGGTCGCGGCGTAGGAACCGGCCGCAGGCCGCAGTTGCGCCCCTGCGGCGAGCACGCTGCCGATCACGACGAGCGCCTCGGCCCGATCGGCGGCATCGGGCCGATCGACCACCGACTCGGCCAGCTCGATCGCAGCGGTGGCGTTGCCGGCGAGTGCCTCGGCCCGGGCTCGGCGGGCGGCGAACGATGCGGCGTCGGCGCCGAGCTCGGCGGCCCTGGCGTAGCGCGAAGCGGCCGTCGCCGGATCGACATCACAGCCGCGGTCGGCGGCTGCGACGAGCACCTCGGCCGCACCCTCGGGAGCGACGTCGAGCTCCTCGATCCGCTCGGCGACGACGACCGGGTCGACCCCCTCGGCCACCAGGCCCGAGACCAGTTCGGTCGCGCGACGGCTGCCGAGCAGCGAGCGGACGGCGTCGAGCACGACCGGCACCGTCGGGAGACCCTCGGCTGTGAGGCCCTGGTGCAGGTCGGTGAGCTCGCCGTCGTCGATCAGGGCGAGGCGTGCGACGAGCGCACCGTCGGGGTCGGGAGCGATCGACGCGCTCTCGATCACCCGGCGAGCGACGTCATCGACGAGCTCGAGACGCCGGCCGACGAGCTCGGTGACCGCTGCCGGCACGAGCGTCTCGGCGGCGCTGTCGACCGAGTCGGCGGCGGCGAGGCCCTCGGCCAGCGCGCCGACGAGCTCGGGGAGACCCCGCGTGCGGGCCGCGACGGCGGCGAGCACGCGATCGGAGGGCTCACCGCCCAGCGCCGCGGCGACGGCCTCGGCGAGCTCGGCATCGTCGAGGGAGCCGACGTCGATCGAGCTGTCGACGTCGGCGGCCTCGACGAGTGCGGCGACCGTCGGGCTGATGTCGGCCGAGCCGAAGGTCAGCACCCACCCGGTGCGCTGCTCGCGACGCCGGCCCGCCGCGATGGCGAGGGCCTTGGCGCTCACGTCGTCGAGCCAGTGCGCGTCGAGCACCAGCACGACCGCCGGGTCGAGATCGAAGCGATCGAGGAGCTCGTCGGCCGCTGCGCCGGCGGGGTCGGCGGAGTCGAGCAGGCCGCGGACGATCCGGCGCGGCAGCAGTCCGTCGAGGGCGCTCAGCGGCCGGTCGCGCTCGAGTCGACGGCCGGTCACGACCTCGAGGGTCTCGGCGTGCTCGGCCAGCTGGGCCCGGGCGACGTCGCCGAGGTCGGACGACACGCCGTCGACCCGGACGGCGCCGTGCCCGTCGACCAGGCGGTCGAGGGCGGCAGCGAGTCGTCGACGTCGCGGATCGGGTGAGGCAGCCATCGCGTGGTGAACGTTACGGCCACCGGACCGGTGACGTTCGCCACAGTCGTCGCGCGAGGTGCGGGGACGGGCACCGATGCGGCGTGTGGCACGCGCGGACGGTCCTAGGGTGAGGCGATGACCGATGCCACCAAGCCCGACGTCACCCTCCCCGACGGCGAGCCGTCCGGGTCCGCCCTGCGCACCGAGGACCTGATCGTCGGCGACGGCGACGAGGCCGTTTCCGGCACCACCGTCGAGGTGCACTACGTCGGCGTCTCGTGGAAGACCGGCCAGCAGTTCGACGCCTCGTGGGACCGCGGCTCGACGTTCAGCTTCCGCCTCGGCGGAGGGCAGGTCATCCCGGGGTGGGAGCAGGGCGTCGCCGGCATGCAGGTCGGCGGTCGCCGCCAGCTCGTCATCCCTCCCGCGCTCGCCTACGGCAGCCGGGGTGCGGGCGGGGTGATCGGTCCGAACGAGCACCTCGTGTTCGTCGTCGACCTGATCTCGGTCCGCTAGGGACCGGCGCGTCGCGCCGCCTCGCGAGCCCGCACCCCGGGTCGGCGCAGCGGCGGCACGGTCGTCGGTGGGTTGCGCCGCTCGGGCAGATCCGCCAACAGCTCCGTTGTCGCGGCGGCGATGCGCTCGACCGCTCGCTCGACGGCCTCGGCGTTGCGGGGCGACACCGACGACAGCGCGCCGACCTTGCGGACGAACTGCAACGCCGCCGCCGCGATCTCCTCGTCGGTCGCCGGGGGTTCGAGCCCCCGCAGGGCGGTGATGTTGCGACACATGGTCCCTCCCGTGCTCGAGCGACGCCGCACGGGCCGCCGGCGACTCAGTCTGCCCGCGCTCGGAGCCGACCTCCCTCCATCACCAGCACCTGGTCGGCGCGGGCGATCGCCACCGGTCGGTTGGCCACGGCCAGGACGGTCATCCCCGCCTGGGCCATCGCCTCCCAGAGCGCCAGCTCGGTCGCCACGTCGACCGCGCTCGACAGGTCGTCGAGCACCACGAGCTCGGGCCGCTGGACGAACGCCCGGGCCGCGGCGACGCGCTGGCGCTGACCACCGGAGAGGCGCACCCCGCGTGGGCCGATGCGGGTGGCGATGCCGTCGCGCATGGCGTCGACCTCGAGCTCGACCTGAGCGAGGTCGAGCGCGTCCAGGAGTCCGGCCGGGTCGTCCGACCCGAGCAGCACGTTCTCCCCCAACGTCTCCGAGAGCAGGTGGGGCACCTGGGGCAGGAAGGCCGCGTTGGGCGGGACGAGGAACGCGGCCCGATCGTCGAGCACCCGTCCGTTCCACATCACCGTTCCCTCTGCGTCATCACCCCAGGTGAGCCCGAGCAGGCCGCGGAGGAACGACGTCTTGCCCGCGCCGACCCGACCGGTCACCACGGTCAGCGAGCCCGCCGGGATCGTGCACGAGGCCGCGTCGACCACCACCTCGCCGCCGAACCGGACCGTGAGGTCATGGACCTCGAGCCGATCCAACCGCACCCGCTCGGGCACGCGGCGCTCGGGTCGCAGCGGCGCATCGCCGTGCAGCGCGAGGTGGCGTTGGGTCGACGTGCGCTCGGCCTCGTCGTCGGCGACGAGGAGCCGCATGCGGTCGAAGGCGACCATCGCCTGGCGACGCCGGGTGATCGTCACACCGATCATGCGTGGGAGGAAGCCGATCCACGTGAGGTAGGTGGCGAAGATCACGAGATCGCCCACGTCGAACGCACCGGACCGGACCCGGACCGCGGCGACGAGCAACACGAGACCGAGGCCGACGTCGGTCATCGACGACCCGACCGCACGGACGAGGGCGTCGAGCGTCCGGTCACGTACCGCGGTGTGGCGTCGCTCGTCCATGGTCGACCCGACGTGGTCGAGCACCGGCCGCGAAGCGCCGTTGACCTTGATGGTCAACGCTGCGCCGACGACCTCGCCCAACGCGGCGGTCACGCGGGCCGTCGCCTCCCGGTCTGCCCGGCGGGCGTCACCCACGGCGTCCCCGAAGTACCAGGTGATGGCGGCGACCAGGAGGATCGGCACCACGAGCACGAGCGTTGCGACCGGGTCGATCGTGGCGAGGACGATCCCGGCGGCGATCGTGAAGACGGCGGCACCGAACACATCGACCCAGCCATCGATGAACCGGGCGACGTCCTCGGCGTCGTCGCGGAAGTGCGACAGGGCGCCGCTCGGCGACGGCACCGGCCGGCCCAGCTCGTCGCGAACGTCGGCGAGTTGGTCGCTGAGCAGGTTCGCCCGGATCGACGACTGCCATGACACCCAGACCCGCGTGAACCGGGTCGCCGCGACGTGGAGGAGCACCATGCGGACGCCCTCGGCGACCAGGAGCGCGATCGCGACCAGCCGTGCCGTGCCGAGGTCGCCGCGGTCGAGCGCCGAGAAGGCCTCACCGACGATCAGTCCGATGACGACGGGGAACGTGAAGAAGGCGGTCCACAGCAGGACCGACGACCAGGCGAGCGCCGGCTCGTGCTGGCTCACCCGCCACGACAGGCGCCACGGGTTCACGGTGCCAGCTCCGGCAGCTCGGCCCCGGTGCGGAGCAGGGCGGCGTAGCGACTGGTCGGTTCGCGCTCGAGTGCCACTCGCTCCCCGTGCTCGACGACTCGACCGCGCTCGACCACGGCGATCTCGTCGAGCTGGCGCAAGGTCGAGAGCCGGTGAGCGATCACGATGACGGTCCGGTCGCGGACGAGCGCGTCGAGCGCCGCCTCGAGGCGGGCCTCGGTCACGGGATCGACTCGGGCGGTCGCCTCGTCGAGGACGACGAGATCGGGGTCGCGCAGCCAGATCCGAGCCAGCGCGAGCAGCTGCGACTCACCGGCCGACAGACCGGTGCCCGCTGCGCCCAGCTCGCGGTCGAGGCCATCGGCGAGTCGTTCGAGCCCGACCTGCACGAGTGCGTCGCGGACATCGTCGTCGGAGCGGTCGGCGTCGAAGAGCGTCACGTTGTCGCGAACCGTCCCCGCCACGAGTTGGACCTCCTGGGGGACCAGCGCGACGCGTCGACGCAGCTCGGCGAGCGGCACGTCGGCGATGGCGACACCGCCGAGGCTGACCTCACCCCGGGTCGTCTCGATGAGGCGCAGCACGAGGCGGGAGATCGTGGTCTTGCCGCTCCCGGTCCGGCCGACGAGCCCGAGCGATCGACCGGCCCCGAGGTGGAGGTCCACGCCGTCGAGCACCCGCTCACCGTCGCCGTAGTCGAAGTCGACGGCGTCGAGCTCGACGCTGAGCGCTCCGGCGGGTGGGCTGGTGCTCCCGCAATCGACGATGGTCGGCCGCTCGGCCCGCAGCTCCAGGACGCGACGCATGCCGCCCGTCGCCTTCTGGATCACCTGGAGCTGATCCATCAGCTCCTCGAGCGGACGCCGCAGGAGCTGGCTGTACTGGAAGAGGACGACGGCCGTGCCGACGGTGATGATCCCCCGTTCGACGAGCACGCCACCTCCGAGGATCGAGAGCACGGCGCCGCTGGCGATGCCCAACGAGACGATGCGCCACACGCGCAGGTAGGCGCGCTCGCGGGCGACGGCGGTCTCGGCGACCTCCACCGAGTGGTCGACGAAGCCCTGGACCGCGTAGGCGCCGCCTCCGTTCGAGCGGAGGTCCTCCGACGCGGCGAGTCGCTCCTCGATCCCTCCGTAGAGCCGGGCGTGCGCGCTGAGCTCGTCCGACGACTCCTCGACCGCGTGGTTGCGGCGGCTGCCGACGGCCGCGAACGCGACGGCGACGTAGACCGCCATCGCCAGGCCGATCCGCCAGTCGAGCAGGGTCAGCACGACGACCATCCCGGCCACCGTCACCAGCGCTCCGCCGATCTTCACGACGACCTGCGACAGGAAGTCCGACACCGCCGTCACGTCGCCGTCGATCCGCTGCACGAGCTCGCCGGCGGTGTGGGAGCGGTGGAACTCGTGGTCGAGGGCGAGCACGTGGTCGGCCAGCTCGAGCCGGAGCTCGTTCGTCGTCTGCCAGGCCGTCCGCGTGGCGAACCACGCCACGAGCACGGCCACGGCCTGACCGACCAGGCCGACGGCGACGAGCGCCGCGGCGAGCGCCGTCAGCTCCTCGAGCTCGGCGCCCTCGGCGGCACGATCGACGACGCGGCCCACGATCAACGGGCTGAGGAGCGGGATCGACGAAGCCACGCCGAGCACCGCGCCCAGCACCAGGTACCGCCGTCGGTGCGGGCGGAGCAACTCGGCCAGCCCGCGCCAGTGCGCGCTCGTGCCCGAGGGGTCCACCATGTGCTCAGTCTGGAGAAGCCGACACCGCCTGAGCGAGGGAGTTTCGTGCCGTGGTCGGGCGTCGCCGTGACCGATTTCCCCTCGACACCCGCACGGAGCCGCCGCCAACCTGAGCCCATGACGACCAACGCCATCGAGGCCCACGGGCTGGTGAAGCGCTTCGGCTCGACCACGGCACTCGACGGCGTCGACCTGGTCGTGCCGTCCGGTGCCGTCTACGGACTCCTGGGCCCGAACGGCGCGGGCAAGACCACGACGGTCCGCGTGCTCACCACCCTCGTGCGCGCCGACGCCGGCACGGCGCTCGTCGACGGCGTCGACGTCGCGGCCGACCCCAACGGGGTCAGGGCTCGGATCGGCCTGACCGGTCAGTACGCCGCGGTCGAGGAGCGCCTCACCGGTCGCGAGAACATGGAGCACGTCGGTCGGCTGTTCCATCTCCCGACCGGCGTCGTGAAGGAGCGGGCCTCCGAGCTGCTCGAGCGCTTCGACCTCGTCGACGCCGGAGACCGGGTCGTCAAGGGCTACTCGGGTGGCATGCGTCGGCGTCTCGACATCGCCATGAGCCTCATCGCTCGCCCGTCGGTGCTGTTCCTCGACGAGCCCACCACCGGGCTCGACCCGCGCAGCCGCCTCGCCATGTGGGAGACGATCGAGGAGCTCGAGCGAGACGGCACGACGGTGCTGCTGACCACCCAGTACCTCGACGAGGCCGACCGCCTCGCCGACCTGATCGTCGTCATCGACCGTGGACGGGTCATCGCCAGCGGCACGAGCAACGAGCTGAAGGACCAGATCGGCGGCGACCGCATCACCGTGTCGATCGCCCGACCCGAGAACCGCGACCGGGCGGTCCGGGTGCTCCAACGGATGGGCACCGGCACCGTCGACGTCGACGAGGTCGGCACCACGATGTCGGCACCGATCCGCACCGGCGACCGCGTCGTGCCGGCCACCATCCGAGCCCTCGACGACGCCGGCGTCGACGTCCTCGACGTCGAGGTCCGTCGTCCCACCCTCGACGACGTGTTCCTGACCCTCACCGGGCGCCACGCCGACGACGAGCAGGTCCCCGAGACCGACGGAGCCGCACGATGACCACGACACCGACCCTCGGCGACGTCGAACGTCCCACGGGCGGCGGGCTCGTCTGGGCCGCCCGCGACTCCTGGGTCGAGGCGAGCCGACATCTGCGGATCATCCCGCGCAACGTCGAGCTCCTCGTCTTCTCCGCGATCCAACCGGTGATGTTCGTCGTGCTGTTCGTGTACGTGTTCGGGGGGTCGATCAGCGTCGAGGGGTTCGATCAGTACGAGCAGTACCTCTTGCCCGGGATCTTCGCCCAGTCGATCGTGTTCGGGTCGACCTTCACCGGCGTCGGCTTGGCCGAGGACCTCCAGAAGGGACTCGTCGATCGCCTCCGGTCGCTCCCCATGGCTCGCGGGGCGGTGATCGTCGGACGCACGGTCTCGGACCTGGTGCGCAACACCTTCACGTTCCTCGTGATGCTGGTCATCGCGTTCGTGGTGGGCTTCCGGTTCGAGGGCACCCTGCTCGAGGCGCTGCTCGCGACGCTCCTGCTGTTGCTCTTCAGCTTCGCCCTCAGTTGGCTCCAGGCGCTCATCGGCCTGTCCGTGGGCTCGGTCGAGGCGGCGAGCTCCGCCGGGTTCATCTGGATGTTCCCGCTCACGTTCGTCTCCTCGGCGTTCATCGACACGCGCACCCTGCCGGCGGCGCTCGAGTGGTTCGCCGACGTCAACCCGTTCACCGCCGTGACCAACGCATCACGGGCGCTCTACAACGGCTCGTCCCCAGGCAACGACGTCTGGTGGGCGATCCTGTGGTCACTCGCGCTGATCGCGGTGTTCTCCTACCTCTCGATCCGCAAGTTCGAGGAGTCGACGAGCGCCTAGTGGAGGTGCGCGACGGTCACCCTGCGGTGGCGGTGGCGAGCAGGGCGGGGGCGTCGAACTCGACCTCCCCGCCGGTGCCCACGAACCCGGCCAACCGATCCCGGGCCGCCGCGCTCAGCCGATCGAACACCTCGTCGCTCACCGTCTCGGCCAACGTCCAGCCGCGGATGTCGGTGTGCAGCCACGCTCGCAACGACTCGAAGCGAGCCGTGCCCGGCTCCTCACGCACCTCCACGTCGCGCAGTCCTGCCCCACGGAGCAGGTCGGTGACCTCGTCCGGGTCACCGAGGACGTAGGGCTGCTCCAACGACCTCGCCGCCTCGTCACCGAGCTCGTCGCGCAGCAACTCGGTCATCTCGGCGTACCCGGGTGAGCGGGAGAGCTCGCACCACGTCGCCACGACGACCCGGCCACCGGGCCGGACCACGCGGTGGAGCTCGGCGAGCGCAGCGTGCCGGTCCTCGAAGAACATCAGGCCGAACTGGCTGAGGGCCGCATCGACCGAGTCGTCGCCGAGTGGCAGATCCTCGGCGGGAGCTCGGCGCCAGTCGACCGTCGGTGTCACACGAGCTGCGGTCGTCAGCATCGCCTCGTTCAGGTCGACGCCGATCACCACGCCGCCATCACCGACTCGCTCCTGCGCGATCCGAGCGATCACGCCGGTCCCGCAGGCGACGTCGACGACCCGCTCCCGCGGGGCGAGCCGGGCGGCGTCACACACCCGGCCGGCGAACTGGCCGAACAGCGCCGGGACGAAGAACTCCTCGTAGACGTCAGCCGCGCTGGCGGCGACCTGCCCGCGTTCGATGTCGGTCATCGGTCCTCCTCGGTGGTCCGCGGCATCGTCGCGAGTGGGAGGTGCAGGGGAGGTGCAGCGCACGTACGGTCGTGCCGTGGGGGGACCGTGACGGCGACGCTCGTGGAGGTGCTCGGTCCCGTTCGTGCCCGGGTCGACGGCACCACGGTCGAGGTCACGAGCCCGACGCAGCGACTCGTCCTCGCGATCCTCGCCGCCGCCGGACACCGAGCGGTGTCGAGAGACCGGCTCACCGACGCCGTCTGGCCCGAGGGGCCGCCGCCGTCGGCCGGCAACTCGCTCAACTCCCACCTCTCGCGCCTGCGACGCCTGCTGGGCGACGGGGCGATCGAGCGCGTCGGCACGGCCTATCGGCTCACCGCGGCGACCGATGCCGACGGCCTCGACGCCGATCCCGCCCTGGCCTCGACCGGCGAGCTCGGGTCCGCGCTCCGTCGGTGGCGCGGCCGCCCCTTCGGCGAGCTGGCCGACCACCCTGCCCTCCTCGGCGCAGCGAGGGAGCTGACCGACGCACGCCAGGCCCTGCGACGTCACCTCGCCGGGCGACTCGACGCAGCGGGCGATCACGAGGCGGCGTGCCGGGAACTCCGAGCGCTCCTCGGCGACGAGCCCACGGACGAGGCCGCCTGGATCGCGCTGATGGGCTCGCTGATCGCGCTCGATCGACGGGCCGAGGCCCTCCGAGCCGCCCAGGACGCCCGCCGCCATCTCGTGTCGGTCGGCCTCGGACCTGGTCCGGCCCTGGTCACCGTGGAGCGCGAGGCGCTGCGTGTCGACCTCGGAACCACGCCCTCCGTCGACGACGACCTCGTCGGGCGCGACGACGAGCTCCGAGCGCTGCGACGTGCGCTCGCACGCCACCGCTGGATCACGGTGATCGGACCGGGTGGCGTCGGGAAGAGCCGTCTGGTGCGGGCACTGGGACTCGCCCCGGGCAGCGTGGTCAGCTGCGATCTGGCCACCGTCGCCGACGGGGCCGACGTCGACGTTGCGGTTGCCCGTGCGCTGGGCGTCCGGCCGGTGCCGCCGATCGCCGACCGCATCGTCGAGGCGCTCCGCGAGCAGCCGCGCGTCCTCGTCCTCGATGGCTGCGAGCACCACCTGGACGAGGTCCGCCGCGTGGCGATGTCACTGCGCCGGCTCGACCCCGGTCGAGTGATCGCCACCAGCCGCTCGCCGATCACCGTCGAGGCGGAGCGGCTGATCGAGCTCGGGCCGCTCACCGAGGCCGCCGCCGTCGAGCTGCTCCACCGACGTGTCACCGAGGCCGACGAGCCGGTCGCGGACGACGACGTCGCTGCGGCCCTGTGTCGGCGGGTCGATCACCTCCCGCTCGGCATCGAGCTGGTGGCGTCGTCGCTCCGCCTCCTCGATGCCGGTCAGCTCCTCGAACGCCTCGACGACACCATCGACCTCCTCTGGTCCGGGGGCCGACCCGAGCGGCACCGGTCGTTGCGAGCGACGGTCGAGTCGTCCATCGAGCTGCTCGCAGAGGCAGAGCGCGAGGCGCTCCTCCACCTCTCGCTGTTCGCCGGACCGTTCACGGTCGACCGCTCCGAAGCGCTGCTGGTCGAGCTCGGCTGGAGCGGCGACGCGGTGCCGGCCGTGCTCGCCGGCCTGCGCGATGCCTCGCTGCTGCACGCTGCCGACGGTCCGACCGGACGACGGTTGGCCCTCCTCGACACCGTGCGCGCCGTCGCCGCCGACCACCTCCTCGACTCGGGTCGGTCGTCCGCCGGTCGGACGGCCCACGTGGCCGTCGCCGTCGCCCGGGCGCACGCGATCGCCTCGGGCATCGTCGACGTCGACGAAGGGCGCTGGGCGGCCATCGCCGACGCCGAGCTCGCCGACCTCCGCCTCGCCGTCGAGCGGGCGGCCGACGAGGGCGACCACCCTGCTGCGGCGACGATCGTGACCTCGCTGTTCCAGTACGCCTACGACCGCATCCACCCCGAGATCGGTGGCTGGGCGGACGAGCTGCTCACCCTCGCCGACGACGGCGGCGAGCTCCGGGTCTCGGCCGCGCTCGGCGCCTTCCAGGTCGGTCAGCTCGACCGGGCGATGACGCTCGCCGGTGCGGCGGTCGATTCGGCCGACGACGAGACCGCCGCCCGCGCCCGGATCGTGGCGTCCAACGTCGAGATCGTGCGGGGTCACCTCGACGACGCGATCGACCACGCCGAGCAGGCCGCAGCGTCTGCCGGCGCACTGCCCTACCTGTACGGGCTGTCGCAGCTCCTGATCGCGGTCGCAGCCCACTATGCGGACGACCCCGCACGGGCCGACGAGGCCCGCCGCCGCCTCCGCGATCTCCCGATCGCCGCGATGACCCCGACGGTCGAGGCCTACCGGCACTACGTGGAGGCGGAGCTCGACGCGGCGAGCGATCCGGTCGGCGCCCGTCGCCACGTCGACGCCGCGCTCGCTGCGGCTCGTTCGGTCGGCAGCACGCTCGTCGAGGGCGTCGCTCTCGTCACCTCGGCCAGCCTCGCCGTCACGGAGGACCCGCGTGCCGCTCGGGCGGCCTTCCGCAGGACGATCGGGCACTGGTCGGACCGCCCCGAGCACAACCGGCAGTGGACGACGCTGCGCAACCACGCCGTCGCGCTGACCGGATGTGGCGAGCTCCGGACGGCGGCACGGATCCTCGGCGCCGCCGACGCCCACGCACCCCCCGCTTACGGCACCGAGGCGCACCGGCTCGCCGGCGTGCGGTCCGACCTGCTGGCGGGCCTCGGCGCGGACCTCGACGCCGAGCTCCGGGCGAGCGGCGCCGCATCGACGTTGGACGAGATCGTCGAGCTCTGCCTCTCCGGAGACTGAGCCGTCGGCACCGACCACTCCGGTCACGATTGCCCTCGCCACGGCGGAGCGTCTCGGGCAGGATGGGAGGCCCGTCGCCGACGCAGAAGGCCCGCCGATGACCTTGACCCGTGCCGCCGCAGACGTCACCGGTGACGACCCTGCTCCGGCGAAGTTCGGCACCGTGTTCGGCGACCGGATGGCCGTGGCCGCCTACACCGACGACGAGTGGCAGCCGATGTCGGTGGTCGCCACCGACTCGATCAGCTTCGGTCCAGCGACCCACGCGCTCCACTACGCGAGCGCCTGCTTCGAGGGACTCAAGGCCCACCGCCATCCCGACTCGACGGTGCGCGCCTTCCGGGCCGACCGCCACGTCGAGCGGATGCGGGCCAGCGCCGAGCGGCTCTGCCTCCCGGTGCCGTCCACGGAGTTGCTCACGGCGATGATCGCCGAGACGATCGCGGCCAACGCCGAGGTCACACCCGAACCGCCGGGATCGCTCTACCTTCGCCCGACGCTCGTCGGCACCGACCACGACATCGGTGCGGCGGCATCGCCGAGCAACTCCGCGCTGCTCTACGTGCTCGCCAGCCCGGTCGGCGAGTACCTCCCGCCACGGCAGCTGCGCATCCTCGTCGAGCGCGACGGTGCGCGGACGACGCCCCAGTTCGGCGTGGTGAAGACCGGCGCCAACTACGCCATGGCGCTCGGCGTCATCCGCGAGGCCCGCGCCCGGCACGGCGCCGATCAGGTCCTCTTCGCCCCCGACGGCATCATCGAGGAGACCGGCGCCGCCAACGTCGTGTTCCTCGACGGCCAGCGGATCATCACCCCGGCGCTCACCGATGCCTTCCTGCACGGCGTCACCCGCGACTCCCTGCTCCGGCTCGCCGCCGATCGTGGCTGGGCGGTGGAGGAGCGGGCGGTCACCGTCGACGAGGTCGTGGCACTGGCGGCCGCACCGACCGCCGAGGTCGCGCTGTCGGGCACCGCCGCCGTGCTCGCATCGGTGGGCGAGCTCGTCGTCGACGGTCAGGTGGTGACGGTCGGTACGCCCGGCTCGTCACCGCGAACCGACGAGCTCAGGGCCGCGCTCACCGACATCCAGACCGGTCGAGCCACCGCGGCGTGGGTCTGAGATGGCGAAGCTCACCCGGGCACAGCCGCCCCGCCTGGCGATCACCGTCCTCAACCCGGTCATGCGCTGGTTGCTCCGACGGGGCAAGGGCCCGACCAATCACATGATGTTGCTGTCGTGGAACGGTCGGCGGTCGGCGAAGCCCTACTCGACGCCGGTCAGCCGCTTCGAGGTCGACGATCGCCTGTTCACCACGACCGCGAGCCCGTGGAAGCACAACTTCGACGGCGGCCACCCGGTCGACGTGACGATCGCCGGCCGCCTGCGTTCGATGCGCGGCACCCTGGTCGACGACCCCGCTGCAGTCGGCGCCGCGCAACTGCGGGTCATCGACGAGCTCGGGAACGACGCCCAACGAGCGATGGCGTTGCGGTACGACGAGGAGCCCACCGTCGAGGCCCTGGCCCAGCTCGCGGCCGCCGAGGGGATCGTGCTGATCGAGCTCACCTGAGGCAGAGGCCGCTCGAACCCCGAGCGCCGAGCCGACGACTCAGAGCCCGCGCGGCGACTCGTGCTCGAGAGCCCCGAGGAGCGAATCGACCCGGTGGTGCTCCTCGAGCGGATGGCGTAGCCGGTGATCGGGTTGGATCTCGTAGCGGTTGCGGCGGCCCTCCCGGAAGCGACGGACGTACCCGGCCTCCTCGAGGTCGGACACGATCTGCGTGGCGGTCCGTTCCGTGATCCCCACCAACGACGCGATGTCGCTCAGGCGCAGGTCGGGTGTCTTCGCGATCGCGAGCAGCACGTGCGCGTGATTGGTCAGGAAGGTCCAGGAGCGATCCGATCCGCCGTCCGGCATGGGGGACATCCTATCCAATAACTAGAACTTGAATACACCTTTTTCGATGCCTACGATGCGCCACGTGTTCGAGACCGCCCCGTCGCCCTCCTCGTACAGGACCCTCCGATGATCGCCACGCTGCTCGTCGTCGCCGTCCTCGCTCCCCTCGTCGGGTCGGTGATCGCCATCGCCACCGACTCGATCGGCGCCACCGCCGGCCGACTCCTCGGCGCCGCGACCGCGGTCTCGTCGCTCGCCGCCCTCGTGGTGGTCGTCGCCAGCGGCCTCGACGACGACGGGGTGGTCGGCGAGCTCGGTGACACCGTGGTCGCCGCCGAACGTGGATCGGCGCTCCTGCTCGCCCTCGTCGCGACCACCGGTCTCGTCGTCGTGTCGTTCTCGCGTCGCAGCCTCGACGAGGGCCGCCGGACGAGCCGCTACTTCATCCTGATCGGCCTCGTCCTCACCGGCTCGGCGCTCGTCGTGCTCCCGGGCCATCCCCTCACGCTGGTGATCGGTTGGGGGCTCTCCACGTGGGCGCTGGTCGGGCTCGTCGGTCACCGGGACGACTGGTCGCCGGCCGTCGCGGCGCAGCGCCGGATCGGCCGGACCCTCGCGATCGGCGACCTCGCACTGGTGGCCGCCGTCGCCGTCGCCGTCGCCGTCGGCGGGGTCGATGCGATCGCCCGCCCCGCGCTCGGCGTCGACGACCTCACGACGCAGGACATCGCCGGGATCGAGGCCGTCCACGTCGTGGCGTTCCTGCTCGCGATCGCCGGCGCCTCGCGCTCGGCCCTCCTCCCGTTCCACCGATGGCTCGCCGGGACCCTCACCGCACCGACGCCGGTCTCGGCACTGGTCCACGCCGGCTTCGTGAGCGGAGCGGGCCTGTTGCTGCTCCGCTTCGCCCCGATCTTCGTCTCGTCCTCGGTGGTCCTCCACCTCCTGTTCGGGCTGGGTGTGGCGACCGCGGTGCTCGCGACGGGCGTGATGCTCGTCCGGTCCGACGTGAAGGGATCCCTGGCGTGGTCCACGGTCTCGCAGATGGCCTTCATGGTCGTGCAGTGCACGGTCGGGGCGTTCAGCAGCGCGATCTTCCACATCGTCGGGCACGGCATGTACAAGGCGACGGCCTTCCTCGGAGCCGGCGACGCCGTCTCGGGTCGGCTCCGGTCGTCGCGCCGCCCTGGACCGGCCGCACCGCTGTCGACCGGGGTGGTCCTCGCCACGACGCTCGTCGTCCCGACCGTCGCCGTGGCACTCGGCTACCTCCTCGTCACCCCCGTGGTCTCCGACGGCGGGCACGTGCTGATCGTGGTCTTCGCCTGGCTCACCGTCGCCCACGGCATCCACGGCTGGCTCCGCCGCGGGCCGGCGCCGGCGGGTCGTGCGCTCCCGCTGGCCGCGCTCGGTGGGGTCGTGGCGACCCTCGCCTACCTCGGCGGGCTCCGCCTCGCCGAGATCTTCGTCGACCCGTCCTATCCCGGCTCGGTCACCCCTGACGGGGTGGTGTCGGCGACGACGCTGACCGTGACGCTCGTCGTCGTCGGCGTCATCGTCGTGGCGATCGCGACGTGGCCGGGACCCACGGGCGACGCGCTCCGGCGCACGCTGCGCGGCCGCTGCCGCGAGGTCTCGCTCGGGCAGGTGCAACGACCAGCACCCCGTCGACGGCCCCTCCCCACCCCGACCGCCGCCATCGATCCGGTGCGCAACGCCCGGATCCGCGCCGACGTGTCGCGCGCCGGCGCGGTCGTCGCTCCGCTCTGGCCACTGTCGTCGTTCGTCGCGGCCAACCCCCTCGGCGGGTTGGAGGAGCTGGGCTTCGACGCAGCGACGACCCGCGCCCGGGAGGTGACCGGCGGCCGCACCCACCGATCCCTCGAGGCCTCGCGGGCCGACCATCGCGCCGGGGTCACCGAGGCCCACCACCTCGTCGCCGCCATCGAGTCGACCGTCCCGGTGCTGGTCACCCGCGGGTCGGTGTCGGTCGCGGGTCGGGAGGTCCCCGCGACCGAGCTCGTGCGACTCGATCTCGAGCTGGGCCCGACCGACGACGAGCACCCGGGGCCCCGGGTGGACGAGGCGGGTCGGCACCTCGACGATCTCCTGGTCGCCGTCGTCACCGAGTACGTCTCACCTCCGGTGTGGAGCGGACCCGACCGGAGTGTCGGCTTCACCGCCTGGTGGCAGGAGCTCCTCACCGACGACCCACGCCTCCCCGCGCTGATCGGCGACGACGGGCGAGACTGGCTGCTCGCCTCGCCCGCCGACCCCGCTGCGGTGATCGACCGCTCGGTCCAGGCGCTCGGCGTCGACGACGGAGACCGAGCAGAGTTGCTCTCGCGCCGGATGGCGCGCACCCCCGGATGGTCGGGGCACGCCAAGTGGCGATCGGACTGGGCCGCTGCGAGTGATCACCGTCCACCACTGTCGTTGACCGAGCTCGTCGCTCTGGGCGTGGCACTCGACGCCGCCGCGGGCCGGGACGAACCACTCCACGACGCCGCCGACGAGGCCGATGCGCAACGACGGCGCCTCGATGCCCGGGTCGTCGCCGTGGCTGCGTCGTTGGGCGCCGACACCGACGCAGCGGCGCGCGAGGAGATCCGCGACGTGCTGGCCGAGGTGCCCGAGGCGGCGCGCGCCGCGATGTGGCTGACCGCCCAGGAGCTCGCCGTCAACGAGCGCTTCCTCGGGTTGCTCGACGGCGCTCCGGTCACCTCCGACCGCACCGACACCGAGGCGCAGCTCGTCTTCTGCATCGACGTCCGCTCCGAGGGGCTGCGCCGTCACCTCGAGGCCGCCGGCCCCTATGAGACGCTCGGCTTCGCGGGCTTCTTCGGCATCCCCATGCAGGTCGAGCAGGTGGGGTGGGGTCACGCCGAGGCTCGGTGCCCGGTCCTCGTCCAACCCGCCGCACGGGCGGTCGAACGAGCACGCGACGGTCGGGCCGACGAGGTGGGGCGCCGGCTCGATCTCGAGCGCGTCGTCGCCGGCGGGGTCGCCGCGCACAGCGGCACGAAGTACGGCTTCGGTGGGCCGTTCGTGATGGCCGAGGCGGCCGGGTGGATCATGGGACCGGTCGCCGCGGCACGGACCCTGCTGCCTCAGGGAGCGACGCCGGTCCGACCCGAGGGGACGGTCATCGAGCTCGACGCCGACGAACTCACCGGCACCGACCTGGAGCAGCGCACCTTCTTCGCCGAGGCGGTGCTCAGCACCATGGGCCTGATCACCGACTTCGCCCCGCTGGTGGTGCTCTCGGGCCACGGCGCGCACACCGTCAACAACCCCCACGCCACGTCGCTCGACTGCGGCGCGTGCGCCGGGGCGGCCGGCGACGCGAACGCCCGCAGCGTGGTTCGCCTGCTGAACGAGCCCGAGGTCCGCTCCGGACTCCGCGAGCGGGGCATCGACGTCCCCGACGGCACCCTCTTCGTCGCCGCCATCCACGACACCGTGAGCGACCGCGTCGACCTCCTCGACCTCGACGACCTGCCGTCCTCGCACCGGCCGCAGCTCGACCGGCTCCGACGGGCGCTCGACGAGGCAGGAGCAGCGCAGTCGGCGGTGCGGTCGGCCGATCTGCCCGGTCCCGCCGCCCGGGTCCGCGACCGGGGCGCCGACTGGGCCCAGGTCCGACCCGAGTGGGGCCTCGCCCGCAACGCCGCCTTCACGATCGGGCCCCGGTCCATGACCGCCGGCCTCGACCTCGAGGGTCGATCGTTCCTCCACTCCTACGAGGCCGAGCGCGATCCGACCGGCAAGGTGCTCGAGACGATCATGACCGCGCCGCTCGTCGTGGCCCACTGGATCTCGTCGCAGTACTACTTCTCGACCGTCGATCCCGAGGTGTTCGGCGCCGGCGACAAGCTCCTCCACAACGTGCTCGGCGACGTCGGCGTGATCTCCGGTGAGCTGGGCGACCTGCGGGTCGGGCTCCCGCTGCAGAGCACCCACGTCGACGGGCGGGCCCACCACCAGCCGGTCCGCCTCCTCGCCGTGGTCCAGGCCCCGATCACGCGGATCGATGAGATCATCGCCGCGAACCCGATCCTCCAGACACTCCTCGGTGGCTCCTGGATGCGGCTGGCCGCCCGCGAGCACCCGGACGACGCCTGGTCGGTCCGATCACCACACGGCGAGTGGACGACGATGACGTCGCCCGACTCCGACGAAGTCACGATGGAGGCACCATGAGCACCTGGACCGGCCTGACGGCCATGGCCCGCATCGAGGTCGTCGTCGACGGCGACCTCGTCCCGACCGT
>JBCCTY010000018.1:0-29001 GCA_039197885.1 Actinomycetota bacterium | reverse complement strand
TCAAGCGGATCATCCAACGCCGCCTGGTCGATCCGCTGGCGATCCAGCTCCTCGAGGGCAAGCTCGCCGAGGGCGACATGGTCACGGTCGACGCGGTCGAGGGTGACCTGGTGATCACCCCGGTCCGCGAGGTCTGAGATCCTCGGCAGCCTCGACGGAGCCGTTGCGCGACGGGCCCGAGGCGAGCAGCCTGGCCCCATGGGTGACACCGTGCCGACCGACCCCGCGCCGTCCGACCCCGTGCTCCGCAGCGCGGCCGACCTCCGGGACCACTACCGACATGCGAGTGGTGGGGCCGTCGACAAGGTGATCGACCGGCTCGACGAGCACTGCGTCGAGTTCCTCGCAGCGTCTCCCTTCATGGTCCTGTCGAGCGCCGACACCGACGGTGTCTGCGACGGTTCGCCGAAGGGTGGCCGTCCGGGCTTCGTCGAGCCGCTCGACGAGCATCACGTCGCGTGGGCCGACCTGTCCGGCAACAACCGGCTCGACTCGTTCGAGAACATCGTGACGAACCCGTCCGTGGCGTTGCTCTTCCTGATCCCCGGGCTCGACGAGACGCTGCGGATCAACGGCCGGGCGTCGATCTCGGTCGACGACGACCTCCGCGAGCGCGTGACCGTCGACGGCAGGCCGGCCAAGGTCGTCGTGATCGTCCGCGTGGTCGAGGCCTACATCCACTGCGCCAAGGCGTTCCGCCGCTCCGAGCTCTGGTCACCAGCGACGTGGTCGCCGGCCGGTGACCTGCCCGATCCTCGCTGTGCGATCCGCGACCACGCCCGCATCGACGCGCCGATCGACGCCATCCGTGAGGCCTACGACGCCGACGTCGCCGCCACCCTCTGGCGACCCGGTGGGGACGCTCCGACGAGCTGACCCAGAGGTCCCATCGTCGCCGGGACCTTGGTCCCTGGGGCCACCTCAGCAGGTGAGACACGCTCAGTTCCGTCATGTGAGCCCGGTCCGCGGACCCGGCTCCCCGAGCGGAACGAGGTCACCGAGATGGCGGAGGTCGACGACCGAGCCGACGTGCACGAGGAGTTCCCGGGCTCGGTGGGGGTCCGTCCCGCCGTCGAGCCCTCGACCATCGGGGGAGCCCCGTCGGGTGTGTCGCTCACCGGCGGCCAGAGCTTCCTCGTCGCCGGCGCCGCGCTGGCCAGCGTGCTCGCCATCGTCGTCGGCATCGCCGTGCTGGTCCGCATCGGCGCCGATGAGAACCGGGGCGGCGGTGGTGGTGCGGTGGCCGCTGGCCCCGTCACCGAGCTGACCGTGGGCGCCAACGAGTTCGCCTTCGATCCGGCCAACGTCGAGTTGGCCGTGGGCGAGGAGCTGACCGTCACGATGGAGAACACGGGCTCGGTCGAGCACGAGTGGCTCGTCCTGAACGAGGGCGTGCGGCTCACCGACGAGGCCGACTTCACCGAGGACATGGTCCTCGCCGGCACCGACCGGGTCCAGGGCGGCGAGTCCAGCACCGTCTCCTTCACCCTCGACGAGAGCGGCACCTACCAGGTCGTCTGCCTCGTCTCGGGCCACCTCGCCGCCGGCATGGTCGGCGTGGTGACGGCGTCATGACCGAACCGAACCCATCCGACACCGAGAGGACCACCGTGGCCGAGCCCGTCGACGTCCCGATCGAGCACCACGAGGAGGCACCGAAGGGCACGTTGCTCATCGTCGGCCTCTTCCTCCTGATGATGATCTTCATGTTCGGGTGGGCCTACCTCCTCCTGATCGTCCGGGGCTGAGGTGGAGGTCGATCGGTACGAGCGGATCTGGCTCATCGGGTCCGCCGTCTTCATCCTCACCGCGGTCGGGGCGATCGTCGCCTCGGTCGTCTTCCACACCGCCGAGCTCCCCGAGCCGGCCGGACGCATCGAGCCGGAGCTGGTCACCCAGACCGCCCCGTTCGACGAGCCCGGCCTCCACCAGCGCGACGACGGCACCTGGGAGCTGGTCTACGTCGCCCAGGCGTGGGCCTGGGACCCCGTCGAGGTCACCATCCCCGCCGAGGCCCGCGGCGAGGAGATCAAGATCCTCAGCACCACGAGGGACGTGATCCACGGCCTGAAGATCACGGGCACGAACGTCAACGTGATGGTCATCCCGGGACAGATCTCCGAGGTCGACGTGACGTTCGACGAGGCCGGCCGGCACACGTTGGTGTGCCACGAGTACTGCGGGATCCAGCACCACGTCATGGGTGCCGAGATCGTCGTCGAGTAGAGGGACCAGGAGCTCCGTGACCTTCACCGAATCACCCGAGCAGCCCGCCGACGCCCCGGAGCCGTCGATCGCCCCCGAGCGGCGTCGCACGTTCCTCGTCGACATCCCCGGTGTCACCGCCGCCGATCTCCGGCCGATCAAGTGGCAGCTCTACCTGTCGCTGATCGGCCTGGCCCTCGGCGCGTTGATGGGCATCCTCCAGGCCCTCGAGCGACTCGACATCGACCTCTACGACGAGGTGCCGCTCGAGACCTACTACCAGGGTCTGACGATCCACGGCGTGGCGCTCGCGCTGGTCTTCACGTTCTGCTTCGGCAATGCCTTCTGCTCGCTCATGACGATGAAGGCCTACGGCCGGGCGCTGCCCAGCCGCCTGCTCTCGGAGGTCAGCACGGGGTTGGCCTGGGCCGGTGTGGCGCTGGCGACGTGGGCGATGCTCGCCAACAAGGCGACGGTCCTCTTCACGTTCTACGCCCCGCTCGAGGCGACGCCGGCGTTCTACCTCGGTGCCGTGCTCCTCGTGCTCTCCACGTGGGCGGTGCTCGCGAACCTGCTGCTCGCCCACCGCCGCTTCCGGCGGGAGCATCCCACCGACCGGGTGCCGCTCCTCGCCTACACGAGCCTGGCGACCTACGTGATGTGGTTCATCGCGTCAGTCGGCATCGCGATCGAGGTGCTCGGCTTCCTGCTGCCGTGGTCGCTGGGCCTCATCGACGAGGTCGATCCGCAGTTCACGCGGACGCTGTTCTGGTTCACCGGCCACCCGATCGTCTACTTCTGGCTGCTGCCGATCTACATCTCGTGGTACCAGCTCCTGCCTCGCCAGGTGGGTGCCCGGACCTGGAGCGACGGGCTGACCCGACTGGTGTTCCTCGCCTTCCTGCTCCTGCTCCCCGTCGGCGTGCACCACCAGTTCACCGACCCGGGCATCCCCTTCGAGTCGAAGGCGATCATGTGGGTGCTGACGGTGGCGATCTTCTACCCGTCGACGATCACGCTGTTCTCGGTCGTGTCGTCGCTGGAGCAGGGAGGTCGTGCCAACGGCGGGACGGGCCTGCTCGGGTGGATCTTCAAGTTGCCCTGGGGCAACCCCGCCGTGAGCGGCCAGCTCCTGGCCGGGATCGCGTTCATGTTCGGTGGTGCCTCGGGCTTCATCAACGCGAACTACACGACCAACCTGGTGGTCCACAACACCTCGTTCATCGTGGGTCACTTCCACCTGACGGTCGGTACGGCGGTCGCCCTCTCGATCATGGCGATCAGCTACTGGATGGTGCCCTACCTGACCGGCAAGCAGCTCCAACACCGCCGGCTCGCCGTGGCGCAGACGTGGCTGTGGTTCGTCGGGGTCCTGACCTTCGCCCGCGGACAGATGGCCGGCGGCATCGAGGGCATGCCCCGTCGGTCGCAGATCAACTCGGCGCCCTATCTCGAGGCACACCAGGAGTGGAACGTCGGCAACGTGATGACCGGCATCGGCGGCTCGATCATGTTCCTGTCGGCCGTGCTGTTCTTCTTCGTCATCCTCCGGACGATCTACACCAACCGGTGGGCCGACGGCGTCATGGAGATCCCCGTCGCCGAGGTCACCCACGGGCCTCGTCCGAACTGGCGCATCCTCGACCAGCTCGGCACCTGGGCCGCGGTCGCCGCCGTGTTGTCGATCCTGATCTACGGCGAGCTGGTGGTGCACTACTGGCCCCTCAACAACGTGTCGGACGGCATCGTCCTCTGGTGACGAGCGGTCTGGCATCCTGGCCTGGTGGGAGCCCCGTCAGAGGACACGGTGCAGGCGCGCTACGATTCCCGGAGCCTTCTGCCCATCTTCCGACGGAGGCGTGGTGTGACCGCGACCGACGAGATCCAGGTGATGATCGTCGACGATCACGCGGTCTTCACCGAGAGCCTGGCGACGGCACTCGATCGCCAGGACGGGATCAAGGTCGTCGCCACCTCGTCCGGTGACGACGAGGTGACCGACCTCGCGGCGACCCACCAGCCCGACGTCGTGCTGCTCGACTACCGGCTCCCCGGTCAGGACGGGCTCCGACTCGCCTCCGAGCTCAAGGCCGCGGCGCCTGACGCCCGGATCGTGGTGCTCACCGCCATCGTCGACGAGCGCGTCGCCCTCGACGCCGTCGAGGCCGGCTGCGTGGGCTTCATCACCAAGGATCGCTCCCTCGACGACGTCGTCCGCTCGATCCGCTCGGTCCACGACGGCGAGGTCATGGTCTCGCCCGACATGCTGGCGTTGATCCTCCCCCGGCTCCGCGAGGAGGGCGAGGACCCCGGCCCGCAGCTCACCCGGCGTGAACACGAGGTGCTCACGCTCGTCGCCGAGGGCTCGTCGAACCAGACGATCGCCGACGAGCTCACCCTCAGCCTCCACACCGTGCGGAACCACGTGCAGAACATCCTGCGAAAGCTCGATGCGCACTCGAAGCTCGAGGCCGTGGCCATCGCCACTCGCCGAGGGATCCTCACCGGCCGACGCTGAGCCGGACGACGGGAGCTACCAGCCGGCCACCGCGGACGGGTTCTCGTTGAGCTCGACGACGGCGTCGAGGGGTGCTTCCAGCGCCGGGACCGCCTCGGGTGGCGTGGGCCGGCCCAGCAGATGGCCCTGGACCATGGGGCACGAGATGCGCCGCAGCTCGACGAGCTGGCTCTGGCGTTCGACGCCCTCAGCGACGACCTCGATCCCGAGCTCGGCGGCCATGCGGATCAGCCCCCGGACGACGGCGTAGGACCCCGTCGGCTCGTCGATCGCCTCGATGAGTGACGGGTCGAGCTTGACGATGTCGATGTTGGCCGTGCCGAGCGACGACAGCGGTCCGTAGCCCGCCCCGAAGTCGTCGAGCGCCACCCGGACGCCACGCCGGGCGATCTCCGGGAGGCGCTCGAGCGCGACATCGCGATCGAGCAGCGCCTCTTCGGTGATCTCGAGCGTGAGGGCTCGCGGCTCGGCGCCGGTCGAGACCAGGATCTCGTCGAGTCGATCGACGAACCCGATGTCGGCCAGCTCCCGGGTCGAGACGTTCACGCTCATGAGGACGCGGTGTCCGGTCTCGCTCCACGCCACGAGCTGCTCGCACGCAGCCCGGAGCACCCAACGGTCGACGAGCGACACGAGGTCGTCCTGGGCGATCCCCAGGAACTCACTGGGTGGGAGCAGGTGGCCGTCGGGGTGTTGCCACCGGACGAGGGCCTCCATGCTGAGGATCCGGCCCGTCAACAGGTCGGTCTGGGGCTGGAACTCGAGCGTCAGCTGGTCGGCGAGGATGCCTCGCCGCAGCTCCTGGGCGGCACCGAGGCGGCGGCGCTCGCGCTCTCGGTCCTCGGCGGTGAAGACCTCGACCTGGCTCCCGCCCCGACCCTTCGCCGCGTACATGGCCGCATCGGCGTCCTGGAGCAGCTCGCGAGCACCGGAGGAGCCGTCGGTCGAGTAGCTGATCCCGATCGAGGCACCGATCTGCACCGAGTGCCGGACCGTGCCGAGCTGCTGCAGGTGGCGGATGATCCGGTTGGCGATCGGGATCGACTCGTCGATGTGGTGGAGGCGCTCGGCGATGACGACGAACTCGTCGCCACCCCAGCGACCGACGGTGTCGGACGGGCGCACGGCGTGACGGAGGGTCCGTGCGACGTCGGCCAGGAGTTCGTCGGCGGCGAGGTGACCGAGGCGGTCGTTGACATCGCCGAACCCGTCGAGATCGACGAACAGCACGGCCACGCCCTCATGTGCTCGGGGGTTGTGGGTCAGCGCGTGGTGGAGCCGGTCCAGGGTGAGCGAGCGGTTGGGCAGCGACGTGAGCGAGTCGGTCAGCATGCGCTCGGCGAGATCGGACTCGCGCCGCTTCCGGTCGGTGACGTCGATGATCGAGACCATCGCGGCGACGCTGTCCTCACCGTCGAGCCCCGTGATCGTGAACGACAGCCACCGGTCGTCGGTGGTCGGGAGATCGACCGAGCGCGCCGGGCTGTGGCGGTGGAGCACGTCGCGGAGCGCGTGATGCGCGTCGATGTAGCGGGGGTCGTGGGCGCCCCGCTCCTCGAGCCACAGCAGCAGGTCGCCGATCGGCTCGGCGCGCTCGCTGAACGCCGATGACCAGTCCGGTGTCCCGGTGAGCACGGCGCCGTGGCGATCGACCGCCACGGCGTGGGAGACGAGCGCTCCGACGACCGGACCGAGATGGCTGTCGGTCAGGTCCAGCTCGCTCGGCACCAGGCGCCAGGCCACGAGGCCGTCGTCGAGGGCCCAGGCGCTGATCCGGCAGCGGTGGCGTCGACCATCGGCGTCGCGGAGGTCGACGACGGTGCCGTTCACGGCGTCGGGATCGTTGTCGAGGTCGCCGGCCTCGGAGAGGAACACCGACGGCACCCGCCCGACGAGCCGGTCGATCGCCAGCCCGGTGCGGGCCACGAGCGCCGGGTTGGCGTAGGTGACCTTGGGTCCGCCGTCACCTCGCCGCAGGAGCGCCACGGGATCGGGATCGGCACGGAGCGCGGCGACCGCCATCGGCAACCCGGGCGCGAGACGATCGGCGCCGCTCGTCAACGCATCGACCTCACGTTCGCTCGGCATGACGCCAACGCTCCCGCGGGACGGTCTCGGGGAACCCCCGCCCACCACTCGAAGGTATGGACGATGTGGTCGCTCTGCCACACGCCGAGGGGCCAGGACGTCCGATTTCGGCAAAGTTGATCGTCGGGGACCGGTCGACCTAGCGCGACCATGCCACCATCGATCCGATCGCGCGCCGGTCCGGGTGAGGCGTCGGGCGGTGGGTCGACGCCCGATCGACGAGAGGGGGGACCGGTCCGTTCGTGGCACTACCTTGGTCCGGTCATCCACGACAGGAGAGCTCGTGCCAGGGTGCGTCGCCGTCGGCATGCAATGGGGGGACGAGGGGAAGGGTCGGTTCGTCGACGTGCTCGCCAAGGAGCACTCGATGGTCGTGCGATACCAGGGCGGGCACAACGCCGGTCACACGCTCGTCGTCGACGGTGAGACCTTCGCGCTCCAGCTCGTCCCCAGCGGCGTCCTCTACGAGACGGTGACCCCCGTGATCGGCAACGGCGTCGTCGTCGATCCGATCGTGCTCCTCGCCGAGATCGACCGGCTCGAGCGGGCCGGGGTCTCCTGTGCGCGGCTCCAGCTCGCCGCCAACGCCCATCTCGTCCTCTCGTATCACCAGGTGCTCGATGCGCTGTCCGAGGAGTTGAAGGGCGAGGCGGCGATCGGCACGACGCTGCGCGGGATCGGTCCGGCCTATGCCGACAAGGCGGCTCGCGACGGGGTGCGGGTGCAGGACCTGCTCGATCGCGACGTCTTCGCCGACCGGGTCGCGCACGCCCTCCGACAGAAGAACGTCATGCTGCGGGGCCTCGACCGCGCTCCCATCGACGTCGACGAGATCGTCGAGCGCTACGCCGGGGAGGTCGCCGAGCGGCTCGGTCCGTTCGTGGCCGACACCGTGGCCACCGTCAACGAGGCGCTCGAGGTGGGTCAGTCGGTGCTCTTCGAGGGAGCGCAGGCGACCTTCCTCGATGTCGACCACGGCACCTACCCCTACGTGACGTCGTCGAACCCGCTGGCAGGTGCGGCGAGCGTCGGTGCCGGCGTCGGCCCACGCCACCTCCAGCGGGTCATCGGCATCGCGAAGGCCTACGTGACCCGGGTCGGCGCCGGCCCGTTCGTGACCGAGCTGCAGGGCGAGCTGGCCGACCACCTGGTCGAGGTCGGACAGGAGTTCGGCACGAACACGGGCCGTCGCCGACGTGTCGGCTGGTTCGACGCCGTCCAGGCCCGGCAGGCGGTTCGCCTGAGCTCGCTGACCGAGATGGCGGTCGCGAAGGTCGACATCCTCGCCGATCTCGACGTCGTGCGGATCTGCACCGCCTACGAGCTCGACGGCGCTCGGCTGCGCTACCCGCCGGCTCGTACCGACCAGCTGGAGCGCGCTCGGCCGGTGTGGGTCGACCTGCCCGGCTGGTCGTCGACGACCTCGGGGCTCGACGCCAACGCACTGACGTACCTGCGCCGCATCCAGGACGAGGTCGGGGTGCCGGTGACCTTCGTCGGCGTCGGACCGAGCCGAGGCGACGAGGTCCGCTTCGACGACGGGGTGCCGGCGTGACGGTGCCGAACGTCCTCGCCGATCGCTACGCGAGCGCCGAGATGGTCGAGGTCTGGTCGGCCGAGGGCCGGATCATGGCCGAGCGGCGACTGTGGATCGCCGTGCTCGAGGCGGAAGCGGCGGCCGGGCTCGCGATCGACCCGACGGCGATCGACGACTACCGCCGCGTGGTGGCACAGGTCGACCTGGCATCGATCCGACGACGCGAGGAGCGCACCCGCCACGACGTCAAGGCCCGCATCGAGGAGTTCGACGACCTGGCCGGACACCAGTTGGTCCATGCCGGCATGACCTCGCGCGACGTCACGGAGAACACCGAGCAGCTGCTCGTGCTGCGGTCGATGGGGCTCGTCCGTCGGCGGGCGGTGGCGCTGCTCGATCGACTCGCGATTCGAGCCACGACCGACGCCCACATCGCGCTGGCCGCCCGCACCCACAACGTGCCCGCCCAGGTCACGACGCTCGGCAAGCGGTGGGCCGTGCTCGGCGAGGAGCTGCTGCTCGGCATCGGTCGCCTGGACGACCTGCTCGCGTCGTATCCGCTGCGCGGCCTCAAGGGCGCGGTGGGGACCCAGCAGGACCTGTGTGACCTCGTCGGTCCGGACGCCGCCGCCCGGGTCGAGGCGAGCGTGATCGAGGCGCTCGGCCACGAGCGCGTCCTCGGAGCGGTGGGGCAGGTCTATCCCCGCTCGCTGGACTTCGCCGTGGTGTCGACCTTCGTGGAGCTCGCGTCGGCGCCGACCAACCTCGCTCGCCTCGTGCGGTTGATGGCGGGCCAGGAGCTGTTGACCGAGGAGTTCCGGCCCGGCCAGGTCGGGTCGTCGGCCATGCCCCACAAGATGAACCCGCGCTCATCGGAACGGATCCAGGGCCTGCAGGCCGTCCTACGGGGTCATCTGGCGATGGTCACCTCGCTGGCCGGAGAGCAGTGGAACGAGGGCGACGTGAGCTGCTCGGTGACCCGCCGCGTGGTGCTCCCCGACGCCTGTCTGGCCGTCGACGGACTCCTCCAGACCACCTTGGCCGTCGTGGGCGGTGTCGGGGTGCACCAGCCGGTCATCGACCTCGAGCTCGACCGCTATCTGCCCTTCCTCGCGACGGGCCGGATGCTCGCCGCCGCGGTGCGGGCGGGCATCGGTCGAGAGGACGCGCACGAGCTGGTGAAGGAGCACGCCGTCGCCGCGGCGCTCGACCTCCGGGCGGGTGGCGAGGGCGGCCCCGAACTGCTGCGCCGGCTCGGTGACGACGAACGCTTCCCACTCGACGAGGCCGCGCTCGCCGAGGCGGTCAGTGACGTGATGGCGCTCACTGGCACCGTCGAGGCGCAGATCGCCACCTTCGCCGCGCGAGCGGCGACGGTGGTGGCCACCGATCCGGACGCAGCCGACTACGAGGCGGAGATGTCGGTCTGAGCGAGCTCGCCGGTGTGGACGGGCGGCAGGTTCAGGCGGCGGACCGTGAGACGCCGGCCTGCTTGAGGACCGCCGCCGGCACACCGAACTCGCGCCACGTCGCGTACTCGATGCCCTTGCGCTCGCCGTACTCGGCGGCCACACCGATGAAGTCTCGTTGGAGCTCCTCGAGCTCGGAACCGTCGCCCATCGTCTCGAGCTCGCGCTGCAGGTCGCGTCGGCGTTGGAGCAGTTCGAGCTCCTTGGCGGGGTTGGCGACCTGGAGCTCCTGCTCGATCGACTCCAACTGCTTGGCGATCGAGTCGGGGGTCCGCTTTCGGCCACGCTTGGGCTGGTGGGCGCGGAGCGCCTCGAGGTAGGCCCGCACCACATTGCCCTGAGCGCGACCCTTCGCGAGGGCTGCCTTGTGATCGTCGGACATCTTCTTCTTGGCCATGATGGTGCTCGTTCTCCGTGGTGTCGTGTGCAGCCGATGCCGAACACGTTGTCACTCGTGAACGGCCGGTATTCACTTCTTCTGCCCCACCGGCATCGTCAGCATAGGAGGCGTTCCGGTCGGTTCCATTGACCGTCGACGGAAGCTGCGACCACGACACGGGTCGGTGACCGGCTGTGGCAGGCTGGCGCCGTGCCACCTGATCCCGCCCTGCTCGACCACCTGCACCGTCACGCCATCCGTCGAGGCGACTTCGTGCTCAAGTCCGGTGCGCGCAGCTCGTGGTTCATCGACGGCAAGCAGACCGTCTGTCGCCCCGACGGCATCGCCCTGGTGGCCGATGCGATCCTGCGGGTCCTCCCCGACGACGTCACCGCCATCGGCGGGTTGACGATGGGAGCCGATCCCGTGGCGTTCGGGACAGCAGCGGTGGCCATGACCCGGGGTCGAGGTCTGCGGTCGTTCAGCGTCCGCAAGGAGGTGAAGGACCACGGCGCCGGAGGCCGCATCGCCGGGGCGCTGGATCCCGGCGACCGCGTGGTGGTCGTGGAGGACGTCGTCAGTCGCGGAACCTCGCTGATCGAGGCCGCCACCGTGGTCCGCGAGGCCGGCGCCGAACCCGTGCTGCTCCTCGCCGTGGTCGATCGCGGTGGCACGGTCGGCCGGCTCGCCGAGGCGGAGGGTCTGGGTTTCCACGCCGTCGCGACCGCAGAGGACCTCGGGTTGCCCTACGAGGGCGGGCTCGTCGTGGACGCCGGGTGACGGGTTCGCTCCCGCCCGAACCGCACGCCGATCCGGGCCCGGTCGCCGGGTGGTGGCGACGCATCGGCGCACTCCTGATCGATGGCCTCGTGCTCGTCGGGCCCGTGTTCGTCGTGCTGGTCGTCTCCGGGGTCGACGTCGACCTCGAGACCGGCGAGCTCGCCGAGGGCAGCCCCTCGACGGCGGCCATCGCCGTGGTGGTGCTCCTCGTGCTCGCCTACAACACCACCCTCGTGAGCGCCCGTGGCGCGACCATCGGCAAGGCCTCGATGGGGCTCCGGGTCGTCCGGCTCGACGACGGGTCGATCCCGGCCTGGGACCGGGCGCTGATCCGGGCGCTGGTGCCCCAGGGTGCCGGCGCGCTCCCCGTCGTCGGGGTGCCGTTGCTGGCCGCCTGCTACGCGCTGGCGCTGTTCGACCGGCGGCGCCGGGGCGTCCACGACCTCGCCGCCGGCACGATGGTGATCACCGCGAGACGGTGAGCCGGACGGGGTGGGTGGGACCTCGACGCAGATCGCCTCGAGGGAGAAGGTGGTCGGGACCGGCGTCGATCCGGTGACCTTCCGCTTTTCAGGCGGACGCTCTGCCAACTGAGCTACCCGACCGCGGTCTCGACGGGATTTGAACCCGCGACCTCCGGCTTGACAGGCCGGCGAACACTCCAGACTGTTCTACGAGACCAATGAAGAGGGTCAGTGTGTCCGGTTCGCGGCCTCGTTGCAACTCGCGAGCCGCGCCGAGGCGAGTCGTGTCATCAGCGCCAGTGCCGAACGCTCCCGGCGCCGGAAGGCTCGGCCCTGGCGTCCCACGGCGAGCACGATCGTCGGGTCGCTGATCGGAAGGCAGATGGTGTCGTCGACCTCGGTGCCGCGCGGGAGGTCACCGGGCTCGGCGGGAGCGTCGCCCCCGACCATCGTGCCGTGGGCATAGGCGAGGATCCACGACACCGACGGCAGGCGCCCCTGTGCCGCGATCAGCACGTCGTCGTCGAGGTCGACGCACGCCGCCCAGTCGGCTCCGGTGTCGGTCCGGACGTGGTCGCAGAGCCGGAGGTGGACGTCACGTTCCGGTGACTCGGCCAGCGATCGTGCCGTCTCGAGCGCCTGGAGCCGGGCATCGGGTGGGGCGTCGGTGGTGTCGCGCACGTCCTCGATCCTGGCCCCGTCGACCTCGGACAGCTCACGGACGAGCAAATCGGTCCCCACCCCGGGCGGCAACTCGATGAGGAGGTCGTCGATGGCCTGGCCACCGTCGCGCTCGATGATCTCGATGCCCACGATCTCGGCACCGACCGCACCGACGCGGCTGGCGATCGCTCCCAGCCCACCCGGTCGGTCGGGCAGCCAGACGCGCACCGTGTGGCGGCTGGAGCGTTCGTCGTCGTTCGGCACGGCGGCGACGGTATCGACGGCACGTGTCGGCCGGATGAACACCCCGGTCGTGGAGGTCTCGCCCAGCCGGCTGCGGTGGCGTCGGCCGGTCCTCCGAGATCAGGCGGCGACGACCACCTCGCGCTCGAGCGTGCGAGCCAGGAGGGCGCTGCGTTGGTCGGCGGTGTAGAGCTCGAGCGCGATGTCGTCGGGGGCGCCGTCGACCACGCAGGTGATCTCGAGCCGTCGCGCCGACACGTCGACCCTGACGTCGGTCACCCGCCGTCTGCGGGACCGATCGAGCGCGACGGCGACGCGGAGGATGCCGGCGAGGCAGCGGACCACCCGCCGATCGGCTCGCTCCAGTTCGGCGAACGGCGGGTGGTGTCGTTTGGGGGCGCTCTTGCGGTGGTAGCGGGCGACGAGCGCGATGATCTCGATCTCGGCGTCGGTGAAGCCGGCGAGCCGGTCGGAGTTGCGGATGACGTAGTACGAGTGGTGGTGGTGCCGGTCGTGTGACACGACCAGCCCGGCGTTGGCCAGGAGCGCGCCGGCCTGGAGCAGCTCGCGGTGGGCGCCACCCAACCCGTGGGCCCGGGTCGTCTCGTCGAAGAGGCGGGTGGCGAGCAGCGCGACGTGGTGCGCGTGCTCGGGGTCGTCATCGCAGCTTCGCATGAGGTGCTCGACGCTGCCCGATCGGAGATCGGCGAGCTGGTCGAGGGTGCCGCCGTCGGTGCGCAGCAGGGTGTCGAGCAGCACGCCCTCGCGCAGCGCCGCTTCCGAGACGACCAGGCGGTCCGCTCCCAGCGCGTCGAGCACGCCCTCGAGGACGAGGGCCCCACCGAGGGCGATGTCGGCCCGCTTCGCCTCGAGTCCGTCGAGCGTGGGGCGCTCACCCCGCATCGCCGCGGCGACCAGGAGGCGGATCGTCTCGCCGAGGCCGTCCCGCGTGAGCTGCTCGTTCGCGAGGGTCCGTGGCACCGTGCCCTGGGTCCGGGCCAGCTCGACCGCGGCGAGGGCCTCGACCGTGCCGGAGCTGCCGATCACCATGGCGTCGCCGATGTCGCCCGCCGCCCGCTGGAAGGGGATGAGGGTCGCCCGGACGTGGCGACGGCAGGCATCGACGGCGCCCGGATGCAGTCGTCTGCCACCGAAGAACCTCGACGTCATCCGGATCGACCCGAGCTTGAGGCTGCGACCGACCCGCAGGTGGGCACCGTCGGCGAGCACCAGCTCGGTGCTGCCGCCCCCGATGTCGACGACCACCATGCGATCGTCGGCCGCCGGCACCGACTGGAGGACGCCGAGGTGGATGAGGCGGGCCTCCTCGGAGCCGCTGATCACCTCGATGCGGACCCCGGCCTCGTCGCGCGCCCGGTCGATGAGCTCGTCACGGTTCTCGGCTTCGCGCACGGCGCTCGTCGCGACGACCCGCATCGAGGCGTCGGCGCCGTCGGCGAGCGAGCGGCACCTCCGCAACGCCGCGACCGCACGGTCGATCGCATCGGGGTGGAGCTGCTTCATGTCGCCGGCGCCCGATCCGAGCCGGACCATGTCCTTCTGGCGGGTCAGGACCTCGAAGTGCGCCGCCGCTCCTTCGCCGTGGACCCGCGCGACGACGACGTGCACCGAGTTGGTGCCCACGTCCACCGCGGCCAGGGTGCGAACCTGCTCGTCGCCCGGGAGGTCCTCCACGGAGGCTCATCGTGGACCATCGCGCCGCGCAGGTGGAGGACCGCTCGCGGCGAGGATCTCCTGACCGTCAGCGGCGGGCCGGTGAACCGAGCCCCTCGATCGACTCGCTGCTCGGGACCGGGTCGGTCGCCGTGGCGCTGCCGGCCCGCAGGTTCCAGGCGTAGTCGGGGCGCAGCATGGCGCTGGTGCGCTCGGCGCCCTGTGGGTGGGCGAACAGCGCACCGGTCGCGTTGGCGCACGACAGCTGGAGCACGAAGGTCAGGTGGGTGTGGTTGTCGACGCCGGTCGCGACCACGTCGAGTCCCACCGGTCGACTCATCGCGACGATGCCGGCGAGTGCCCGCGTGGCGCGTTCGTCGGAACCGAGTCGCTGCGCGAAGTGGGGGTCGAGCAGGAGCGTGTCGACCGGCAGGTCCTGGAGGAGGTCGGGTCCGACGCCATTGCCCCGGAAGCGGTCGAGCGCGAATCGGACTCCGGTCGACTCGAGCTCGGCCAGCACGGTGGCGAGCTCGGTCGGCGCCTTCGCGAGGTCGCTCTCGGTGATCCGCAGGCCGAGCGCTCCGGTCGCGAGGCGACCATCGGCGGTGGCGGCCGCGAGCTGATCGGCGAGGCCGGCCTCGAGGAGCCGGGTGCGGGTGCACGGCAACCAGATGGTCGGACCCGTCCGACCCTCGGTTCCCCACCTCGCATGGAGCGCGACCGCCTCCTCGATGATCCGATGATCGAGGTCGTCGCCGAAGCCGGCCTCGTCGGCGAGGACCCGCCAGACCGACGACGCCAGCTCACCGCTCTCGGGGTGCGACCACCACTGGGCAGCGGTGAAGCCGACCACCTCCCCGGAGTGCAACCCGAGGATCGGCGCGTAGCGGCAACGGATGTGGCGTTCGTCGAGCCCGGTCCGCAATCGTCGTTCCAGGTCGGATCGATCATCGGCCACCGTGCGGAGCAGGTCGTCGAAGAGCTGTCGACCGTTCTTGCCCGACGCCTTGACCTGGTACATCGCGGCGTCGGCGTCGGCCAGCAGGTGGTTGGCGTCGTCGTCGGGCCCGCTGGCGAGCGCGATGCCGATCGACGCCCCGACCCGGGCCGTCCCGGGGCCGACGGCGAGCGGGTGGTTGATCTCGTCGATGAGCTTGTCGGCCACCCGGAGCGCGTCGTCGCCGCTCGTCAGCCCGTCGAGGATCACGATGAACTCGTCGCCCCCGATCCTCGCCACCAGATCGGTGGAGCGCACCGCCGACGTCAGCCGGCGCGCCGTCTCGATCAGCACCTCGTCGCCCGCCTCGTGGCCGAGTCGGTCGTTGACGGCCTTGAAGCCGTCGAGATCGAGGAAGCAGACGGCGATGAGGCGCCCGTCGCGCCGCATCCGGGAGACGGCGTTCGCGAGGTGCTCGAGCATCAGCGGGCGCGTCGGGAGGTCGGTGAGCGCATCGTGGGTCGCCTGGTGCTCCAGCTGCGCCTGCTGGCGACGAGCGATCGTGACGTCGTGCTGGCTGACGACGATCCCGCCCACGTCGCCGTGGCTGCGCTGATCGGCCGCGGTGGCCTGGACGATGAGCCAGTCGCCCGACCGCGAGCGGATGCGGTACTCGATCTGCTCGGTCGCCGATCGACCTCCGGAGCGGAGGAACTCCGCGCAGCGTGCGCGGTCGTCGTCCTCGATGATGCCGAGGAGTCCGTGGAGCGCGGCCGACTCGATGTCGAGCGCCTCGATCGCGGCCGGGCTCAGCCAACGGATCGTGCCGTCCTCGTCGACGACGACCAGCAGATCGGTCGAGCTCTCCAGGACCGTCTCGATGCAGAGGTCGTCGGTGTGGAGCGCTGCGGAGAGCGCCACGTTCCCGAGCTCGTGGTGCACGGCGGCGACCAGGAGGTCCCAGCGCCCTGCCGGGACGACCCGCCTCGCGCCGGCGCGCAGGAGCCGGCTCGCGAGCTGGAGGTCGTCGACGGAGGTGATCACCCGCAGCGCCGGGAGTCGTCGACGGAGGTCGGCGACCGCCTCGACGGCATCGGCCCGCCGTCCGTCGACGATCACGCCGGGCCAGTCGCCGAAGGTGGCCGAGAGGATCAGCTGCTCGGTGTCGAGCACCCCGACCCGGACGTCGAGCTCGGGGGCTGCGCAGGGCCCACTCGGCCACCGCAACGCCACGAGTGACGCTGCGATCGGTGGTCGCGCCTGCTCGGATCGGACCTCGTCGTGCACTCGCTCCCATCGGCGCCGGCGAGCGGTTCGTGAGGCCGCCGGCCCGCGAAGGCGGTCGATCCCGACCGGGTTCCTCAGGTGGATCTCGGGGGCCGTCCCGGGGAGGTCGGAGGGAGGACACGGACCCCCTCGGTCGTCGCGTCGAGCTCGTCGGTGGTCGGCGGTCGCATCAGCAGATCGATCGACAGCCAGAGGGTCCGCGACCACGGGAAGAAGAGCGCGGGGAACAGCCCGCCGATCGCGACGGCAGCGACGATCAGGGGGGTGACCGCGACGTCGGGGGCGGTCGCGAAGACCCCGGCCACGACCAGGACGAAGAGCAGGACGAAGGTCACGATGGTGTTGATGCCGAGCGAGCCGAGCCACTGTCCCTCGATCCGCTCGAAGAGCAGCCCACAGCGCGGGCACCGTTCCCGCATGCGGAACCAGGCGCGAAAGAGCCCGCCGGACCCGCAAGCGGGGCACCGGCGGGCCAGTCCGCGGCGAAGGGTGAGCACGGGGACGAGCTTCAGCTCCTCGGACACGACAGCAGTCTGCACGCCGTCGCCGGAGCTCGCCCATCCCTCGGCGTCGAGCCCCGAGCCGCTCGGTCTCAGCCGAGCGCCGTCTCGGTCGAGCCGCTCGGGTTCAGCCGAGCGCCGTGTCGGTCGAGCTGCTCGGTCTCAGCCGAGCGCCTTGTTGACGGCGTCGACGACGCGCTCGCCCTGGAACGGCTTGACGACGAAGTCACGGGCACCGGAGGTGATGGCCTCGACCACGAGGGACTCCTGGCCCATCGCCGAGCACATGATCACGCAGCTCGCCGGATCCTTGCCCCGGATCTGCTTCAGCGCCTCGATGCCGTCCATGTTCGGCATCGTGATGTCCATCGTGACGAGATCGGGCTTGAGCTCGTCGTACTTCTCGACGGCGTCGGCACCGTCCACCGCCTCACCGGCGACCTCGTGGCCGGCCTGAGTGAGGATGTGCTTGAGGTTGTTGCGCATGAACGCAGCGTCGTCCACGACCATGATGCGGGCCATCGGTACTCCAGAGGGTGCTCGTCCTGTGGTTGCTCCGTCGGCCCGGTGGCCGACGACTTGAGTGAACGCCGAGTGGCGTCAGAGGATCGTCGAGAGCCGCGTCAGCGACTCCTCGGTCGGGAGATAGACCAGCTCCGCGTGGGCCTCGACGCCCTCGATCACGAGCCGCGTGACGAGGCAGGTGAAGGGGTCGGCCGGGGCGCTGCGCCCGATGAGGTCGACGAGCCCGTCGCGATCGACGCGATGCACGATCGGCGGCGTCACCTCGGCGAAGAGATCGGCGAGCTCGCCGATGGCGATGAGGAACCGGGCGCAGAGGATGTTGCCGATCTCCGCGAAGGCCGAGTCGAGATCGGCGTCGGGCATGCCCAGGACCGCCTCGTAGGCCGCCGTCGAGCCGTAGAGCACGGCGAGGTTGCCGGTGACCTCACCGGTGACGCCGACCACGCAGGTGGCCAGTTGACCGGGGTCGATGGCGTGCTTCGACACGTAGTCGGCCGCCGTGGCGACCTCCGTGCGGGGCAGCCCCATGTTGACCCTGGTCATCAGCAGCTCGGACAGCGCGGTCGCCGCGCTCCCTCCCCCGACGTTGGTGACCTCGGTGAAGAGGTCCTGTTCGGCGCTCGTCGTCATGCCCAGCTCCTCGGCTCGCCTCACGGGGTCCATCGGGCGCCACCCCCCGGGACTTGAGCCGCTCGGGCCAACCAGACGCCGAGGTCCTACCCGTCGTCGGCGAGGAGGCGGTCGCGGAGGTCGCGTTTGACGATCTTGCCGGCGGCGTTGCGGGGCAACTGCTCGTCGACGACCCAGACCCGCGACGGGATCTTGAAGCCGGCCAGGTGACCGGACAGGTGCTCGATGATCTCCTCGGTGGTGAGCGTCCGGCCCGGCTTGGGGAGCACCGCCGCGGCGACCTCCTCGCCGAGGCGGTCGTGGGGGGCACCGAACACCGCGACCTCCATCACCGCGTCGTGCTCGTGGATCGCTGCCTCGACCTCGACGGTCGAGATGTTCTCGCCGCCACGGATGACGATGTCCTTGGCCCGGTCGACGAGGTAGACGAACCCCTCGTCGTCGATGCGGGCGACGTCGCCCGACCGGAACCAGCCGCCCTCGACGAACGACTCCGCGGTGTCGTCGGGCTTGCCCCAGTAGCCGCGCACGACGTTGGGTCCCTTGATCCACAGCTCGCCGGGCTCCCCCCGGACCACGTCGTCGCCGCCGTCGGTCACCACCCGGAGCTCGACGACGGGGACCGGCTTGCCGACGCTGTCGGGATGGCGGACGTAGTCGTCGCCGCCGTTCATCGTGGAGATCGACGAGGTCTCGGTGAGGCCGTAGCCGTTGCCCGGGTTCGCCCGGGGGAACAGCTCGGCCATCCTCGACACGAGACCCGGGGGTGTGGGCGCCCCGCCGGCGCCGACCGAGCGGAGCGACGACGTGTCGCGCGAGTCGAAGTCGTCGTGCTCGATCAGCTCCTTGACCATGGTGGGGACGCCGGTGAACGCCGTGACCTGCTCGCGCTCGATCAGCTCGAGCGCCCGCCCGGGGTCCCAGCGGTACATCATCACCACCTTCTGGCCGGTGAACATCGAGGGGACCATCACGCTGTGGCAGCCCGTGGCGTGGAACAGCGGGACGGTGAGCAGGATCGCGTTCTGGTCGGGCCGCTTCGCGTCGGATCCCGATTCGGTGGCGCGGTCCTCACGACCCATCTTCTGGCGGGCTCCGGCCGAGATCAGCAGGTTCCACAGGTTGGTCGTCATGTTGCGGTGGGTGCCGACGACGCCCTTCGGGAACCCGGTGGTGCCCGAGGTGTAGAAGATCGTCGCGTCGTCGTCGGGCCCGACATCGGCGTCGGGGAGGTCGTCGCGGGGGTCGACGAGGTCGCCGTAGTGGTCGACGCCGGGCAGGTCGCGCTCGGAGCGCACGGCGATCGTGCGCCCCGCCAACCCGAGCCGCCCGAGCCGGTCGCCGAGGCGGTCGAGGCGCTGGTCGTCGGCCACCAGCACCCCGGAGCCGGAGTCGCTCAGGCCGTACTCGAGCTCGTCGCCCTGCCACCAGCCGTTGAGCGGCACCGACACCGCGCCGAGGGCGACCGTCGCCCAGAAGGCGACGACCCACTCGGGGTAGTTGCGGACGGCGATGGCGACGCGGTCGCCGTGGCCCACGTCGTACCGATCGCGGAGCACGTGGGCGAGCGAGGCGGCGTGACGGCGGGTTTCGGCGAATCCCCACCGCTCGTCCTCGTAGACGAGGTAGGGCACGTCGCCGTGGCGCAGTGCCCGGTCGAGCAGCTCTCGCAGGTGGGCCGGCGCCTGCCGGTAGACCTTCGTCGGCGTGCCCCGGACCACCTCGGTGCCGACCTCGAATCGCTCACCGGGGGCGGTGAGCTCGGCGTAGACGTCCTCGAGCGTGCGGCTCATGTTGCAGATGTTCCCATGTCGGTGTCGGTGGTCGTGACGCCGCTCATGGGTCGGAGCGGCGGTGGCCGGTGGCGAGCGCATCGACGATCTCGGCCTTCAGCGCGACGAAGGCGGGTTCGGTGGTCGTGACGCCGCTCATGGGTCGGAGCGGCGGTGGCCGGTGGCGAGCGCATCGAGGATCTCGGCCTTCAGCGCGACGAAGGCAGGTTCGGTCGTGCGTCCGGTCCGATGCGGGGGCAGTTCGACGGTGACGTCGGCGACGAGGCGACCGGGTCGCTGCGACATCACGACCACGCGGTCGGCGAGGACGATGGCCTCCTCGACGTCGTGGGTGACGAGCAGCACCGTTCGCGGGTCGGTGGCGAGGATGCCGGCCAGCCACTCGTGGAGGTCGCGCCTCGTGATCGCGTCGAGCGCCCCGAACGGCTCGTCGAGCAGCAGCACCGGTCGTTCGACCAGGAACGTCCGCAGCAGGGCCAGTCGCTGACGCATCCCGCCCGAGAGCTGCGACGGCCAGGCTCGCTCGAACCCGGTGAGGCCGAACCGGTCCCACAGCTCGTCGGCCCGGCGGCGGGCGACGTCGCGGGCGGTGCCGGTGACCTCGGCGGCGACGACCGCGTTCGCGAGGGCACGCCGCCAGGGGAGCAGCAGATCGCGCTGCGGGTGCAGGGCGACCGCGCCCGGCCGCCCGGTGACGTCGAGTCCCCCGACCGATGCCGTGCCCTCGTCGGGTGTCACGAGTCCGGCGACCATCCGCAGCAACGTGGTCTTGCCGCAACCGCTGGGCCCGACCAGGGCGACGAACTGACCGTCGCCGACCCGCAGGTCGACGTCGTCGAGGACGGGGGTGGTGCCGCCACGACCGAACGCGTGGCGGATGCCCACCAGCTCGATCCCCCCGTCCACGACTCGTCCGGCTCAACCCGGGAGCAGGTCGTTGGTCCAGGCTGACTCCACGTCGACCTCGCCCTCGAGCAGGCCGGCGTCACCGAGGAAGTCGGCGAACTCGCTCCACACGGCACCGTCCATCGGCCCCCAGGCGCCGTCGGTCAGGAACCGGTCGGCGTAGTAGGCGACGGCGGTGTCGATCAGCTCGGCGTCGAGCTCGAGCACGTCGTCGGTCATCGCCGCCGACCCGGCCGCCGGATCGGCGGCGACGTCGGCGTAGCCCCGAGCGGTCGCGGCGAGGAAGCCGGCGAGGTCGCCGTCGCTCGCCTCGACGCGGTCGGCCGACGCGAGCACGAGCGGCGTGTACCAGTCGGGGATGCAGTCGAGGTGGTCGTCGAAGCGGATCTCGGTGGCCTCGACCCCGAGCACCTCGTCGGCGCGGATCCGATCCCAGCCGCTGAACACCCAGGCGACGTCGAAGCGGTCCTGCTGCATGCCGGGCACGTAGTCGACGTTGCCGACCTCGACGAACTCGACCGCTGCCGGATCGCCGCCGTCGCACTCCACGAGCGCGGAGATCAGCTCGGTCTCGAGCGCTCCGCCGAAGCCGCCGTAGGTGGCGCCCTCGAGATCGGCGGGCTCGGTGATGCCGTCGTCGGCGAGGCCCATGAGGACCGAGTCGTTCGAGGGCAGGACCGTCGCGATGGCCGTGACGTCGATGCCGGCCGCCCGGGCGGGCAGGAGCGACTCGGCCTGGGCGAGGCCGACGTCGGCCTGACCGGCGGCGACGGCCGCCTCGACCCCGATGTCGAAGGCCGGCTCGACGATGGAGATGTCGAGGCCCTCCTCGGCGTAGTAGCCCCGCTCACGTGCGAGGTAGATGCCGGCGTGGTGCGCGTTCGGCACCCAGTTGAGCATCACGGTGAGCTCGGTCGTGTCGGCGCTGGGTGCCGCGTCGGTGTCGGCGGAGTCGTCGCCGCACGCGGCGGCGAGGACGGCCACGCCGATGAGCGCGGGAACGAGGCGTCGGATCAAGGGGGTCATGTGTCTCCTTCGTCGGTGTGTCGCCAGGGGAGGGCGAGGCGGGCGGCCAGCGAGACGAGGCCGAACAACGCCATCGAGGCGGCCGCGATCACGATCACCGCCGCGAAGAGCTGGTCGGTCCGGAAGCTGGCCTGGGAGCGCTGGAGGTAGACGCCGAGGCCGACGCTCGCTCCCATCCACTCGGCGATGACGGCGCCGAACATGGCGTACGCCGCCGAGACCTTCATCCCGGCGAAGAACCCCGGCCCCGCCGCCGGGAGGCGGACGCGCCACAACGTCGTGAGGCGTCCGGCTCCGAGGCCCCGGAAGAGCTCGACCAGCTCGGCGTCGGCGCCCAGCAGGCTGTCGAGCGTCGAGATCGCCACGGGGAAGAACGCGATGAGCGCCACGACGGCGACCCGCGGGCCCGTGCCGAAGCCGAACCAGACGATCAGGATCGGGGCCAGCACGACCATCGGGACGGACTGGCTGACGACGAGCAGCGGCTGCACGGCGCGGCGGACCGGTGCCGACAGCGACAGCGCGAGGGCGAGGACGGCTCCTGCGAACGAACCGAGGAGGAGCCCGAGGAGCGCCTCGGTCATCGTCGCCCTGACGTGGTCGTCGAGCACCGATCGCGTGCGCCAGAACGCATCGACCACGTCGCCGGGTGGCGGGACGAGCCAGGGCTCGGGGTCGAAGAGCCGCACACCGAGGTCCCAGGCCACGACGAGCGCCACGAGCGCGACGACGACCGGGGCGATCCGGCCGAGCGCCCGGGTCATGATCGGTGCGGGCCGGTCAGGTCCTCCATCGAGGCCTGCTGCTCCGGATCCCGCGCCTCGTAGAGCTTGGCGATCGTCACGACGCTGTCGGCCCCCGAGCGCAAGCAGGCCTCGTGGGCCGACCGCGCCACCTCCCAGCAGCGGTCGGGTGGTCCCTCGAAGGTGGTGCCGAGAGCACCGACCTCGTAGGGCAGGCCAGCCGCCGAGATGACCGCGATGGCGGCATCGACGTGCCGGTACGGCGAGGCGTGGTCGCCCGTGGGCGACGGCAGGACTTGGATCTCCGTGAGCATGGTGCCCGCGTTCCCTCCGCTCGAATGACCGAGATCAGGTTCTGGGGTGGTCCATCGTCACGATGGATCTCAGCCCTCGGCGGGCCCCCCCAGCGGGTTGTCGTTGCGAGGAGTCTGGCACGACCGACGCTCGCCTGACCACGTGGAGGTGCGAGGCGGTCGATCCGGTGACGATCCGGTCACTCCGCCGGGCTGACCACGTGGAGGCGCGAGGAGCTCGATCCGGCCACTGCGCGCGCCGATCGGGTTGACTTTCCGTTGAAATCACAGCGATGTGGTTTCGTCGGCGCGAACCGCGGGTTACACCGGTGTCATGCCGCACCGGCTCGTGATCGCCAACCGGTCGGGCCCGGGTCGGGGCGACCACCTCGTGTCGGCCGCTCGGGCCTCGGGGCACGCCGTCCACGACATCGAGGTCCTCGACGTGGTCCACGTCGACGGACCGGTCGACGACGACGGCCTGGCCCGCCTGGGAGAGTTGCTGTTGACCGACGCGCTCCACGAGCTCGTCGAGGCCGACCGCGTGGACGACGGGCAGCTCGTGATCGAGACGGGCCTGCGCCCCGGTGTCACCGACGTCACCGCCACCGAGCTGGTCGCCGCCGCCGCCCGGTTGGGCATCTCCGGGGTCGAGCGGGCCACCACCGGCCACCGCTACCTGGTCGATGCCGACGACGGCCTGGCCGCCGAGCGCCTCACCGTCGACGTGCTCGTCAACCCGGTCATCGAGCGGTGGGCCGAGGGCGTACTCGCCCCCGCCTTCGTCGACGAGCCACCCCGACCGCCCGAGGTCGCCCACGTCGCCGTGCGCGACCTCGACGACGAGGCGCTGGAGGCGCTCGACCGCGAGCGGGGGCTGTCGCTCGCCCCCGCCGAGCTCCGGGCGGTGCGGGCCCACTTCGCCGACCTCGGACGCGACCCGACCGACGCCGAGCTCGAGACGATCGCCCAGACCTGGTCCGAGCACTGCTGCCACAAGACCTTCCGGGCCCGGATCACCTTCGACGACGGCACGGTCGTCGACGGACTCATCCCCATGTTGCGCGACGCCACCGAGCAGCTCGATCGCGACTGGGTGGTCAGCGCGTTCGACGGCGACGCCGGGGTGATCGTCCTCGACGATGACGTCGAGATCGCCGTCAAGGTCGAGACCCACAACCACCCCAGCGCCGTCGAGCCGTTCGGTGGGGCCAACACCGGGGTCGGCGGCGTCGTGCGCGACGTCATCGCCTCGGGGGCGAAGCCGATCGCGCTGACCGACGTCCTCTGCTTCGGTCCGACCGACCTCCCGGTCGACGAGGTGCCACCCGGCGTCCTGCACCCCGCCCGGGTCCGGGCGGGCGTGGTCGATGGCGTCGGCGACTACGGCAACAAGATCGGCGTGCCGACCATCGCCGGGGCCGTGCTGCACGACCCGGGCTACACGACGACGCCGCTCGTGTTCTGCGGGTGCATCGGCGTCCGGCCCCGTGGCACCGGCATCGACGTGCCACCCGAATCGGGCGACCTCGTCGTCGTGCTCGGCGGCGCGGTCGGTCGTGATGGTGTCGGTGGAGCCACGTTCTCCTCCCGCTCCATGGGCGCCGAGACCGTCGGGACCGCCGGATCCTCCGTCCAGATCGGCGCCCCGATCGTCGAGAAGGGCGTCATCGACGTCGTGGTGGCCGCCCGCGACGCCGGGTGGTACCGCTCCATCACCGACTGCGGTGCCGGTGGGCTGTCCAGCGCCGTCGGTGAGCTCGCCGAGGGGGTCGGCGCCGACGTCGACCTCGACCTCGTGCCCCGCAAGTACGCCGGCCTCGCCCCCTGGGAGGTCTGGCTCTCCGAGGCGCAGGAGCGGGTGGTCTGCGCCGTCCCCGACGACCACGTCGAGGCCCTCGCCGCCCTGGCGGCCGACCATGGCGTCGGCTGCGACGTCATCGGTCGCTTCGGCGGAGATGGTCGCCTGCTGGTGCGGGCCGGCTCGACCGTCGTCGTCGATCTCGACCTCGGGTTCCTCCACGACGGACGCCCCCGAGCCGTCCTGGCGGCCCGACACCCCGCCACCGCCCGTCCCACCCGTCGCGCGCTGCCCGAGCTCGACCCCGAGCGGGCGCTCCTCGACCTCCTGGCTCACCCCAGCCTGCGCTCGGTCGAGGACGTCGTGCGGACCTACGACCACGAGGTGCTCGGAGGGACCGTCGTCCGACCGACGACGGGCGTGCACCTCGATGCCCCCTCCGACGGCACGGTCGTGGTTCCGCTCGGCTCGACGAGCGGACGGGCGGTGGCCGTCGGGGTCGGCGTCAACGCGGCGTGGGGTCGCCACGACGCTCGCGCGATGGCCGAGGCCGTCGTCGACGAGGCGGTCCGCAACGTCGTGGCGGTGGGAGCCGACCCGGCCCGTGTGGCGCTGCTCGACAACTTCTCGTGGGGCACTCCGCGCGACGAGATCGAGCTGGGCCGCCTCGTCGCCGCCGTCGAGGGGTGCGTCACGGCCTCGCTGCACCACGAGGCGCCCTTCATCTGCGGCAAGGACTCGCTCAACAACGTCTACGTCGATCCCGACGGGCTCGCCGACCCCGTGCCACCGACGCTGGTTGTCACCGCCGTCGGCGTCGTCGACGACGTCGATCGGGTGGTGGGCTCGGACCCGACCGGAGCCGGGCGCCTCCTCTACCTCCTCGGTGGCACCGAGCCGGTCCTGGGCGGCTCCCACCTCGACCTCGTGCTCGACGCCGACCACGGTGGTCGGATCCCGGTCGCCGATCCGGACGCTCCGGCCCACTACCGCCGACTCCACCAGGCGATCGCCCGTGGTCTCGTCGACGCATGTCACGACCTGTCCGAGGGCGGCATCGCGACCGCCGCGGCAGAGATGGCGGTCGGCGGCGACGTCGGGATCGAGGTCGACGTCGCCGATCACGGTGACGCGGTGGCGGCGCTCTTCGGTGAGGCGTGTGGCCGACTGCTCCTGGCCGTCCGTCCCGAGCAGGCCGAGGACCTGTCGGCGGCGCTCCCCGAGGCACGACTCGTGGGGCGGACCACCGACGACCGCCGCGTCGCGCTCTCCGTCGACGGGCACCAGCTCGTCGACCTCTCCCTCGACGCCGTGCGTGCCGCACGGGAAGGGCGACAGCCATGACCCCTCGGGCACTGGTCCTGTCGGCACGAGGAACCAACCGCGACGGCGAGCTCGCCGCCGCCCTCGAGCTCGCGGGCGCCGAGACCGACATCCGACTCGTGTCGGAGCTGCGCGAGCGCGGCGACGACTGGTCGGGGTACCAGCTCGTCGCCGTTCCCGGCGGGTTCAGCCACGGTGACGCCCTGGGCGCCGGCCGCCTCCTCGGCCTCGACCTGGCCGGCTGGTTCGGTGACCGGCTCGCCGCGCACGTCGAGCGCGGTCGACCGGTCATCGGCATCTGCAACGGGTTCCAGGCGCTCGTGCGCGCCGGGATGCTGCCCGGCGCCGACGACGGCCCTGCGCTGCTCGCCCACAACGACTCCGGACGCTTCGAGTGCCGATGGGTCGAGCTCCTGCCCCAGCCCGGCAGCCCGTGGACGAGTCGCCTCGACGAGCCGATCCGCTGCCCGGTCGCCCACGGCGAGGGGCGATGGGTCGGGCCGAGCGATCGGGTCGCCTTCCGCTACGCCGACCACAAGGGTGATCCGGCCGGCGGGGCCTATCCGGCGAACCCGAACGGGTCCGCCGACGACATCGCCGGGGTGTTCGACCCGACCGGTCTGGTGCTCGGCCTCATGCCTCACCCCGAGGATCACGTGCTCACCCGACACGATCCCCATCGCCGCCGTCGCCCGTGGTCCGGGTCCTGCCTCCCGCTCTTCGAGGGCGGCGTCGCGCACGCCGCAGCGACCTGAGGTGGCCGCTGTGCGCACGCTCACGGAGCTCGAGCTCCCGTTGACCGGCCGCTCGTCGGGCAAGGTCCGCGAGTCGTGGCCGCTGCCCGACGGCCGACGCCTCCTGGTGACGACCGACCGGTTCTCGGCCATGGACCGGGTGGTGGGGGCTGCGGTCCACAAGGGCCAGGTCCTGAACCGGCTCGCGGCCTGGTGGTTCGAGCGCGTCGGCGACCTCGTCGATCACCACCTCGTCACCGTCCCCGACCCCAACTGCTCGATCGTCACCGATGTCGTGCCGTTGCCGGTCGAGGTGATCGTCCGGGGTCACATCACGGGGTCGACCTCGACCTCGCTGTGGACGCTCTACGAACGCGGCGACCGCCACCTCTACGGCCACACGCTCCCCGACGGGCTCCGGGCCCACGAACCGCTCCCGTCGCCGCTCGTGACCCCCACGACCAAGGCCCGCTCCGGTGGCCACGACGAGCCGGTCGGCGTGGCCGAGGTCGCCGCCACCGGGTTGGTCGAGCCCGACACCTGGGACCGGGTCGTCGACGTGGCCCGTTCGCTGTTCGATCGCGCCGCCAAGCTCGCTGCCGAGGCCGGGCTGATCCTCGCCGACACGAAGTACGAGTTCGGGCTCGATCCCGACGGCCGTCTGCTGCTCATCGACGAGATCCACACCCCGGACTCCTCCCGCTACTGGGTGGCGGCCACCTACGAGGAACGGCTCGCCGCCGGCCTCGCACCGGAGAGCCACGACAAGGAACCGGTCCGGCTCGCGCTCCGCGAGCTCGGCTTCCGTGGCGACGGACCGGCCCCCGAGCTGCCCGAGAACACCTGGACCGAGACCACCCGGCGATACGTCGAGCTGTTCGAGTCGCTCACCCGTCAACGGATCATCGAGACCACCGGTCCGCTCGAGGACCGCATCACCACCAACCTCACCGATGCAGGAGTGATCCCGTCATGCAGCTGACCGGTCGGCGCCGATGAGCGGGCCGAAGGAGGAGTGCGGCGTCCTCGGGGTCGCCGCGGCATCCGGTGAGGCGGCTCGGCTCGGCTTCTTCGGGCTCTACGCCCTGCAACACCGCGGCCAGGAGGCCGCCGGTCTCGCCGTCGCCGACGGGCGGGCGGCGCGGGTCCACAAGGGACTCGGCCTCGTCAACCAGGTGTTCGGTCCGGGCACCCTCGACCCGCTCACCGGCCACCTGGCGATCGGCCACACCCGCTACTCCACCACCGGGGCCTCGTCGGAGCGCAACGCCCAACCCTTCGTGGTCGAGACCCTGCACGGACCGCTCGGCGTCGCCCACAACGGCAACCTCGTCAACGCCGACGAGCTGCGGGCCGACCTCCTCGCCCGGGGGGCCGGGCTCCAGTCGACCAGCGACACCGAGGTGCTCGCGCTGCATCTGGCGGCCGAGCCCGGTGACACCTGGGAGGACCGGCTGGCCTCGCTCCTGCCCCGCCTGATCGGCGCCGTCTCGCTCGTCGTGCTCACCGCCGACCGGGTCCTCGCCACCCGAGACCCCTGGGGCTTCCGACCGCTCTCGCTGGGCCGCCTGTCCGACGGCGGTCACGTGGTCGCCTCCGAGACGGGGGCGCTCTCGACCCTCGGTTGCGTCGACCAGCGTGAGATCGAGCCGGGCGAGGTCGTCTCGCTGACGGGTTCGCTGGCCCGCTCGACCATCGCGGTCGACGCGGTGCGGCCGGGCGCTCGGTGCACGTTCGAGCACATCTACTTCTCGCGACCCGACGCCGTCTGGGACGACCGGTCCGTCCACGAGGTCCGCCAGCGTCTCGGCCGCCGCCTCGCCGAGGAGCACGGCGTCGACGCCGACGTCGTCATCCCGGTGCCCGACTCCTCGATGCCCGCGGCCATCGGCTTCAGCGTCGAGTCGGGCGTCCCGTACAACGAGGGCTTCGTCAAGAACCGCTACATCGGACGAACCTTCATCGAGCCGACCGACCAGCTCCGCCGCCAGGGCGTCGCGCTGAAGTTCAACACGCTGCGCCAGAACCTCGAGGGCAAGCGGGTCGTGATGATCGACGACTCGATCGTCCGGGGAACGACCGCAGGCCAGCTCGTCCGCCTCGTGCGCGACGCCGGTGCCGCCGAGGTGCACCTGCGCGTCACGTGCCCGCCGATCGCCCATCCGTGCTTCTTCGGCGTCGCGATGGGCACCTACGACGAGCTGATCAGCCATCACCTCGGCGTCGACGAGCTCGCCGACCACGTCGGTGCCGACTCGCTCGGTTTCCTCTCGATCGACGGCCTGATGGAGGCCATCGGACGCGAGGAGGGCTACTGCAACGCCTGCTTCACCGGTGACTACCCGGTGCCGGTGCCCGAGATCGCCTCCAAGTCACGCTTCGAAGGAGTCCTGTCATGAGCGACCCCGACCCGGAGCGGCCCCGGCGCGTGCTCGTCGTCGGCGGAGGTGGTCGCGAGCACGCCCTCGCCCTGTCGCTCGCCG
>JBCCTY010000017.1:0-29382 GCA_039197885.1 Actinomycetota bacterium | reverse complement strand
CGGTTCCTGCGGGACGATGCCGAGCTGGGAGCGCAGGGATCGGAGGGTCACGTCGCGCAGGTCGGTGCCGTCGATGCGGACGCTCCCGCTCGCCGGGTCGTGGAAGCGGGTGATCAGCTTCGCGATGGTCGACTTGCCGGCACCGGTGGGGCCGACGAGCGCAACCGTCTCACCGGGACGGATGGTCAGGGACACGTCGTGGAGCACCGGTGGCTCGTCGCCGTAGGCGAAGGTCACGTCGTCGAGCTCGATCCGGCCGTCGATCGGCGCCAACTCGGTGGCGTCGTGACGTTCGACGACGCTCGGCTCGGTGGTGAGCACCTCGTCGAGCTTGTGGAGGGCCGCTGCGCCCTGCTGGTACACGGTGTAGAGCTGCACGAGCTGTTGGATCGGGGCGAAGAACGTCGTGAGGTAGAGGACGAAGGCGGTGAGCTCGCCGATGGTCAGCGAGCCGTCGAGCACGAGCCGCCCGCCGATGAGCAGCACGGCCGCCTGACCGAGGAGGCCGGTGACCTCGGCGGCGGGACCGTAGGTCGAGCTGACCCGCACCCCGTCGAGCGAGGCCTGGCGGTATCGACCGACGACCTCGCGGTGGACCACGTCGTTGTGACGACGGCGGTTGGAGGCGGTGACGATCCGGATGCCGGCCAGGTGCTCCTGGAGGTCGGACAGGACATCGGCGATGCGGTCGCGGACCCGGCCGAACGCCGTGGTCGACGCACCCCGGAACCACCACGTCAGTGCCACGAAGACCGGGACCACGACGAGCAACAGGAGCCCGGCGAGCGTCGGCGAGATCCCGATGAGCACCGCCGTGACGAGGACGACGGTGAGGCCCTGGACGACGAGGTTGACGTAGCCCTCCTGGAGGAGGGCCGACAGCGCATCGACGTCGCTGGTCATCCGGCTGAGCAGGACCCCCGAGCGCTCGCGGGTGAAGAAGTCGACGGACTGGCGCTGGAGGTGGGAGAACACCCGGATGCGAAGACGTTCGAGCACCCGCTCGGCGACCCGGCCGGTGAGGGCCAGTCGGCCGCCGTTGCTGAGCGCCTGCACGATCACGCTGACGACGTAGAGCGCCGCCATGGCGCCGATCACCCCGGGTCGTTGCTCGCTCACGCCGCGGTCGATGGCGATGGCGGTGAGCAGGGGGCCGGCGAGGCCGGCCACCGTCTCGATCACCACGAGCATCACCGCGAAGGCGATGCGCGCTCGCTCCGGGGCCAGGAGGCGACGCAGGGTCAGACCGCCGGGCCGTTCGGCCGGATCCCAGTCGATCTCGGGAAGGTCGTGCTCCGGCTCGGTGGCCAGGACCCGGGCCGCGCCCTCGCGCAGCTCGTCGGGCACCCCGGCGAAGGGCAGCCCTGCCGAGGAGTTGGAGGCGTTGGCCGAGGGCCCACCGAAGAAGGGCCCGCCGGTCCCACCGATCATCACCATCGGCCGACCACCTCGTCGCCGGCGGGACGGTCGTCCGGCGCCCCGCCGTCGGTCGGGACGTCGCCGACGGCACCGGAGCGGGCGAGGAGGTCGACGTAGCGGGGCTGCTCGGCCAAGAGCTGCTCGTGGCTCCCGTCGGCCACGATCCGACCGCCTTCGAGGAGGACGACCCGATCGGCGAGCGCGATGGTCGACAGCCGGTGTGCGATCACGATGGTCGTGCGACCACGGCGGCGCCGCGACAGCGCCTCGTGGATCTCCTCCTCGACGCGCACGTCGACGGCGCTGGTGGCGTCGTCGAGCACGAGCACCGCGGGGTCGCCGACGAGCCCGCGGGCGAGCGAGACCCGCTGGCGTTGCCCGCCGGACAGGTCGTAGCCCCGCTCGCCGACGACCGTGTCGTACCCGTCGGGCAGGCGATCGATGAACTCGGCGGCCGCGGCGTCGCGGGCGGCCCGGGTGACCTCGGCACGCGATGCCGCCGGGTGGGCGTAGGCGATGTTGTCGTGGAGCGAGGTGCTGAACAGGAACGGGTCGTCGGGCACGAAGGCGACGTGACGCCGCAGGCTGGCCTGGGTGAGATCGCGCACGTCGTGGCCGTCGATGGTGACCCGGCCGCCGTCGACGTCGTAGAAGCGCAGCAGCAGCCGTGCGATCGTGGACTTGCCCGACCCCGAACGACCGACCAGCGCGACGGTCTCACCGGGGTGGATCTCGAGGTCGACTCCCTCGAGGACCGTCGCATCGTCGTAGGCGAAGCGGACGTCGTCGAAGCGGATCGAACCGCTCGGCTCGACCAGGTCGACGGCGCCGGGGCGGTCGACGACGGTGGGCTCCTCGTCGAGCAGCTCGAGGATGCGGCCGGCCGAGGCGCGGGCGCGCTGTCCGAGGATCAGCACGAACCCGAGGAACCGGAAGGGCGCGGCCAGGAGCAGGACGTACTGGCTGAAGGCCAGCAGGGCACCGACCGAGATGACGCCGTCGGCTGCCCGCCAGCCGCCCACCGCGAGGACGAGTGCGAGCGAGAGACGGGGCAACCCCTCGACCACGGGGTTCCACCTGGCGCGGGCGTCGGCCTGGCCGACCGAGATCCAGCGCAGACGCCGGGAGGTCGCCGCGAGCTTCTCGATCTCGCGCTCCTCCGCGGCGAAGGCCTTGACCACCCGGGCGCCGTTGACGTTCTCGTCGACGACGGTGGCCAGGTCGGCCAGGCGGGCCTGTACCAGCCAGGAGATCGGGAACACGGCGTCGCGGAGGCGTTTGGCAGCCACGTACACGCCCGGGATGCCCGCGACGGCGACGACGGTGAGGAGCGGATCGATCGACAACATCACGACGAGCGCGCCGACGAGGGTCACGAGCTGGACCGTCACGATCGGTGCGAACGCGCCGAACATCTGGACCGAGCGGATGTCGCTGTTGGCCCGGGAGATGATCTGGCCGGTCTGGACCCGGTCGTAGAACGAGAACGACAGCCGGCCGAGATGCCGGTGGATCAGCACGCGGAGGTCGTACTCGAGCCGGTAGGCGACGTGGTAGAGCCCGAACCGGTAGCCGAAGGTGGTGACGCCGCGGAGCACGGCCACGGCGGCCAGCACGACCACGAACGGGGTGAGCGGGTCGGTGCGCGCGTCGAGCGCGCGGTCGACCGTGAGCATCACGATGCGCGGGAGCGCCACCTGCGCGGCCATGGCGACCATCGCCGACACCAGTGAGAGCGCGATGACGCGGCGGTGGGGCCGGAGCAGCGGGGCGAGGCGCCGGAGCCAGGAGAGCCGCCGATCCCGGCCGATGTCGGCGGCCGGCTCGGGATGGTCGGTGTGTGCCGCGACCGGCTCCCACACCGAGCCGCCGTCGACATCACCGGACCGCTCGGGAGCGGGAGCCGGCTCTGACATCATCGGTGCGAGGGTACCCACGGGGTGCGCGGGCCAGACTCGGACCCGTGTTCGACGACCGCCTCCGCCCCGTGGTCGGCCGCGCGACGGACCGGGTCGTCGTTCCGTTCGAGCGCCTCGGCGTGGGGCCAGACCTGCTCACCGCGATCGGCCTCGCGGTCGGCCTGGGCGCGGCGCTCACCCTGGCGCTCGGCGGCTCGACCGTGATCGCCGGCCTGCTCTTCGCCGCCAACCGGTCCTTCGACGCGCTCGACGGAGCGCTCGCTCGCCGCACGACGGGTTCGGTGTGGGGTGGTGTCGGGGACCAGACCGCCGACGTGATCGTCTACGTGTCCGTACCGATCGGGTTGGCGGTCGACCGACCCGAGCTCTGGCCGGCGGTGGCCGTGCTGTGCGGCGCGATCGCGGTGAACCTGGTGACCGTGTTGGCGGCGTCGCAGCCGCGCCCGGGCGGTCGGAGCGTCGCCCTCGCGTCGGGGTGGGTGGAGGGCGCCGAGACGATCGCCGGCTACCTGGTGCTCGTGCTCGTCCCCGCTGCCTCACCGGTGGGGATCTGGGCCTTCGCCGCCGCCACCGGCGCGACGGCGCTCGATCGACTCAGGCGGTTGCGCCGGACCCCGTCGGCGGACTCCGACGGACCAGGACCACCCCCACCACCGTGAACAGGGCCAAGCCACCGAGCGAGGCCCAGAACCGGGCCGATCCGGGCGTGTCGAGGCTGGCGCCCAGGGCGACGTAGAGGGCAGAGCCGGGCACGATCCCGACGGTCGTGCCCGCCACGTAGGACCGCAACGGGAGGTTCGTGAAGCTCGCGCCGTAGTTCACGAGGCCGAACGGGAGGACCGGGAGGAGGCGGATCGCCACCACCGACCGGAAGGGGCGGTCCCCGACGAAGCGGTCGAGGCGGTCGAGCCCCGTCCCGAAGAGCGACACGACCGTGTCCCGGCCCAGCGCACGCCCGAGCACGAACGATGCCGTCGCGCCGATCGTGGCGCCCACGATCGTCAGCAACGTCCCCGCCACGCCACCGAAGATGAGGCCGGCGGCGGCCGATCCGATCGAGCCTGGCGCGAGGGCGACGGTGAGGAGCGCGTAGAGGACGACGAAGAGGATCGGCGCCCAGAGACCGGCGTCGTCGACCAGGTCGCGGAGCTCGTCGACGCCGGTCACGCCGGCCGACCGGAGCGCCAGGGCCAGCGATCCGATCACCGCGAGCAACAGCAGCGGTCCGGCGAGCCGGCGAACCCACGACGCTCTCGCCGTCACGGCGGCGGGGACCGGTCCGGGTCGGTCCACGTCGTCGGCAGTCAGGTCGCTGGCCATGCCGTCGCGAACCGGTGGGCGCGGGCCGGTGTTCCCGCTGCGAGCGGAAGATCTGGTGCCGGTGGCGTGGTTCGCTGGGGGCATGACCCCGCAGCCGATCTCCGACGCCACCGCCGAGCACCACGACCTCGCCGTGGTCGGCGGTGGCACCGCCGGTCTCGTCGCCGCGCTCGTGGCGTCGGCGGTCGGGCTCGATGTCGTGCTCGTCGAGGCGGAGCGCACCGGGGGCGACTGCCTCTGGACCGGATGTGTGCCCTCGAAGAGTCTCCTCGCCGCCGCGGAGACCGCGCACCGGATGCGCACGGCCGACCGCTTCGGCCTCGAGCCGGTCGAACCGACCGTCGATCTCGGCAAGGTGCTCGCCCGCGTCCGAGAGGTGCAGGCGGCCATCGAGCCGGTCGACAGCCCCGAGCGGCTCCGGGCCGAGGGCATCGCGGTCGTCGAGGGTCGAGGCCGGTTCGCCGCGCCCGGCCGCCTCGTCGTCGAGACCGCCGAGGGCGAGCAGACGATCGGGTTCGGGCGCGCCGTCGTGGCGACCGGGTCGAGCCCGTCGATCCCCCCGATCCCGGGCCTCGCCGAGGCCGATCCGCTGACGACCGACACGATCTGGGAGCTCGACGAGCTGCCCCGGCGCCTCCTCGTGGTCGGCGGCGGGGCGATCGGTGCCGAGCTGGGCCAGGCCTTCGCCCGCCTGGGCTCGTCGGTCACCCTCGTCGAGGCCGCCGATCGGCTCCTGGGCGCGCTCCCGGCCGACGCCGCGGCGGTCATCGACGGCGTGCTGCGAACCGAAGGCGTCGAGATCCGCACCGGCCGGACCGTCACGGCGATCGACGCCGGCCACGCCGTGCTCGACGACGGTGAGCGCGTGCCCTTCGACCGGGTCCTGGTCGCGGTCGGGCGCCGACCGCGCACGGCGGGGCTCGGCCTCGACGTCGTCGGCGTCGAGCTCGACGATCGTGGCGCCGTGATGGTCGACGATCGGCTCCGCACCACGGCCGACGGGATCTATGCCGGCGGCGACGTCACCGATCTTCGGCCGCTCACCTCCGTCGCCGCGGCCCACGGTCGCCACATCGGCGTGCACGCGGCCTTCGGCTACGGCGCTCCGCCTCCCGTGGCGACGGTGCCGTCGGTCGTCTACACCTCGCCGGAGGTCGCGGTCGTCGGCGAGGTCGGCGACGTCGGCGCGACGCACGTCCGTCTCGACCACGCCGACCACGACCGATCGCTGACCGCCGGCGAGCCGCACGGGTTCACCGAGCTCGTGGCGGATCGACGGGGCCGACTCGTCGGGGCCACCGTCGTCGGCGCCGCGGCCGGTGAGGCCATCGCCGAGCTCGCCGCTGCCGTGCGCAACGGGTCGAAGGTCACCGAGCTCTCGGCGCCCCACGCCTATCCCTCGTTCAGCGACGCGACGGCGCGAGCCGCCGAGGAGTGGATCCGGCGCCGCTACGACCGCCCGGCGTTCCGTCGACTCGGGCGCACCGTCGCCCGCCTGCGTCGCCCCCGCACCTGAGCGCTCGGCATCACCGCCCGGCGAGGCACGGCGCCGGGTCGGTACGATCGTGCGATCTGCCGTGAAGGGCGAGTGCCATCGACGTCGTGATCGCGCTCGGCGCCGTGGTCGCGCTGATCGCCGCGAACGGCGTGTTCGTGGCGGGCGAGTTCTCGCTCGTCGCCGTCGATCGTGCCTCGGTCGACCGGCTCGCCGGCGAGGGTCGTCGGCCGGCCCGGCTCACCGTCGGGCTGCTGCAGCGGCTCAGCTTCCACCTCTCGGGCATGCAACTCGGCATCACGGTGACCTCCCTCGTGCTCGGCTTCATCGCCGAGGACACCGTCGGCGAGCTGATCCGACCTCTCCTCGACGCCATCGGCCTCGGGGGCACCGGCGCTCGGGTCGTGATCGCCCTGGTGCTGGCCACCTTCGTGCAGATGCTCGTCGGCGAGTTGATCCCGAAGAACGTCGCTATCGCACGGCCGCAGCGGACGGCCTTCGCGCTCGCCGGTCCGCTCGCGCTCTTCGGGAGCATCGCCGGGCCCGTGACCGGCTTCCTCGACGGGCTCGCCAACCGCGTCGTCCGTCGACTCGGTGTCGAGCCGACCGAGGAGCTCCACCAGGAGCGTTCGCAGGCGGAGTTGGAGCAGCTCCTCCGCACCTCGATGGAGGACGGCCACCTCGACGAGGGTGAGGCCGCGCTGCTGATCCGGGCGCTCCGCTTCGACGTCAAGACCACGGCCGAGGCGCTCGTTCCCCGGACGAGGGTGGTGTCGGTCCCGGCACGGGGGACCGTCGACGACGCACGTCGACTCGCGATCGAGAGCGGCCGGTCGCGCCTCGTCGTGCACGGGAACGACCTCGACGACGTCGTCGGCATCGTCGCCGTGACCGACCTGCTCCTCGTCCCGCCCGAGGAGCGCGCGTCGACGCTCGTGCTCGCCATCACCACGGCGGCGACCGTCGTGCCGGAGGTCCGCGAGCTCGGCCCGCTGCTGGGTGATCTGCGGGCCTCGCGCGACCGCATCGCCGTGGTCGTCGACGAGTACGGCGGCACGGCGGGGCTCGTGACCCTCGAGGACCTCCTCGAGGAGCTGGTGGGCGAGATCCACGACGAGCACGACATCGCACCGGCGCTCACCCGGCCGCTCGCGACGGGCAGCCGCGAGATCGACGCCTCGCTCCACCGCGACGAGCTCCGCGACCTCACCGGCTTCGTGCTGCCCGACGGGCCCTACGAGATCGTCGCCGGCTACGTCCTCGAACGCCTTGGTCGCATCCCCGACGTCGGTGACGGGTTCGACGCCGACGGTTGGCGGTTCCGCGTCACCGCTCGCGACCGCCTCCGGGTCGCGCGCCTGGAGTTGGAGCGGCTCGCCGGCGATGAGGACGGCACGTGAACGCCGGCGCGCTCTCGCTCGCCGTCGGCCTCCTGTTCGCCAACGCGTTCTTCGTCGCGGCAGAGTTCGCGCTGATCGGCGCCCGGCGCAGCCGGATCGACCAGCTCGCCGCCTCGGGGGACCGACGTGCCCGGCTCGCCGGCCGGCTCCAGGCCGATCTGTCGGTCCAGCTCGCCGGCGCGCAGCTCGGGATCACCCTCGCCTCCCTCGCGCTCGGCACCGTCGCCGAGCCGGCCGTCGCCGCAGCGATCGAGATGGCGCTCGACGGCGTCGTCGAGCTCCCGGAGTCGGCCCTGCAGGCGACCGGCTTCGCCGTCGGCCTCGCGATCGTGGTCCTGCTCCACATGGTGCTCGGCGAGATGGTGCCCAAGAGCATCGCCATCACGCACGCCGAGACCATGCTGCTGTGGCTGGCCGGACCGATGCGGGTCGTCACGTTCGTCCTCCGCCCCGTCCTCGTGTCGTTGAACGTCCTCAGCAACGTGGGGGTGCGGTTGCTGCGCATCGAACCGCGCGAGGAGCTCGTCGCGCCCTCGTCGCCCGAGGAGCTCGGGGCGATGTTCGCCGCGTCCCGCGACGTGGGCCTGCTCGGCGACGACGTCCACGCGCTGCTCGGACGGGCCCTGGCCTCGGCATCGGTGACCGCCGCCGACCTCGTGGTGCCGCTCCCCGACGTCGTCTCGGCGCCTCACGACGTGCCGGCCGCCGAGCTCGCCCAGCGCTTCGCCCGCTCGCGCCATCCCCGGATCCCGATCCATGGTCGCGACCCGGCTGCCATCGTCGGCTTCGTGCACGTCAACGACCTCCTGGACCTCGACGTCGAGGCCGGCCGCCGACCCGTCGCGCGGTCGCTCATCCGACCGATGGTCAGGGTGAGCTCGTCGGCGACGGTCGCCGACATGGTGCTTCGCATGCGTCAGGCCAGGACCCAGGTCGGCGTGGTCACCCACCCCGACGGCTCGACCGCGGGGATCGTGATGCTCGACGACGTCCTGGCACCGCTGGTCGGCGGATCCTCGCTCGGCGTGGTGGCCGAGGGTCGGCGGCTGACGCTCGGTGACCGCCCGGCGGTAGCCTGACCGCGCCATGGCCGTCCGAGCCCTTGCTTCGATCGCGCTCGTCGCGATGCTCGTGACCTCGTTCGTCGCGGCCCCCGAGGCCGTGGCGCAGTCCGAGCTCGACCGCGCCCGCGAGGAGGCCGAGGCCGCCACCGAGGCGGTGATCGAGGCCCAGGAGCGGGTCGACGCCGCCCAGCGTCGCCTCGACGAGGCCGTCGAGCGGGCCGAGGCCGCGAACGGCGTGGCGATCGGGCTCGCGCTCGAGATCGAGTCGCTCGCGGCGCGGGTCGAGGCCGCCGAGGCCGAGCTCGATGCGTTGCGTGGCTCGGTGGCCGACCTCGCCATCGAGCGCTACGTCCAGGGCGACCGATTCGGTGCGCTGGCCGTCCCCGACCTCGACGACCCCTACGCCCGCGCCCGGGCCGAGGCACTCGGTCGCTTCGTGATCTTCGGCACCGAGGAGGAGATCGATCAGTTCCGCGCCGTGAGCCTCGACCTCGAGGCTGCCCGCGAGGAGCGTCGCCTCCGAGAGCTGGAGCAGCTCGACATCGTCGCCGACCTCGAGGCGGCGGAAGCCGACGTCTCGGCCGAGGTCGAGGTCATCCAGGCCGAGCTCGCCACCCTCGCCGAGGAGGAGGCGAGGTGGGAGTCCGAGGTCTCGCGGCTCGAGGAGGAGGAGCGACGCCGGCTCGAGGAGCTGCGTCGCCAGGCCGAGGCGGAGCGCCAGGCGCGCCTCGCCGAGGAACAGGCACGACGCGCCGCCGAGGCCGCCCGCACGAGCACCACCACGACGCCCCCGCCCACCACGGCGCCGCCACCCGACGCCGAGCCCGCCGATGGTGAGGCTGCCGCTCCCGAGGGCGAACCGGTCGACGGTGAACCGGCTCCCGAGGCGACGGTGCCACCGACCACGGCGGCGCCCGCCCCGCCACCTGCCGCGCCGAGCAGCCTCTGCCCGATCGCCGGCGCGACGTCGTTCAGCGACACCTGGGGTGCCCCTCGCTCCAGCGGGCGCCGCCACAAGGGCGTCGACATGTTCGCTGCCCGCGGCACGCCGATCGTGGCCCACGTCTCGGGTGAGGTCCGGCACTCCAATTCGTCGCTCGGCGGCCTGCAGTACTACCTGTACGGAGATGACGGCAACCGCTACTTCGGCAGCCACCTCGATGCCTTCGGCGCCAGCGGCCGCGTCGAGGCCGGCGCCGTCATCGGCTACGTCGGCAACACCGGCAACGCCAGGTGGACCCCGCCCCACCTCCACTTCGAGTACCACCCGGGCGGGGGAGCGGCCGTCAACCCGACACCGTTCGTCCGTGAGCGCTGCTGAGCGATGACGGTCCCAGGGTTCGCCGACGCGCTGCGGTCGGTGCTGGCGGAGGCGCTGGGTGACCACGACGTCGCCGTGGCTGACCTCCATCGACTGAGCGGCGGCGCATCGCGGGAGACCTGGTCGTTGATCGCCGTCGGCTCCGACGGCTCGCGGCGGCCCCTGATCCTGCAGCGCGACGAGGCGTCGTCGGTGCGTACCACCGGAGGGATGGGCCTCGAGAGCGAGGCGATCCGTGCTGCCACCGCGGGCGGCGTGCCCGTCCCGGCGCTGCTCGCCTCCTCGGCCGACGACGAGCCCCTCGGCGCGCCGTTCCTGCTGTCGGAGCACGTGGCCGGTGAGACCATCGCCCGGAAGATCCAGCGCGACGAGCCCTACGCGACGGCTCGTGACCGCTTCGCCGCCGACGCCGGCCGCGCGTTGGCCGCGGTCCACGCCATCGATCCCGCCGAGGTGCCGAGCCTCGAGCGGCCCGACCAGCTCACCCGGTACCGCGAGATCCTCGACGAGCTCGGGCCGCCCCACCCGACGTTCGAGCTCGCCTTCCGCTGGCTCGAGTCGACCCGGCCCGACGCCCGTCCCGACCGGATGGTCCACGGTGACTTCCGGCTCGGCAACCTCATCATCGACACCGACGGCCTGGCCGCCGTCATCGACTGGGAGCTCGTGCACCTCGGCGATCCCGTCGAGGACCTCGCCTGGCTGTGTGTGAAGGCCTGGCGCTTCGGCGGCCGCTCACCGGTCGCCGGCCTCGGCTCCTACGACGAGCTGCTCGACGCGTACGGCGAGGCGTCGGGCACCGAGGTCGACCGAGCGGCGCTGCGGTGGTGGGAGGTGGCCGGCACCCTGAAGTGGGGGATCATGTGCATCATGCAGGCGAACGGCCACCTGTCCGGGCTCCGTCGCTCCCACGAGCTCGCCGCCATCGGACGCCGGGTCTGCGAGAACGAGCTCGACCTCCTCGACCTGATGGCGCCATGACCGACATCACCTCCGACTACCCCTACCCGCAGGACTCGCTCCACGGGGCCCCGACGGCGGCCGAGTTGGTCGAGGCCGTGCGGGAGTGGCTCGAGCGCGACGTGAGCCCGCAGGTCGAGGGCCGGTTGCGGTTCCACACGCGGGTGGCGGTGAACGTGCTCGCCACCGTCGGGCGCGAGCTCGAGCTCGCCGAGGCGCAGGAGGACGCCCACCGGGCCCGCCTCGAACGGCTCGGTGTGGGCAGCGAGCGCGAGCTCGCCGACGCGATCAGGGCAGGCGCCTTCGACGAGCGCACCGACGAGCTCGTCACCGCGCTCCGCGAGACCGTCACCGACCGCCTCCGGGTCGCCAACCCTCGCTACCTCGAGGACTGAGCGCGCGTCGCGCCCGGCTGGTCACCCGAGGGCGCGGACGGCGTCGGCCGGTTCGACGCGGGTGGCGCGCAGCGTCGTCGACCAGGCCGAGACCAGGCCGACGAGCACGGCGCCGCCGAGGGTCGCGAGCGGGTACACGACACCGAGCGCCGCCGACCAACCGAGCCAGGCGGAGACTCCCACCACGACGACCATGCCGAGGGCGGCGCCGATCACACCCCCGAGGAGGGTGAGCACCAGCGACTCGGTCGTGAACTGGGCGACCAGCTGACCGCGACGGGCACCGAACGCCCGACGGAGGCCGATCTCGTCGCGTCGGGCCCGCAGCCGCGACGCCACGGCCAGGACCACGACCACCACGGCGACGACGGCGAGCACGACCCCGAGCGCGGCGAACAGCTCGTCGAGCGTGTCGGCCACGTCGTCGCGGACGTCGGCCGGGGCCGCAGGGCTGTCGACGGTGAACGAGGTGCTGCCCGGGCCGAGCGCCACGAGCGCGGCTCGGGTGACCGTCTCGGCCTCGCCGACGGCGGACTCGATGAGGATCCGGTCGGGCGCGTCGAGGCCGAAGCGTTCGGTCGCCGTCGTCTCCGGGACGATCACGGCGTCGAGCAGGTCGCTGCGGCGCTCGACGCCGGAGAGGATGCCGATCACGGCGTGGGGCACGTCGCCCACGACGACCTCCGGGTCACCGGACAGGTCGAGGATCCCGAGGTCCGACGCGGCGTCGGGTCCGACGACCGCGACGGCGTCGGCGCGTCCGACGTGGCCGGAGTCGAAGACGCGACCCTCGCGCACCGTCGCGCCGACCACGTCGAAGAGGCCCGCCGAGGCGGCGGCGGTCATCGTGCCGTCCGGCCTGACGGCGACGTCGTCGTCGGCTGTGGCCGCGGCGCCGGTGCCGTCGTCGCCGTCGATGGTGGCCACGATGCCCCGCGCCGTGAGGTCGCTGAGCGTTCCGGAGGCGACCACCCCGATGAGCGGACGGACCCGCTCGGCGGCGTCGAGGGGGAGCGGATCGAGCTCGTCATCGGGCCCCGTACCCGGCCCGATCGAGATCTCCGTGGCGGCGAGCTGGTCGATCACGGAGAGGGACTCGTCAGCGGCTGTGCGGGCGAGGCCGAGCGACGTCGTGACGACCGCGACGGCGAGGGCGACGGCCAGCACGGACAGCGCCGTGCGCCCGGGCCGGACGGCCAGGGACCCCCAGGCCTCCCGCACGATCGTCCGGCCGTCGACCCGCTCGACACCCAACAGGTTGGTGGTGATCGCCTCCTCCTGGACGGTCCCGGTCACGAGGCCACCTCGAGGCGCCCGTGGTCGAGTCGGACCGAGCGGTCGGCCAGGGCCGCGACCCGTTCGTCGTCGGTCGTCACGATCATCGTGAGCCCCGATCGGTGGAGCTCGCGGAGCACGGCCATGAGCGATGCGGCGGCCGCGTCGTCGAGCTCGCGGGTCGGCTCGTCGACGAGCAGCAGGGTCGGCGCTCGCACGAGCGCCCGGGCGAGATCGACCCGGCGACGCTCGCCCACCGACAGGTCGGCCGGCAGGTTGTTGCGGCGGTCAGCCATCGAGACCCGCTCGAGCGACGCCGCGACGCGACGTTCGCGCTCGGCTCGGTCGGCGCCGGTGTAGACGAGCGCGAGGTCGACGTTCTCCGCGGCGGTGCGGTCGGCCAGCAGGTGCGCTGGTCCGAGCGACAGGCCGATGCGACCCGCCCGCAGCGTGGCGCGATCGGCGTCGGGCTGGTCGGACACGTCGACGCCGTCGATGAGGTGCCGGCCCGCGGTGGGGCGGTCGAGGAGACCCAGGACGTGCAGCAACGTCGTCTTGCCGCTGCCGGTCGTGCCCAGCACCGCGACGAACTCACCGGACGAGACCTCGAGGTCGACGGCGGCGAGCGCCAGCACCTCGGGTGGGCCGGCGAACGACCGGACGATGCGCTCGAGCCGGATCGCGGGCCGGGGCCCGACCCCGAACCAGCCGTCGATGGCGGCGTCGGCGGTGTCGGTCACGGCCCGTCCTCGACGACCGGCTCGGCGGTGCGGTCGGCGCCGATCACCACGCGGTCGTTCGTGGTCAGCTCGTCACCCACCGGATCGACGGTGACGAGGCCGTCGGCGACGAGCCCGGCCACCACGCGCACGGAGCGGGTCGACCCGTCGGGTGCGATGACGGTGATGCGGGTCGTGTCGTCGAGGCCGGCGGCCAGGGCTGCGACGGGCACGACGAAGACCTCGCCCCGGGTCTCGGCGACGGGGATCTCGATGCGGATGCGGCGCGATGGCGGCACGTCGGGCACCGAGCCGACCGAGCGGACCGTGATCTCGAACCGGTCGGCGTCGACGGGTCGGTCGGTCGTCGAGGTCCCGGGCTCGTCGGCGAGCGAGACGACCTCGGCGTCGGCGTCGATGCCGAGCTGGTCGTCGAGCAGCCGGGCCACGAGGCCGACGTCGAGGAGCTCGCGGTCGGACGGCGGGACCGTTGCCCGGACCGTGACCTCGCCGTTCGCCACGACGACGATCTCCCCGTCGGCGGGCGACCCGACGTCGGCCACCGACCGGACGGTGCGCGGCAGGTCGTCGAGGGCGACGAGCTCGTCGGCCGGCCAGCGCGGGCCCACGGAGCGCTCGAGCTCGGTGAGGGCCTCCTGGGCCCGCCGCAGGACCTCCTCGGCGTCTGCCACGGCGGCGCGCTGCGCGGAGGTGTCGGGAGCGCTGTTCGCCGCGGAGCGGGCGGCCCGAGCGGCACCGAGTCGGGCCTCGGCGGCCCGGATGACGTCGTCGGTGCGGCGGCGGACGTCGGCGACCTCGGCCGCGCGCTGAGCGACGACGGCCCGCGACACCCCGGCCACCTCACGCTGGCCCTCGAGCTCGGTGCCGAGGGCGGCGACCTCGTCGGCGAGCTCGGCCAGCTGATCCTGCGACAGGGGATCGCCGTCGGCGTCGGTGCCGTCGTCGAGGCGACGCTGGGCGCTCGCCAACCGTCGCTCGAGCTCCGTGACGGTGGCGGCGATCTCGTCTCGCACCCGTTCGGCCTCGGTGAGCGCGGCCTGCGGTCCGGCCAGCGCGTCGGCGGCGTCGGAGCGGGCGGCGGTGACCGCGGCCTGGGCCGCGGCCACGTCGGCGTCGAGCTGGAGGATGGTCGCCGTGGGGAGATCGTCGCCGGCCTCGGAGACGCGGATCTCGGCGTCGTTGAGCGCCCGCTGGGCGTCGTCGACCGCCGTGCGTGCCGCGTCGAGGGCCACCAGGTCGTCGTCGGAGGGGCCGAGCGACTCGTAGCCCGCGGCGGTGTAGAGCTCGGCCATCGCCGCCTGGGTCGCGGCGTCGAACACGCCGGTCGGCTCACCGGTCAGCACGCCGAGGCGGATCAGCGCCTCCTGGAGCTGGCCGACATCGGTGCCCTCGTCGCCGGGGCCGAGGTCCCGGAACACCGGCGTCGCCCCACCGATCAGGAAGATCGGTCGGCCGTCGACCTCGGCCAGCACGTCCCCCTCGTCGACGGTCGCGCCCGCGGCCGTGCCGGTGGCGGTGACGACGCCCGGGCCGTCCGGGGCACCCGACACCGTCACCACGGCGTCCCCGCTGGCCGCGACGTCGCCGATGACCGTCACTCGTGCCGTCAGGGCCCGCAGCTCGACCTGCGCCGTCGCGATGCCGGGACCGAGCAGGTCGGGTTCGGTCCGAGAGGAGTCCCCCGATTGCAGCTCGATGGCGGCTACGGTGCCGGCAGCCAAGGCGACGACGCCGAGCACCGCGCCGATCAGCATGGCCCGTCGCCGACGGCGGGAGACCGGATCGGTCGGCGGTGCGGTCGGGTCCGGCTCGGGATCGGGGGCGCGTTCGTCGGGTCGCTCGACGACGTCGAGCGACGACGGCAAGTCGTCGAGCAGGGTGTCGGCCGTGGGGTCGTCCGGACCCCGCTCGCCCGTGGGCGTCACTACCACTCTCTCCGTTCGGCGCCGCTCCGGCGGGTCAGACTACGGGTGGCGTGGGTCGGGCGACACCTCGCCCTCGAGCGGGCTCACGCGGAGCGCTCGACGCCCACGTCCCGCGGTCGATCAGGCGCCCGTGGCGTGGTAGCCGCCGTCGACGTGCACCATCTCGCCGGTCGTCGCCGGGAACCAGTCGGAGAGCAGGGCCACCGTGGTGCGGGCCACCGGCTCGGGGTCGTCGACCGCCCAACCCAGCGGCGCGCGGTCGTCCCACACGTCCTCGAACGCCGCGAAGCCGGGGATCGACTTCGCCGCCATCGTCTTGATCGGCCCGGCCGCCACCAGGTTCACCCGGATGTTGTCGGGCCCGAGGTCGCGGGCCAGGTAGCGCGACGTCGACTCGAGGGCCGCCTTGGCGACGCCCATCCAGTCGTAGGCGGGCCACGAGACCCGGGCGTCGAAGGTCATCCCGACGACCGATCCACCCCCGGCGGCGACCATCAGCGGGCGCAACGACGTCGCCAGGGGAGCCAGCGAATAGGCCGAGATGCGCAACGCCACCGCGACGTCGTCCCACCCGGCCTCGAGGAAGCCGCCGCCGAGGCAGGCCTCCGGCGCGAAGCCGATGGAGTGGAGCACGCCGTCGACCGATCCCCACCGATCACCGAGGTGGGCGGCGAGCCGCTCGAAGTGCTCGTCCTCGGTCACGTCGAGCTCGAGCACCTCGGGCTCGGTCGGGAGCTTGCGGGCGGTGCGCTGGGTCAGTCGGAGCGCACGACCCGCACCGGTGAGCACGATCTCCGCGCCCTCCTGCTGGGCGAGGCGCGCCACGCCGAACGCGAGCGACGCGTCGGTGAGGACGCCGGTGATCACGATGCGCTTGCCGTCGAGCAGGCCCACGTCGTCTCCTCCGAAGGTGTCGGGTGCCGTTGGTCGGACCCGGAACCTACCCACGAGGTGACACCGAGCGCCGCGCCGACGAGGCTGATCGCGCGGGCTGGATCGGCCGGTGACGGTCCGAAGTAGTGTGTCGCCATGCAGATCGGCATCCTCGGCGGCACCGGCCCGGCGGGTAGCGCGCTGGCGGCTCGGCTCGCCTCCGTGGGCTACCAGGTCGTCCTCGGCTCTCGGTCGAAGTACCGCGCGATGGAGGTCCGCGACGGTCTCTGGGAGCGCTGGCCCGATCACGAGCTCGGCATCGACGCCGGCGACAACATCGCCGCGGCCGACACCGACGTGATCGTCGTGGCGACGCCGTGGGACTCGGCCGCGACCACCTGCCTGTCGGTGGCCGACCAGCTCGACGGCAAGGTCGTGATCACCATGGCCAACGCCCTCGCCCGGATCGGCAAGGAGTTCGTGCCGCTCATCCCACCACGGGGCTCGGTGGCGGCGAGCGTGCAGGCGACCGTGCGCGGCGCCCGCGTCGCGGCGGCGTTCCAGCACGTGCCGGCCAAGGAGCTCGGCGACCTGACCGCCCCGGTCGAGAGCGACGTCCTGATCTGCTCCGATCACCAGAGCGCCATCGCCGCCACCACCGAGATCGTCGACAAGGTCCCGGGCTTCCGGGCTCTCGACTCGGGTGAGCTGTCGAACGCCACGGCCATCGAGGCCTTCACGGCCGTCATGCTCCAGCTCAACGTGCGCTACCGCACCCGCGTCGGCCTCAAGCTCACCGGCATCAAGTAGCGGACCTGCGCCTCTTCGACACGGCGAGCGGCACTGTCCGGGCCCTCGACGCGGGCCCGGTGGTCCGGATGTACACCTGCGGCATCACGCCCTACGACGCGACCCACGTCGGGCACGCCGCCACCTTCCTGGCCTTCGACGTCCTCCAGCGCCGCCTCCTCGACGCAGGTCACGAGGTGCGCTGCGTCCGCAACGTGACCGATGTGGACGACAGCCTCCTCGCCCGGGCGCGCGAGTTGGACGTCCACTACCTCGACCTCGCTGCCAGCGGCCTCGCCAGCTTCGACGCCGACCTCGACGCCCTCGGCCTGCTTGCGCCGACCTCCGAGCCGCGGGCCACGTCGGCGATCGGCGAGATCCGTCGCGTGATCGGCGTGCTCCTCGAACGCGGTGTGGCCTACGCGGCCGACGGCTGGGTCTACTTCGATGCCACCCTCGTCGACGGGTTCGGACGGTTGAGCGGGCTCGATCCCGACGAGATGCTCGAGGTCGGCCGGGGTCGCGGGGAGCTCGTCGACCCACCCGGGCGCCGCGGCCTCCTCGACACGGTCCTGTGGCAACCGTCGGTCGACGACGAGCCGGAGTGGGAGGCCCGCTGGGGGAGCGGGCGACCGGGATGGCACGTCGAGTGCACCTCGCTCGCGCTGCGCGAGCTCGGCGCCCCGATCGACCTCCACGGCGGCGGCGCCGACCTGCTCCATCCCCACCACGAGTACGAGCGGGCCCAGGCCGAGGTGGTCGTGGGCGGCACCTTCGTCCGACGCTGGATGCACGTCGGGATGGTCACCCGTCGGGGTACGAAGATGGCCAAGTCGGCGGGGAACCTCGTCTTCATCGGCGACCTGCTCGCACGATGGCCGGGACCGGTCATCCGGCTCGCGATCATCGACCACCACTACCGATCGACGTGGGAGTGGGACGAGGACGACCTCGGTCCGGCAGCCGAACGGTGGCGGGTCTGGGGCGAGGCCGTCGCAGGTGGGGGTGAGGCGATGGCGATCGGCCCGGTCCGCGACCGGCTCGACGACGACCTCGACGTGCCGGGTGCGCTCCGGCTGATCGACGAGGCAGCAGCGGCAGACCGCGACGTGGGTGAGGCCGCGGCCCTGCTCGGGATCGACCTCCTCCCCGGCTCGGCGATGTCGACATCGAGCGACTAGCGTCCGGCCAGCACGCCGTGGGGGACGCCTGTGTCGACGAGCACCACCATCGAGGCCGCCGGAGACCGACCCGACCTCGACCTGGCCGAGATCGGCCGCTGGCACCGCTACGTCAAGTCGGTCGGTTCGCCGCTCACCCGGTTCCTCTGGCGGGTGAGGATCGAGGGGAGCGACCACCTCCCCAGCGACGGCCCGGCGATCATCGCCCCCAACCACGTCAGCTTCATCGACTCGATGTTCCTGATGATGCTCCTCCCCCGGCGGATCACCTTCGTGGGCAAGGCCGAGTACCTCGACGACTGGAAGACGCGGACGTTGTTCCCGGCGCTCGGCATGATCCCGATCGACCGCCGGGGCGGCTCGGCGTCGATGAGCGCCCTCGACGCCGCCGAGGAGGTGCTCCGCCGGGGCGAGCTGTTCGGCATCTTCCCCGAGGGCACGCGTTCCCGCTCCGGCGACCTGCACAAGGGCCACACGGGCGTCGCCCGTCTCGCGCTCGCGACCGGCGCGCCGATCGTCCCGACCGGCATCGTCGGCACGGCGGAGATCCAGCCACCCGACACGCCGATGCCGCGCCCGTTCCGTCCCGCCGCCATCCGGTTCGGTCGGCCCATCGACCCGGCCCGATTCGCGACCGACGGTGCCGATCGCCTGCTCCACCGCCGGATCACCGACGAGCTGATGTTCGAGATCCGGTCCCTGACGGGACAGCGCTACGTCGACCGCTACGCCACCCGCACGGCCGAGACGGCGCCGACCGACACGGCGCGGATCGAGACGCGCGACCTCGTCACGTCGGCCTCGTGAGGCGACCGGACGTCCGATCCGGGTGAGCGGGCACCTCTGGGCGGGGTGGCGATCCGACTACGTCGCCGACGCAGCTGCGACCGACGGCACCGACCACGGCGGTTGTGTGCTGTGCCGCATCACCGATCCGGACGGCGATGACCACGTCGACGTCGTCCATCGGGGTGAGCGGATCGTGGCCGTCCTCAACCGCTACCCCTACGTGAACGGCCACATGATGGTCCTGCCCCGCCGCCACGTCGCCCGGCTCGACGAGCTCACCGACGACGAGTCGGCCGAGCTGTGGGCGATGCTCGAGCAGGCGGTGGCAGCCATCACGGAGGCCTACGACCCGGGCGGTGTCAACGTCGGCGCCAACCTCGGCCCGGCCGCCGGCGCCGGCATCCCCGCGCACCTCCACCTCCACGCGCTGCCTCGGTGGCGGGGCGACACGAACTTCATGACCACGGTCGCCAACGTCCGCGTGATCCCGGAGGCGCCCGAGGTCACGGCGGTCAAGCTGCGGGACGCGTGGCCGGCCGGGGGACGGCCGTGGGGCGCCCGGTAGCCTCGTCGGACGTGAGCGACGACGACCGGCAGGACGGCCACGGCGACGCTGCGTCGATCCGCGACGAGCTGCCCGAGGATCTCGACCGGGGCTTCGTCGGTCCCTACCAGTTCCCCGACAACAAGCGCCGGCGGATCCCCGCGGCGCTCTACGTGGCGTTCGGGCTGGCCGCCATCGCGATCACGTTGTCGGCGGGCGACGAGGGCGTGCTCGTCAACGGTGGTGTGCTCGCCGTGGGCGTCGGCCTCGTGGCCTTCGGGCTCTACGGCTGGGTTGCCGGCTACCCGCTCCGGGTCGACGAGAACGAGGCGCTCGTCGTGGCGACGCGCCAGGCGGGGTTCGCGGTCGGGCATGCGTCGGCCCAGCTCGGGTGGCGGGGGCTGCGGAGTCGCCCGACCTGGCGGATGCTGCTGTTCTCGGCCGACGACCCGCCGACCCGCCGCGGGCTGGTGCTCGTCGACGGCGTCGACGGCTCGGTCATCGACGACCTCTTCGAGGACAACGTCGACTGAGCTCGGGTGGCTCGGGCGCTACTCGCGCATCTGGCTCATGAGGCGCCGCAGCGCCGACGCACGCTGAGCCGGGGGGAGCGTCTCGTCGTCGTCGCCGGCCTCTCCGATCGTGTCGGTCTCCCGCTCGTCGACCGGCTCCGCCGGGGCGGTGGCGGCCACGTCACGGTCGCCGGTCGGTGCCGTGGCCGCGTCGTCCTGCGCCGTCGGTGCCGCCGCCGGACCGCCGGGCGGATGCGGGGTCGGTGCCGGTTCGTCCGGCGCGGCGAGGCGGGCGGCCGGGCCGGCGATGAGCAGCCCTCGATCCAAGAGGCCGGACAGGACCCGGCGCACGCTGCGGGGCTCGGCGCCGACGGCTTCGGCCAACAGCTCCGGGCTGGCCGGCCGCGACATCTCCACGGCGAGACGCCACTCGGCGCGGGTCAGGACGATCTGGGGCTCCGTCGTGGTCTTGAGGCGGACGTCCGTCGACGACGGACGGGTCTCGAGCTTGTCGGCGTGGCCGGTCGCTGCGGCGTTGAGGAGGACCTGTGCGACCTTCCAGGACTCGATGACGCCGTGGGGCACCAGCTCCCCTTCCTGGACGTGGTACTCGCCCTCCTCGATCCGGAGGAGATCTGCGCAGACGCGGTCGACGTACTCGCGTCCGAGTCGCTTGATCATCGGCGCGTTGACGGCGAGGTCGGTGTCGAGGCGCCCCGCCAGGGTGGTCGCGATCGAGGCATCGTCCGAGGGGACCAGGCCGAGGAGCGCGAGCCACTGGTCGAACTCGCGCTGCACGCTCTGGCGTGCGTGGGTGATGCGACCTTCGTGGAGGTAGACCTTGCCCTGGCGGTCGTCGGTGATCACCGTGATCGCCCCGCTGAGGGCGATCTGCTCGGCCTCGAAGAGCACCTCGGCCAGGGTGCCCCGGCGAAGTTGACCACCCGGCCTCACGAGAGCGCTCCGGTGACGGCACGCTGCTCGATGGCCTCCCGGTCCCCGGCCACCAGCGACCCCTCGGCGATCGTGTCGATGAAGGTCGTGGTGCCGACGCCGAGCGGGCCCTCGGCGTCGAAGGCGGCGACGCGCGCGGTCAGGAGGTCCTGGAGCGAGGGTTCGAGCTCGGCCATCTCGGTCTCCCGGAGTCGTCGGACGTCGTCCGTCTCCTCATCGGCACGTCGCCCGCCCGCTTTACCCGGCGAGGTGGAGCTCCCACCCGGCACCCCGAGGGATCGGCGCCGGACGCGGATTCGTGCCACGGGCGTCGTGGTCGGCGACGCGAACGGTCGACGCTCCTACACTGATCGTCGGCGAGGACGGAGTTGCCACGAGCCCATCGCCGTGGGCCTCCCGCCACCCACGACCCACAGATCGCGCCCGCACGACCGGACGGGCCGGAGAGGAGCACCATGTTCGACGGCCACCTCCGCACCGGTGTCGACCGGGTCGTCCGCCCCATCGGCGCTCGCATCCAACGGCTGGGCGTCACGGCCGATCACCTGACCGTTGCCGGCATGCTGATCAGCGTCGGCGCGGCGGTGGCGATCGCCAACGGCGAGTTGCGTCTCGGTCTGCTGCTCCTGGTCCTCTCCGCGCTGCCCGACCTCTTCGACGGCGCCGTCGCGAAGGCGGCGGGCACGGCCTCGCGGCGCGGCGCGTTCTTCGACTCGACCGCCGATCGCGTCACGGACTCGTTCCTGCTCGGTGGCGTGGCGTGGTACCTGGCCAGCACCGAGGGTCAGCAGATGGCGTTGCTGCCGTTCGCGGTGATGGCGTCGGCCAGCGTCATCTCGTACATGCGGGCCAAGGCCGAGTCGCTCGGCTTCGATGCCAAGGGCGGGCTCATGGAACGGGCCGAGCGGATCATCGTGCTCGCCGTCGGCCTCGCGTTCGGCTCGCTGCTGGTGCCCATCCTCTGGATCATGCTGGTGCTCACGGTGATCACGATGGGTCAGCGCTTCGTGAAGGTGTGGCGGCAGGCATCCGAGGAGGTGCCGCTGCCGCCGCGGGCCCAGGAGCGCCGGCGTCGTCGACGCATGCGGGCCGAGCAGCGCAGCGCCCGCGTCGAGCGCCTGGCCGCCCGTCGGCGCCGGCGCGCCAACGAACGCCGCTGACCGCAGGTGTCGCGACGAACCGACGGCCTCGTCGTCGGCGCCTACCGCAGTGGATCGCGGTTGGCCCAGCTCCTGCCGGACGGGGTCGCCCGGGAGGCGCCCGGCCTGCTCGCTCCAGCGGCGGCCGCGTCGCTGCGCGGTCGACGCGGGATGCTCGAACGACATCTCCGCCGGGTCGTCGGGCCCGAGCTCCGGGGTCCTGCGCTCCGGGCTGCGGTCCGTGGCGCGATGCGGAGCTACACCCGCTACTACGTGGAGTCGTTCCGGCTGCCGGCGTTGACGCCGGGTGAGATCGAGGCCGGCATCGTCACCGTCGGCACCGAGGAGCTGTGGGCCTCGCTCGACCGCGGCGGTGGCGCCATCCTCGCCCTGCCCCACCTCGGCGGTTGGGAGTGGGCCGGGTTCTGGTTGACGGCGTGCGAGGGTCGCCGGGTGTCGGTGGTCGTCGAGCCGCTCCATCCGCCCGAGTTGTTCGACTGGTTCGCCGGCTTCCGGGAGTCGCTTGGCATGTCGGTGATCCCGCTCGGTCCCGACGCCGGCTCGCACGTGCTCCAGGCGCTCGCCGACAACCAGATCGTGTGCCTGCTCGCCGACCGCGATCTGCAGGGCAACGGGATCGAGGTCGAGTTCTTCGGCGAGCGCACCACGTTGCCGGGTGGCCCCGCCGTGCTCGGCCTCCGCGCCGGGGCGCCGGTCTTCCCGACGGCGGTCTACTTCGGCCCCGGAGGATCGCACCGGGGTGTCGTCCGCCCGCCCCTCGACCTCGAGCGCCGGGGCCGGCTGCGCACCGACGTCGCCCGAGTCACCCAACAGCTCGCGTACGAGTTCGAGGCGCTGATCAGAGCCGCGCCCGAGCAGTGGCACCTCCTCCAGCCGAACTGGCCCAGCGATCACCGCTGGCTGGCCGAGCGGCGCGGCCGGGCCTGATCGACGCCGCACCGGTCGGCCTCGGGATCGATCTCACCCGGGGCGGCCGGGCCCGGCGACTACGCTACGGAGGGTGCGCATCGGGATCATCTCGCCGTACTCACTGACCGTGCCGGGTGGTGTGCAGGGCCAGGTGCTGGGCCTGGCGCGCGCCCTACGCCAGCGGGGCCACGAGGCCGTTGCGCTGGGCCCCTGCGACGGACCGCCGCCCGACGTCGGCGTGATCCCGCTGGGTGACTCGATCCCGACGGTGTCCAACGGCTCCGTGGCGCCGATCGCCCCCGACGCGGCGTGCGCGCTCCGGACCATCCGTGCGCTGTGGGAGGAGGAGTTCGACGTCATCCATCTCCACGAGCCGCTCGTGCCGGGGCCGAACCAGACCGCGCTGCTGCTCAACACCGCCCCGATGATCGGCACCTGGCACGCCGCGGGCGGCTCGAAGGCCTACTGGGTCCCCGGCGTCCGCTACCTGGCCTCGCGCCTCAGCGCTCGGGTGGCCGTCTCGGCCGACGCCCGCGACATGGCGATCGACGGGTTGGGCGGCGACTACGACGTGCTCTTCAACGGGATCGAGGTCGAGCGGTACGCCAAGGCCGAACCGATCACCAGCGAGGTGCCGTCGATCCTGTTCCTCGGCCGTCACGAGCCGCGCAAGGGTCTGGCCGTGTTGCTCGACGCCGTGAGGGAGCTCCCCGGGGAGGTCCGGGTCTGGGTGGCGGGCTCCGGTCCGGCCACCGACGAGCTGCGGGCCCGACACGCCGACGACCACCGGATCGAGTGGTTGGGGATGATCAGTGAGGCCGAGAAGCTGGCCCGGCTCAGCGGCGCCTCGGCCGCCTGCTTCCCATCGCTGGCCTCGGAGTCGTTCGGCGTCGTGCTGCTCGAGGCCATGGCGGCGGGCACCCCGGTGGTGGCCTCGTCGCTCGACGGCTACCGCAACGTCGCGACCGACGGGCGCGACTCGTTGCTGGTGCCACCGGGTGACGCGACCGCGCTGGCGGGTGCCCTGCACCGGGTGCTGAGCGACGACGCGTTGGCCGATCGGATCGTCACCGCCGGCACCGCACGGGCCGAGGAGCTGTCGATGGATCGGCTCGCCGTGCGGTACCTCGACTACTACGACGCTGCGTCACGCCCCGACCGCCTGGGTGACGCTCGATGGCGGCGGATGCGGGCCCTGACCCGTACACTTCGCCGATCGTGACGTTCCCCGACCTGCAACTGGCCCAGGACCGCGCCCGAGCGGCTCGGGCGGCCGTCGGGAGATCGTTGGTCCTGCTCGGTGGCGGCCTCGCCGTCGTCCTGGCTGCCGTGCTCGCGATCGTCGGCGGGCTCGTCGCCGGCACCGTGGGCGCCGTCCTGGGTGTGGTGCTCGGCATCGTGCTCGCTGCGGGGGCGGTGGCCTGGCTGGTCAACGGCGCCCACGATCGCCTGGTGGGTCGCCTCGACGGCACCGAGGTCGACGACACCGACGAGCCCCGCATCCTCAACCTGGTCGAGGGCCTGGCCGCCACCGTGGGCGTCTCCCCGCCGCCGGTCGTCGTGCTCGACGACCCGGCCGGCAATGCCGGGTTGGTCGGCGTGGGCCGCCCGCCGACGCTCGTCGTCACCCGCGGCCTCCTCGACGGCCTCGACCGCCTCGAGCTGGAGGGCGTCGTCGCCCACGAGCTGCACCGGGCCGCGAGCGCGGAGTACCTCGCCGAGTCGACGGCCGCCGGCGTCGTCGGGTGGTTGGCGCCGTCGCTGGGACGACGGCTCGCCGGCCCCGGTCGGCGACTCGACGACGAGCTCGCCCTCGACGCCGAGGCGGTGCAGCACACCCGGTACCCGCCGGGGCTCGCGGCGGCGCTCGACCGGGTCGACGCCCTTCCGGTCCAGCAGCGCGCGACGCTGGGCGTCAGTTGGATGATCGATCCGGGCGAGCGCGGCAGGGCGGACGTGCCGACCAGGGTCGCGGCGCTGCACGAGCGCTGACCCGGACCTCCACGAGGAGACGAGAACCGAAGTGGCCTTCCGCCGAACCCTGCTCAGCCTGCTCGCCATCGCGCTCGTCGCTGCCGCCTGCTCGGGCGACTCCGACGACGAGGCGACACCGGACGACGTCGCGACGGCGACGACCCAGACGACCGCCCCCGCCATCCTCGAGGGCAGTGACGCCGGCGACGCCGACGCCGACGAGGCGCCCGAGCCGACCTCGCTCGGTGAGGTCGACACCCCGTTCCCGCTGACCGGCGCCGCCGTGGGTGACGCCGCAGCCGTCGCCAACGCCGCGCTCGCGGTCAAGATCGACAACGCCCCGTCGGCGCTGCCCCAGGCGGGCCTCAACGACGCCGACGTCGTGTTCGAGGAGCGGGTCGAGGGCGGCCTCACCCGCTTCCTGGCGCTCTACCACTCGCAGTCGAGTGACGAGGTGGGCCCGGTGCGGTCGGCCCGCTCGACCGACATCCCGATCCTCGCGACCCTCGGCCAGCCGCTGTTCGCCTGGTCGGGCGCCAACGCTGCCTTCGCCGACCTCGTGCGGGCGAGCAATGTGATCGACGTCGGCGTCGAGGTCGCCTTCGACGCCTACGAGACCCGCGACGACCGTGACGCCCCCTCGAACCTCTTCTCGTCGACCGAGGCGCTCTACGCCGCCGCTGACGGCCAGGGTCAGCCGCCTCGCCAGATGTTCCGCTACCGCGCCGACAGCTCCGTGCCGCCGAGCGCGCGCCCGATCGATGGCATCACGATCGACTACGGCGCCACGACGGCCTCCTTCACCTGGGACGAGTCGGTCGCCGGGTGGCTGCGGACCCAGGACGGCGAGCCCCACGTCGACACCGACGGCGAGCAGGTCGCGCCGACCAACGTCGTGGTCCGCTTCGTCGACTACGTCGACTCCGGCTCGGTCGACGCCAACGGCAACCCCGTCCCCGAGGCCCAGATCCAGGGCCAGGGCGACGCCTGGTTCCTGGTCGACGGTCAGCTCATCGAGGGGTCGTGGGACCAGCGGGCCCGAGCGCTCCCGGCCCAGTACCTCGCCCAGAACGGCTCGTTCGCCCAGCTCGACCCCGGCGACACCTGGGTCGTGCTGCCCGAGGCGGGACGGGTCGAGATCGACGAGGCCGGCTGAGGCCGCGGCGGGCTCGGCCGGTGCTCGGCTGCGTCGGGGCGACGTCCGACACACCTATCTCGCTTCGGGTGACCGGGGGGTCCGGTCGTAGACTGCGCCCATGAGCGACTCGCAGGATGACACGACGGTCGGCACGTTCCGGGTGAAGCGCGGCCTCGCCGACATGCTCAAGGGCGGCGTGATCATGGACGTCGTGAACGCCGACGAGGCGAGGATCGCCGAGGACGCCGGCGCCGTGGCCGTCATGGCCCTCGAGCGGGTCCCGTCCGACATCCGCCGCGACGGTGGCGTGGCGCGCATGAGCGATCCCGAGATGATCGCCGGCATCCAGGCCGCGGTCACCATCCCGGTGATGGCCAAGGCCCGCATCGGCCACTTCGCCGAGGCCCAGATCCTCCAGTCGATGGACGTCGACTACATCGACGAGTCCGAGGTGCTGACCCCGGCCGACGAGACCCACCACATCGACAAGTGGGGCTTCACCGTGCCCTTCGTCTGCGGGGCGACCAACCTCGGCGAGGCGCTGCGGCGCATCTCCGAGGGCGCGTGCATGATCCGCTCCAAGGGCGAGGCCGGCACCGGCAACATCGTCGAGGCCGTCCGGCACCTTCGCTCGATCCTCGGCGACGTGCGCAAGATCACCCAGGCCGACGAGGCCGAGCAGTTCGACTGGGCGAAGCGGCTCCAGGCGCCGCTGCCCCTGGTGCAGGAGCTGGCCGAGACGGGGCGCCTGCCCGTGCCGATGTTCTGCGCCGGTGGCATCGCCACGCCCGCCGACGCCTCGCTCGTGATGCAGCTCGGCGCCGAGGCCGTTTTCGTGGGATCGGGCATCTTCAAGAGCGACGACCCGGCCAAGCGAGCGCGCGCCATCGTCGAGGCCACGACCCACTACGCCGACGCCTCCATCCTCACCAAGGTCTCGACCGGCCTGGGCGACGCGATGCCGGGCCTCGAGATCGACACGCTCGACACGAAGCTGGCCGATCGAGGGTGGTGAGGGTCGGCGTCCTCGCGCTGCAGGGTGACGTCGAGGCCCATCGCCGGGCGCTGGAGGCCCTCGACGTCGAGGTCGTCGAGGTCCGCCTGCCCGAGCACCTCGTCGGCATCGAGGGGCTGGTGCTCCCCGGGGGTGAGTCGACCACCCTGTCGCTGCTGCTCGGCTCGTCCGGGTTGCACGGCCCGCTGCGCGAGCTGATCGACGGCGGCCTGCCCGTGTTCGGCACCTGCGCGGGGATGATCCTGCTCGCCACGAAGGTGCTCGACGGTCGAGCCGACCAGGTGGGCTTCGACGCCATGGAGCTCGCCGTCCGTCGCAACGGCTTCGGACGCCAGGTCGCCTCGTTCGAGGCCGACCTCGACGTCGAGGGCCTCGACGGCCCGTTCCGCGGCGTCTTCATCCGGGCTCCGCTCGTCGAATCGGTGGGTGCCGAGGTCGAGGTGCTCGCCACGGTGATCGGCCCCGACGGCGGGGCCCATCCCGTACTCTGCCGGGACGGTCGCGTGCTGGCGGCGGCGTTCCACCCGGAGCTGACCGACGATCCGAACGTGCATCGGCTGTTCCTCGACCAGGTCGAGGCGGCGGCGACCGCGAGCACGAGAGAGGTGTGAACCGGTGTCCGGACACTCCAAATGGGCGACGATCAAGCACAAGAAGGGCGCGGCCGACAAGGCCCGGGGCAAGCTCTTCGCCAAGCTGATCCGCCAGGTCGAGGTGGCCGCTCGCGAGGGCGGCGGCGATCCCGACGCCAACCCGACGCTGCGCACCATGTTCCAGAAAGCGCGCGACAACTCGGTGCCGCTCGACACCATCGAACGGGCCATCAAGCGGGGGACCGGTGAGCTCGAAGGGGTGACCTACGAGTCGGTCACCTACGAGGGCTACGCCCCCGGCGGTGTGGCGCTGCTCATCGAGACCCTCACCGACAACCGCAACCGGACCGGTGCCGAGATCCGTTCGATGCTCACCCGCCACGGGGGGTCGCTGGCCGAGCCGGGAGCGGTGGCCTGGCAGTTCTCGCGACGGGGCACGGTCACCGCGCCGAGGTCGATCGAAGAGGACGACCTCATGCTGGTGGCGCTCGAGGCCGGTGCCGACGATCTGCTCGACGAGGGCGAGGTGTGGCGGATCTACTGCGAGCCGACCGATCTCACCGGGCTGCGGACGGCCCTGGAGGAGGCCGGCTTCGGCGGGATCGAGTCCGACCTGTTGATGGTGCCGTCGGCGACGGTCCCGCTCGGGTCCTCCGAGGAGGCCAAGAAGGTGCTGAACGTCGTCGAGGCGCTCGACGACCACGATGACGTCCAGACCGTGTCGGCCAACTTCGACATCCCCGACGAGGTGCTCGAGGCGGTGAGCGCCTGATGGCCGTCGGCGTCGGAGACGCGGCCCCGCCCTTCGAGCTCGAGGGCTTCTTCGAGGGGGAGCGGCGGCCCTACTCGCTGTCCGAATTCGCCGGTCAGCCCATCGTGCTGGTCCTCTACCCGGGCGACGACACCCCGGTCTGCACTCGCCAGCTCAACAGCTACACCGATGACCTCGGGCAGTTCGAGGAGGTCGGCGCGCAGATCCTCGCGGTCTCGCCCCAGGACCTCGACAGCCACGAGCAGTTCTCCTGCAAGCACGAGCTCGGCTTCCCGCTGCTGGCCGACACCGGCAAGTCCCTGTTCGACGACTACGGAGCGCTCGGACCGTTGGGCTTCCCCCGTCGTTCGGTGTTCGTGATCGACGGCGAGGGAGTGATCCGCTACGCGCACCGGGCGCTGGCCGGGGTCACGTTCCGGAAGTCCGACGAGCTCGTCGACGCGGTCCGCTCCGCGACGGGCGGCTGATCCAGCGCAACGCGGCCGGGCTCGCCGTCGCCCGGTGTCGTTCGGTTCAGCGGTCGTCGTCCGGCCGGTCGGTGAGCTCCTCGAGCGAGACGCCGCACTCGTCGAGCGCCGCGAGCAGGACGTCGGACTCGATGTCCTGGTCGTCGCTCCCAGCCAGCTGCTCGATGTCGAGGACGCGGAACAGGCAGCGGGCCTGGAGCTCGCTGATGCCGAGCTCGTCGACCAGCCGAGCGGCGAAGGCGTCGACGACGTCCGGATCGGCGGTGTTGCTCGAACTGGCGGTCGTCGTGACCGGCGGGACCGACGTGGTGGTCGGCGCAGCGGCGGTCGTCGTCGTGGTCGTCGTCGGGGCGGCGGTGGTCGTCGTGGCGCCTGCGACCGTGCCGGCCTCCTCGGCGCCGGATCCGTCCACCAGAACGCTCGTGACGGTCGGCGCGAGCACCGTCGCGATCGCTCCGATGGTCGCTGCGAGCAGCGTG
>JBCCTY010000016.1:0-29805 GCA_039197885.1 Actinomycetota bacterium | reverse complement strand
CGCCTCGAGGCGAGCGAGCGCTACGCCCGGTCGGTGATCGACACCGCATCGGAGGCCGTCGTGGTCGTCGACGGCGACGGCCACATCGTCGACACGAACCTCGCGCTCGACGAGGCCGTGGGGCTCGACGTCGTCGGCCGGCCGATCGTCGACATCCTCCCCGAGGTCGATCCGCTGACGCTGGGCGAGCTCGACAACGCCGAGCTGTCGCTGCAGCGCCGCGATCGCCGTCCCGCTCCGGTCCTGGTCTCCGCCAGCGAGACCAGGAACCCCGACGGCGAGACGGTCGTGACCCTCTTCGCCCGCGACATCTCGGAGCGGAAGTCGTTCGAGGCGGAGCTGGAGCATCTCGCGAGCCACGACTCCCTGACGGGGCTCCCCAACCGGGCGACGGTGTTGCGCACGATCCAACGGGCGCGACGTCGCGCCAAGCGCATCCGATCGAACGTCGCGGTGATGTTCATCGACCTCGACGGCTTCAAGGCGGTGAACGACACCCGCGGCCACCAGGTCGGCGACGCGCTCCTGCGCGAGGTCGCGGTGCGCCTGCTCGAGCAGGTCCGGCCCTACGACACCGTCGGCCGCCTCGGCGGCGACGAGTTCGTGATCGTGCTCGACGACATCCCCGAGGAGGAGGCGGAGGCGACGGCGCACCGCGTCCTCGCCGAGCTGCGCCGACCGATCACCTTCGAGGAGGAGATCAGGATCGGGGCGAGCATCGGCCTCGCCGTCGACGACGGTCACCGACCAGGAGACGCCGATCAGCTCCTGCAAGAGGCCGACCTGGCGATGTACCGGGCCAAGCACGGTGGCCGGAACCGCATCGAGCTCTTCGACGAGGAGATGCAGGTCTGGGTGCAGGTCCGTTCCGAGCTCGAGAACGGGCTCCGGGCGGCGCTCGCCGAGGACCGCGAGCTCGAGGTGCACGCCCAACCCCTCGTCGACCTGGCGACCGGCCGGGTGACCTCGGTCGAGCTGCTCGCACGCTGGCTCCGTGCCGACGGGCCGGTGCCACCCGCCCGGTTCGTCCCGATCGCGGAGGAGTCGGGGCTGGCGATCGACCTCGGGCGTTGGGCGCTCCGGGAGGCCTGCCGGACCAGCTGTCGCCTGGCTGAGGCGTTCCCCGACGATCCGCCACTCGTCCACGTCAACATCTCCGGGCACCACGTGGCCCAGGCGCGGCTCGCGGACGACCTGGCCGAGGCCCTCGAGACGACCGGCGCCCGTCCCCGACACCTCACGGTCGAGCTGACCGAGAGCCAGCTGCTCGACGATCTCGATGCCGCGGTCCGGGAGCTCGAGCGGGTCCGACACCTGGGTGTCGAGATCTCGATCGACGACTTCGGGACCGGCTACTCCTCACTGACCTACCTCAACCGGCTGCCGGTGACGTCGGTCAAGATCGACCGGTCGTTCGTCACCGACCTCGACCGACCCGGCGGCGACCCGTCGGTCGTCCAGATGATCATCGACCTCGCCCGGCACCGCGGCCTCGAGACGGTCGGCGAGGGGGTCGAGACCCAGGAGCAGGCCGACGAGCTGATCCGCTTCGGGTGCACGACCGGCCAGGGCTACCTGTTCCACCCACCGTTGCCGGTCGACGAGGCGATCGACCTCATCGCCGTGCGCAACGGCGTCGCCCCGCGACGAACGCCGGGCCCGGTCGCTCCCTTCAGCTGAAGGCGAACCCGAAGGCACCCAGCCGGCCGAAGTCGGCGTGAAACACGTCGCCGGGCCGCACGGTCACCGGCCGGGTGAACGAACCGGCGAGCACGACCTGACCGGCGACGAGCGACCGACCCTGCGCCGCGTAGCGCCGAGCGAGCCAGGCCACGCCGCGGGCCGGGTCGTTGAGGACCCCGGCGGCGAGACCGGTCTCCTCCACGACACCGTTTCGCGTGAGCACGGCGCCGGCCCAGCGCAGGTCGAGGTCGTCGGGTCGCACCGCCCGTCCACCCGTGATGATCCCCGCGTTGGCCGCGTTGTCGGAGATGGTGTCGACGACCGTGCGGGCCCGACCGGTCTCCGGATCGACCCGGTGGCTCCGGGCGGCGATCAGCTCGACCGCCGGCACGATCCGCTCGGTCGCCGACAGCACGTCGAGGCTGCTCGCCCCGGGTTCGTCGAGGTCGCGGCCCAGGACGAACGCCAGCTCGACCTCGACGCGAGGATCGCAGAACGCCCCTGCGTCGATCGTCGTGCCCTCGTCGAAGACCATGTCGTCGAGGAGCACGCCGGAGTCGGGCGTGTCGATGCCCATCGCGGCCTGCATCGCCCGGGAGGTCAGCCCGATCTTGTGGCCGACGACGGTGCGGCCTCGCTCGAGCTTGCGGGCGACCCACGCCGCCTGCACCGCGTAGGCGTCGTCGATCGTGGCATCCGGGTACCGGGCGGTCAGCGGCGAGGTCTGGGTGCGGGTGCGCTCGGCCTCGTCGAGGCGCACGGCCTCCGCGGTCACGACGTCGACCGCAAGGGTCGTGGTCACGAGGCCAGCTCCTCACCACCCGCGCCGTCGGCCCGCACGGCCGAGAGGTCGGCGAGCAGCTGGTGCAGGAGGGCGAGGCGGTCGGCCCCGAACCCCGCTGCGATGCGCTCGTAGCCGGCCGAGTTCAGCGCACCCACCGCCACGACCATCTCGACGCCCGCCGCCGTGATCGCCATCCGCGACCGGCGTTGGTCACCCGGCACGGCGTGACGCTCGACCAGGCCTCGGCGCTCGAGCGTCGCCAGCATCCGCGACAGGCTCGGCCCGAGCAGGAAGGTCCGCTCGGCGAGGTCGCCGACCTCGAGTCCCTCGTCCGCCGCGTCGAGGGCCCGCAGCACCCGCCACTGCTGCTCGGTGAGCTCGTGGTCGTCGAGCACCGGCCGGAAGTGGCGCATCACCGACTCCCGGGCCCGCATGAGCGCGAGCGGCAGCGACGCCGAGTAGTCCGGCAGCTGGTGGTCACCCGTGCTCACCCGGTCCTCCGGTCGCTTCCCTCGAAACGATGAACATGTTAAACATCGCCCCGGGGACGGTGCGAACGACCCCTCCGGGCGCCACCGCCTCGGCGACCCGGGATGGCGACGAACGGGACCACGACCGGGATCGGCGATGAGCGCGAACTCCTACCACCAGCTCCGGACCGACGCCCCGCCGCCACCCGCGGGGTGCCCGGTCCGTCACGACTGGGACCCGCTCTCCGACGAGTACCTCGACGACCCTTACGACGCCGCCCATCGCCTGCGCGACGAGACGCCCATCTTCCACGCGCCGTCACTGGGCTACGTCGTCGTCAACCGCATGGACGACGTGGTCGAGGTCTTCTCGGACCCCGACACCTACTCGTCGACGGTCGTCCAGGACCCGGTCTTCCCCCTCGCCGACCGTGCGACCGACGTGCTCGCCGCCCCCGACTTCGACCCCGTGGCGGTGATGTCGAACCGCCCCGAGCCCGACCACGGCCGGATCCGGATCTACACGACCCGCGGCTTCTCCAACCGCCGTCTCGCCACCCTCGAGCCCTACGTCCGTCGCCGGGCCCACGAGCTCGTCGACGCCATGGTCGAGCGGGGTGGACCGACCGAGTTCATCGACGCGTTCGCGTTCCCGCTGCCCGGCGAGACCGTCTTCCGCTTCATCGGGTTCCCCGAGGCCGACGACGAGCTGCTCAAGGGCTGGTGCGGCGACCGCAAGGCGTTCTCGTGGGGACACCCGACCAGCGACGAGCAGGTCGAGATCGCCGAGCAGATGCTCGCCTACTGGCGCTACTGCCGCGAGTTCACCGCGACCAAGCGCGACGACCGGGCTGACGACTTCGCCTCCGAGCTGCTCGACGCCCACGACACCGACCCCGACGACCTCTCCTATCGCGAGGTCGAGTCGATCCTCTACGGCCTGTCGTTCGCCGGCCACGAGGCCGTGACGGCGCTGATCTGCAACTCCCTGCTCTGCCTGCTCCCCCGCCGCGACGCCTGGGCGGAGCTCTGTGCCGACGCCTCGCTGATCCCCAACGCCGTCGAGGAGGTGCTGCGGTTCGAGTCGAGCCAGATCTCGTGGCGGCGGGTCACCACCCGTCCCACGACGCTCGGCGGCGTCGACCTCCCCGAGGGAACGCTCGTCTTCCTCAACTTCGCCTCGGCGAACCGCCAGCCCGAGCTCTTCGACGACCCCGACACCTTCGACATCCACCGGGCCAACGCCCGCCGCCACATCTCCTTCGGCAAGGGCATCCACTACTGCCTCGGCGCCAAGATGGCCCGGTTCGAGGCCCGGATCGTGCTCGAGGTCCTCACCGAGCGACTGCCGTCACTGCGCCTCGTCGACGACCAGGTCATCGACCACTTCCCCAACATCACGTTCCGAGGACCCGAGGCCCTGCACGTCGACTGGTGAGCTCAGCCCACCCCGTCGTCGTCGGGTTCGTCGGGCGGCTGCGTCGTCGGCGGAGGAGGGTTGAGGACTCGCTCGACGTCGGCGCAGGGCACGTCGCGGGTCTCGGTGCCCCCGTCGGGCAGGGGCACCTCGACGCCACGGCACACGGCCTCGGGCCCGTAGGTGAAGCCACCCCCGCCGACCGACACCGTCTCGCACGCGATCGCGAAGATCTGCGTGCCCCCGCCGATCGGCACGCTCACGTTGCACCGCTCGCCGGGCAGGAAGATGAAGTCGCGCGATCGGGACGAGCCGACGGCGTCCTCGAACTCGACGATCGGGGCGGTGGCCAGGGCGCGCGACGTGAACCCGTTCCAGACCTGGGCGGGGAACGAGCCGCCCGTGACGTTGCGGCCCTGCACGCCGCGCATCTGGACCTTCTCCTCGGGATGGCCCATCCAGACCGCCGTGGCGAGCTGCGGCGTGTAGCCGGCGAACCAGGCGTCCTCGAAGTTCTGCGCCGTGCCGGTCTTGCCCGCCGACGGCTGGCCGCTCGCCAGGATGGCGTTGCGCCCGGTCCCGCCACGCACGTTGCCGGCGAGCACCTCGGTGATCGAGCGGGCCGTCTCCTCCGAGATCACCTGGCGTCCGGTCGGCACGTGCTCGAAGAGGGTGTTGCCGTCGCGATCCTCGATGCGGGTGATGAGGAAGGGCTCCATGCGCATGCCGTCGTTGGCCAGCACGGCGTAGCCGACCGCCTGCTCGAGAGGGGTCAGCTCCTGGGCGCCGAGCGACATCGACGGGTAGGGCAGCAGGCGGCCCTCCTCGAGGCCGATCATCTCCGAGGTCGTCTCGACGACCTCCTCGAGACCCACGAAGAGCCCGAGGCGGACGAACGCGCAGTTCGACGACCGCTGGGTCTGCGACGCGATCGTGCCGACCCCTCCCCCGCCGTTGCCGAAGTTCTGCACCTGGTACTCGGGGGTCCCCGGACCGACGTCGAAGCGGCACGGTCCCGAGCCGTTGATGACGTCGGACGGCACCGTGCCCTGCTCGAGCGCCGCGGCGAGCACGTAGGTCTTGAACGACGATCCGGGCTGACGCCGACCCTGGGTGGCGAGGTTGAACTCCTCCTCCGTGAAGTCGGTGCCGCCGAGCATCGCCCGGATCGCGCCGGTGGACGGCTCGATGGAGGCGAGGGCGACCGTGAAGGGGTCGAGGTCGCGCCGATCGGGGAACACGTCGGCGACCGCGTCCTTGGCCGCCTGGTCGAGCTCGGGATCGAAGGTGGTGTAGATCCGCAGGCCTCCCTGGAACACGGCCTGGCGCCGCGCCTCCCGGGTCGCTCCCAGCTCGGGCATCTCCAGCAGGCGCCGCTTGACCTCCTCGGCGAAGTAGTCGATGGCGAGGTCCTCGTTCGGGCTGCGGCTGAAGGTCGGGATCGGGCGCTGCTCGACCTCGGCCGCGTCGTCGTCGGTGAGCAGGCCGAGCTCGAGCATCCGCTCGAGCGACCTCGACCGGCGTTCGCGAGCGAAGTCGATGTCGGGATCGCTGAAGGTGTAGACGCCGGGTGAGCGGATGAAGCCGGCGAGCAGGGCCACGTCGCCCAGGTCGAGCTCGGCGGCGTTCGTGCCGAAGTAGATCTCGGCGGCGGCCTGGACGCCGTAGGCCGAGTTCCCGAAGTAGATCGTGTTCAGGTAGTGCTCGAGGATCTCGTCCTTGGAGTACTGCTCCTCGAGGTCGAGGGCGAGCATGGCCTCGCGGATCTTGCGCTCGAGGGTCTGGTCGGCGCCGACGAAGCGGAGCTTGACGAGCTGCTGGGTCAGCGTCGAGCCCCCCTGGGTGATCTCGCCGGCGGCGACGTTCTCCGAGGCCGCCCGGATCGTGGCCACCCAGTCGACCCCGTCGTGCTCGTAGAAGTCGGCGTCCTCGACGGCGAGGATCCCTTCGATCACGGTGTCGGACATCCGGTCGAGCGGGATCCACTCCCGGTCCTCGGCGTCACGCAGGATCGCCATGACCCCGCCGTAGGAGTCGAACATCTTCGACCGCTCGGCCCCCTGGACCAGCAGCAGCTCCTCGGACTCCCGCTCCCCCTCGGCCGCCGTGATCAGCGACTGCCCGTGCGGCGCCACGGCGACGCCCACCGCGGCCACGAGCCCACCGACCACGGCGATGGTCGCGACGAGCGAGGCGATCCGGACGAGCACCCGCACGCCGGGCTGGGCGACCTGCCAGTGCTCGCCGACGGTGCGGGTACCCAGCTCCGGCCCCCATGCGCCGCCTCGGTCGTCGGGCCACCGCCCGGGATCGACGTCCTGATCCGCGGGCGATGACTCGGGATCGGCGTCCTGGTCGAAGGGCGCCGACGGTGGGATCGTCGGACCGACGATGTCGGGCTCGACGTCCTGGTCGAAGAGCTGGGCCGGGCCGGGTTGGGCGGACCCGTCACGCCGCGCATGTCGGCGAGGCGCCCGGACGTGTTGGACGAGCGTGGACACCGCCCGGCGGTCGAGGCCGGTCACCACCGCGAGGCGGCCGACGCCACGCCACCAGTCGTCGTTGCGAGCCATGGGTCCGTTCCGGGAGGAGCGAGTGGGGCAAGCCCCGCACGCCACGGACGCTAGACCGGCCGGTCACCGAACTGGTGGCACTCGTGCGGGGCGAGGCCCGGTGCGCTCACATGCGGACGTAGTCGAAGTCGACCGGCTTCGCGGCGATGCCCGAGGACGGCGGGGCGAGCCAACCGGCCATCTTCCCCGGCTCGCCGACACCCACCATCAGCGACCGGACGTGGTCGCGGTCGGCGTCGGTCGGGAGCCAGTGGCGGACCTGCTCGGCCCACTCTGCATCGCTCACGATCCGCCCGTCGGGGCTCAGGTGGTGATCACGGAAGACGCCCACCTGCCGGTTGAAGCCGACGTGGGGCAGCTGTAGCGAGCAGCCGACCTCGGCCAGGGTGCGGTTCCACCGGTCGACGCCCTTCTGGCAGTCGACCACGTAGTCATCGCGCAGCGTCTCGTTGAGGGCCGTGAGTGCCATCACCTCGCGCTCGCCGATGGCGCCGTCGCTCACGTGGGGCACCCGCCGGGTGGTGTCGCGGAGGCGGTGATCGTCCTCGCGGGACTCCTCCTTGAACCGTCCCTTCAACCCGGCGGCGAAGTAGTTCGCCGCGTTGGTCGACGTCTCGGCGCCGAACAGGTCGAGCGAGACGCTGTAGTGGAAGTTGAGGTAGCGCTGAAGCATGCCGACGTCGACACCGCCGAAGGGCCCGATCTCGGCGGTGTCGTGCTCCTGCATCAGCTCGACGGTCCGCTGCACGACACGGCCGATGCCCGAGGCCCCGACGAACATGTGGTGCGCCTCCTCCTTCAGCATGAAGTCGCAGGTCCTCGACAGCGGGTCGAACGCCGACTCCCGCAGCGAGGCGAGCTGGAACTTGCCGTCGCGGTCGGTGAAGTAGGTGAAGAAGAAGAACGACAACCAGTCGGGGGTCTGCTCGTTGAAGGCGCCGAGGATGCGGGGGTTGTCGGCGTCTCCCGAGTGGCGCTCGAGCATCTCGTCGGCCTCGTCTCGCCCGTCACGACCGAAGTACCGGTGGAGGAGGTACACCATCGCCCACAGGTGGCGTCCCTCCTCGACGTTGACCTGGAACAGGTTGCGGAGGTCGTAGAGGCTCGGTGCGATGGTGCACAGGTGGCGCTGCTGCTCGACCGACGCCGGCTCGGTGTCGCCTTGCACCACGATCAGGCGGCGCAGGTCGGCGCGGTGCTCGCCTGGCACCTCCTGCCAGACATCCTCGCCGCGGTGGTCGCCGAACGCGATCGTCCGATCGCGCTCGGGCTCGGCCAGGAAGATGCCCCAGCGATAGTCGGGCGTCGTCACGTGGTCGAAGTTGGCCCAGCCCTCCTGACCGACGTCGACGGCGGTGCGGAGGAACACCGGCTTGTCCTGGAAGACGACCGGCCCGAGCTCCTTCCACCACTCGACGAACTTGGGCTGCCACGACTCGAGCGCTCGCTGGAGGCGCCGGTCAGCAGCGAGGTCGACGTTGTTCGGGATCTTGGCGTCGATGTCGACGATGGCCATGTCACACCCTCGTTCGGTCGTAGTCGGGACGGGCGCCGCTCCCGAAGCGCCGCAGCGCTCCCTCGGGGCCGACGGCATTCGGTCGTTGGAAGATCCAGTTCTGCCATGCCGTCAGGCGGGCGAAGATCTTGGTCTCCATGGTCTCGGGGCCCACGAAGCGGTGATTGGCCTCCATGCCGGTGAGGGCGTCGGGCGAGAAGCTCGCCCGCTCCTCGACGGCCAGACGGACCTCGTCCTCCCAGTCGAGGTCGTCGAGGGCGAAGGTCACCAGTCCGGCGTCGTCGGCCTCGGCCGCGAGGAGGTCCTTGCCGAAGGTCGCCTCGGCCACCGCCAACGCCTCGGGGCGCCCCCAGCAACGAGCTGCGAGCCGGCTGATGCCGTTGGTCATCGGGTAGCGGCCGCCGCTCGCGGCGGAGAGGTGCAGCACCGCCGGAGGGGGTGGGTCGTCGTCGTCCTCCCAGGTGCCCTCCAGCATGTAGCTCCGGTCGGCGACCAGCGCGAGCTCGGCCAACACGCCGGCGAAGCAGCTCCCGGGCTCGACGAGCGCGAAGAGGCTGCGCGACGACAGGTCGAGACGTCGGAGGACCCTGCCCCAGAGGAGTCGGACCTCGCGGACCAGCCAGTGGTCGGGGTGGTCGTCGACGAGGAGCTCGGCACCCAGCACGGCGGCCGGGTCGCCCTCGGTGCGCAGGATCCACGTGCCGACGGCGGTCTCGTTCAGCCGGAGGTGGAGGACGACCCGGTCGAGCTCGCGGGCGGCGGCGACGATCCAGGCGTCGGCGCCCGCGGCGAGCAGCGCATCAGGGGTGGCCGGCTGCTCACCGGCCGGACCCCGCACCGTGATCGTGGCCGCGCCACGCTCGCGATCGAGCTCGGCCGTGACGTTCGCCGTGCGCACGACGTCGCCGTCGACCCCCATCTCGACGGCACCGAGCGGGAAGGCGCCACCGTCGGGTCGATCGGAGGTGGCCGCACGGGCGAGCGCCCGGTCTCGGACGGCGTCGTCGAACTCCGAGCGGGGCGCGATGGCGTCGACGAGGCCCCAGTCGAGGGCCTGTCGGCCCTTGCTCCCCTCCGTGCGGGTGGCGAAGACGTCGGCGAGGTCACGCCGGACGTGACGCTTGTCGACCACCCGGGTGAGCCCACCGGTGCCGGGCAGCACGGCGAGGAGCGGGACCTCGGGGAGCGACACCGCGGACGACCGGTCATCGACCAGCAGGATCTCGTCGCAGGCCAGGGCCAGCTCGTAGCCGCCTCCGGCCGCCGTGCCGTTGATGGCCGCGATCCAGGTCTGCCCGGAGTCGGCGGTGGCCGCTTCGATGGCGCCGCGGGTCTCGTTGGTGAACTTGCAGAAGTTGACCTTGTGGTCGTGGGAGGCGCCGGCGAGCATCTGGATGTTCGCGCCGGCGCAGAACACGCCGTCGACACCGGTCAGCACGACGGCCTTCACCCCGGCGTGTTCGAAGCGGAGCCGATCGACGAGGTCGGCGAGCTCGATGTCGACACCGAGGTCGTAGGAGTTGAGCTTCAGCTCGTAGTCGTCGCGGAGGCCCCCATCGGCGGCGACGTCCATGGTGACGGTCGCGACCGGGCCGTCGATCGCGATCCGCCAGTGCCGGTACCGGTCGGGACCGGTGTCGACGTCGATCTGCAGTGGTCCCACGGCACCCCTCCCCCGTGCCCCGGGATTCTACAGCTCAAGGGCGATCCGTCGAGAGGTTGTCGAATTCGTCCGGCGACGCCGCAGGGTCGTCGAACCCCGCCTCGACCGCTGCGAACCACGCCCGCGCCGGCTCGAGCCAGGCCGACCTCCGCTCGTCGAAGCGCCGCTTCGCCTCGGATCCGGGCCAATCCGCGGCCAGGAGCTCGGCGGGGAGCTCGGGATCGATCGACGGGAACCGCCGCCAGGCGTGGACCGCTCGCACGAGCCGGACGAAGGCCTCACGGTCGCCGACGGGACCGCCGTCACCGAGATCGGTGAGGAGCGTGCGGTAGGCGGCGTCGAGCTCGGCCACGTCCCACGCTCGGCGCACGACCTCGTCGGCGGCCGTCGAACCACCGAGCTCGGAGCGCCAGACCACTGCATCGGCGACGTCGAGGTCGCGGAGGACGTCCTCGACGAGCCCCTCGCGCTCGGGATGGGGCGAGACGGCCAGCCCCGCGTGCAGGAACCCGAAGCCGAGGAAGCCCAGGCGGCTGCGCAGCCTCGCTCGCTTGGCCCGCTCGTCCTCGGCGACGGGGCAGACGACGACGAGCCAGCGTCCGTCCCAGACGAGCTCCTGGGTGGCGAAGCGGTAGATGCGGTCGGTCCCCTCGCTCAGCAGCGCGCTGCCCGACGGGGTCAGGGCCCAGCGGGTCCGCCGTCCGAGGCGGGCCGACTCGACGATGCCGTCGTCCGCGAGCCGAGCGACGGCCTGCCGGGCGTTGCCCTCACCGAAGCCGAGCGCGCCGAGCGACGCCACGACGGTGCCGGTCCACACCTGTCCGCCCGCCGGGAGCACGAGCTCGCCGAGGACGGTCAGCAACTGCGCCTTCGCGCTCCAACCGCTCGGTCGCCGGTCCCCCGCCACAGGTCCAGCACTACAGCACGCCGGGCCGACTGCGTTGGCGATGCGAGGCCTCCACGGTGAACCATGGACCCTCTCGAAGCCGATCACGAGGACTGCCATGCCCCGCATGAACCTGACCGACGCCTCCGCCATCGTCACCGGCGGAGCCTCCGGCATCGGCGAGGCCGCGGCCCGCCAGCTGGCCGCCGCCGGTGCCCGGGTCGTCGTCGCCGACCTGAACGAGGAGAAGGGTCAGGCCGTCGCGTCGGAGCTCGGCGGGCTGTTCGTCAGGTGCGACGTCTCCAGCGAGGAGGACGGCTCGGCCGCCGTGGCCGCGGCCAGCGAGATGGGCCCGCTCCGGGCGCTGGTGAACAGCGCCGGCCTCGGCGCCGCAGCGCGGACCGTCGACCGCAACAACGACCCGATGAAGCAGGAGGTGTTCGACTTCGTCATCAAGGTCAACCTGCTCGGCACCTTCAACATGTTGCGACTCTCGGCCGCCGCCATGGCCAAGACCGATCCGGTCGACGAGGACGGTTCGCGCGGCGCGATCGTCAACCTCGCCTCGGCCGCCGCGTTCGACGGCCAGATCGGCCAGGCCGCCTACTCGGCCTCGAAGGGCGGCGTCGTCGGCATGACGCTGCCGATCGCGCGCGACCTCTCCGCCGTCGGCATCCGGGTCAACACGATCGCCCCGGGCCTGATCGACACACCGATCTACGGCGAGGGCGAGCAGTCCGACGCGTTCAAGGCCCACCTCGGACAGTCGGTGCTGTTCCCGAAGCGGCTCGGGTCGGGCGAGGAGCTGGCCTTCATGATCATGGACTGCATCACGAACCCCTACATGAACGCCGAGACGATCCGGGTCGACGGCGGGATCCGGATGCCACCGAAGTAGGCGGCACGGACCGCCGACGTGGCGCGACCGATCGCGGCGATCGACGTCGGCGGTTCGTCGGTGAAGCGAGGTGTGGTGCACCTCCCCGACGGCGTCGACGAGACGGCCACGGTGACGATCGACGCGCGCGCCGATCGGGCGCTGCTGCTCGATGCGCTCACCGGGGCAGCAGCCGACCTCCTCGACGGTCGACCGGATCTGGCCGACCTCGCCGTCGCGTTCCCCGATCCGTTCGACTACGTCGCCGGCGTGCCGCTCCTGCGAGGGCTCGGGAAGTTCGAGTCGCTCTTCGGCGTGGAGCTCGGCGACGAGCTGCGGTCACGCCTCCCGTCGGTGCGGCGGCTGTCGTTCTGCCACGACGCCGAGGCCGCGGGCGTCGGTGAGGCGGCGGTGGGCGCCGGAGCGAAGCACCGCCGCGTGCTCGCGATCACGCTGGGCACGGGCTTCGGGTCGGCGCTCGTCGTCGACGGCCGGCCGGTGACCGAGCTCGACGGCATCGTCACCCGCCACCTCTACGACGAGCCGGTGAGGTCGCTCGGCCGGGCCGACGACGTGCTCTCGGCGCGCGGGCTCGGTCGACGCCTCCGTGCCGACCCGGCTCGGGTCGAGACGGGGACCAGCGACGAGGTGTTCGTGCGCTTCGGCATCGACCTCGGCCGTTTCGTCCAGGAGTGGGCCAGACGGTGGGCGGTCGACATCGTGGTGGTCGGCGGCGGCGGGGCCGCCGCCTTCGACCGCTTCGCTCCCGGCCTGCGGGCGGCGACCGCCGTCACGGTCGTCCGGGCCGAGCTCGGCACGGCAGCGGCGCTCATCGGCGCAGCGACGCTCCACGCCGACGCAGCCGGCTGAGGCCGGCCCTGCGGATCGGGCGCCCACCGCTCGGACGCCGGCGGCTCGAGCCGCCCGTGACGGCCGCCGCTACTCCCGAGGAAGTAGTCGGCGAGCCTCCCGGCGGGGGATTCCCGATCGGAGGACATGCCGGACGATCGGTGCACACCAACCCACCTTCGACCGGGAGGAACCCGAGATGAAGAAGACCATGGCTGCAGCCGTGACGACAGCGCTCCTGCTCGCCGCATGCGGCGACAGCGACGACGACGCCTCGGCATCAGCGACCGAGACCGCCGCACCGGCCACCACCGCCGCGCCGACGACGGAGGCACCGGCCACGACCGCCGCGCCGACGACGGAGGCACCGGCCACGACCACCGGGGCACCGGCTTCGACCGAGACCTCACCCGACGGCGGGATGGTCGTGGTCAACGAGTTCGGGCCGTCGACGCCCGAGCAGATCGCCGAGTTCCAGGAGCCGGGTCCGGACGGGCCGATCTTCATGGTCAACCTGCTCGAGTTCAAGGACCAGGCCGAGTACGAGGACGGCCGCGAGACCGAGCTCACCGGCGCGGAGGCGTACGCCATCTACGAGGAGGGCGTCTCCGAGCTCATCCAGCAGTTCGGGGGCGAGGTCGTCTTCGAGGCCGATGTCACGTTCCTCACCATCGGCCAGGTCGGTGAGCTGTGGGATGCGGTCGGCATCGCCCGGTATCCCAGCCGTTCGACGTTGGCGGAGATGTCCAGCTCCCCCGAGTTCGCGGAGCTCTCGGTCCATCGAGCCGCAGGTCTGGAGGGCCAGCTCAACATCGAGACCATCGAGCCCGTCGGCTGAGCGGCGCCGGAGGCGGCCGCCTCCGGCGCACCGCCGATCGAGTGCCGAGCCGTCGGCGTCGCCTCGACGAGGCGGCCGTCGGGACCGATCGGCGGGAGCACCGGCTGGGGCTACGTTGCCGACATGCGGAGCCTCAGAGGAGTCGTTCGGTCCGAGCAGGGAGTGGAGCTCAGCGCCATCGATCGCCACGAGCCCCAGCCCGGTGCGTCGTCGTCGGTCGAGGTCGGACCCGATCCGACGTCACATCAGCTCGTGTGGTCGGCCGCATCGACCCTGCGGGTACGCACGCTCGGTCGCTCGTTGTCGGTGCGAGCTCCACTCGGACTGTGGGTGCCGGCCGATCAGTCCTACGACGTCGACGCCTCCAGCCGGTGGTGGACCGCCCGCTTCGTCGCCGCCACCTGCCCGCGGGGGTGGCGTCGGCGGCTGGTGCAGGTCGACATGAGCGAGGTCGTCGGGCCGGTCCTGGTCCACCTCCACCGGGACGGCGAACCGCGGTGGTCGGCGCCGTTGTTGTCCGCCGCCGTGGACCACCTGCAGCAGGCGTTCGTGGCCCGGCCCCCATCGGTTCGGATCCCTGATGATCCGCGAGCTCGCCGGATCGCCGATGCGCTCATCGACGACCCGGCGTCACGGATGGAGCTCGCCGACTGGGCTCCGACGGTGGGTGCGAGCGAGCGGACCCTGCGGCGGCTGTTCCTCCAGCAGACCGGTCTCCCGTTCGGCAGGTGGCGGACCCAGCTCCGTCTGTGCGAGGCGATGCGGCTCCTGACCGACGGCCACCCCGTGGGCGAGGTGGCGCGCCAGGCGGGCTACTCCTCGAACGCCACCTTCACCCGGGCCTTCGTCGCCGAGGTCGGTCTGGCGCCCACCCGGTTCGCTTCGGGTTCAGCGGCGGTCGACGCCGTCGTGCCGGAGCAGGGCCGGGAATGGCCAGGAGAGCAAACAGAACGTCCGCACGGGCACAGCGGGTTAGGCAAGCATCTCGTCGAGCTGTTGGAGCAGTTGACAGGAGATCAGATGCGAAGCTGGAGCAACCGGGCCGCGATGTTCGGTGTCGGCGCGACGCTGATGCTGGCCGCGTGCAGCGACGGCGACGACTCCTCCTCCGCCTCGACGCCGACGGACGCGACGTCGAACGCTGCCGCCGCGACCACCGCCCCCACGCCGGCGAGCGAGGAGGCCGATGCCGCACCGGGCCTCGCCGCCTTCCCCGACTTCGACGCCCCGGTCCCGATCTTCGAGGTCGTCGAGGAACGTGACGACACGCTCGTCGTCCGGCACGCGTTCGGTGAGACCGAGATCCCGCGGGATCCCGAGCGGATCGCCACCGACGACACGACGCTCGAGATCTTCCTGTCGCTCGGCATCACGCCGGTCGCCTCGCAGTCTCGGTTCGCCGACGGCGTCACGCCGGCGCCGGAGGTCGAACCACTGCTCGCCGACGTCGAGCTCTTCAGCCGGGGCGTGACCAACCTGGAGGCGCTCGCCGCCCTCGAGCCGGACCTGATCATCGGTCCCGAGTGGGTCGGGTTCGAGGACGACCCCGAGGGGCTGTACGAGCTCCTCAGCGAGATCGCGCCGACGATCATCACGAGCGACGACCCGGCGGGATACTGGCAGGCGGCGACCGAGGTCGTGGCCGAGACCTTCGACCGCACCGACCGACTCGAAGCGCTCGAGGCGACGTTCGAAGCCCAGGTCGAGGCGCAGTGCGACCGCATCCGCTCGGTCATCGGACCAGACGACACGGTCAGCCACATCGAGATGTACGACGGCGGGTTCTTCTTCCTGATCGCGCCCGGCTTCACCGTCGACGGCCGCTACCTGCCCCTCAAGTCGACGACGTTCGCGTTCACGGAGTGCGGGCTCAACCCCGGCCCGGAGAACGCGGAGCTGGCCCTGACCGACAACGTGCAGCTCTCGCTCGAGGTCGTCGAGCAGATCCAGGCCGATCACCTCTTCCTCACGGTGTTCCCCGGTGCCGAGCAGACGCTCGACGACGTCTCGTCGAGCGCGCTGTGGGGTCAGATCCCGTCGGTCGCCAACGACAGCGTCTACGAAGCTCCGCCGCTGGTGTGGTGGAGCTACCTGTCCTACCCCTGGGCCCTCGAACAGCGCGCCGACGCCGTCGTCGGGGCCTGAACCCGCCCGGGACCGAGCACCACCCCGGCGGCGTCCCGGGATCCACCTTGCCGAGAGCGTCGGTGACGTTCGCCGACGTCCGGGTGTCGGGTGCCGCTGCTCCCCCGGGAGTACTCGGAGAGCCTCCCGGTGAGGGATTCCCGATCGGACCGGATCACTGACGATCGGTGCACGGATGCACGCCGTCAACGCGGCGCTCGTGTCCGCCGGCCCGTCCGGCTGCGGCTCGAGCCCCGTGGCGGCGCGCGCCGATCGACAGCCACCAACGACGCACCGCGTCGTCGATCCGGAAGGAACCCGAGATGAAGAAGACGATGGCCGCAGCCGTGGCGGCAGCGCTCCTGCTCGCCGCGTGCGGCGACAGCGACGACGACGCCTCGACATCGGCCACCACCGACGCGCCGACCACCGAGGCACCGGCCACGACCACCGCACCGACCACCGAGGCCGCGGCCGACGACGACGCGCCGACCACCACCGAGGCACCGGCCACGACCACCGCACCGACCACCGAGGCGGCGGCCGACGCCGGAGCGGGCGAACCAGCCGGCGCAGGCAGCCAGACCATCTACGACCTCCGCTACTGCGAGATCCTCCTCACGGTCACCAACGACGCAGGCGAGGAGGTCACCGAGGTGTGGGGCACCCCCGGCGTCGACCCGTGCACCGACGAGGCCTGGTACGCCCTCGATCCTGATGCCATCGCGGCCGAGAACGACGCGTCCTTCATCCAGATGAACGGCCCCCGTCACTTCATCGTGGACGGCACCGTCGACGTCGGTGGGGGTTCGGGCCAGGGCACCGCAGCGGGTGGCGAGCCCGTGCTCGCCCAGTTCGGTGACCTCACGATGATGCTGCTGGCCACCACCGAGGTCTCCGAGGAGAGCGCGGAGTACGTCACCGATCTGGTCGAGCGCACCACCACGTGGGCCTTCCAGGCCGGGACCGAGATCCACGAGCTGACCGATCCCGAGGGCAACGTCTACGTGATGCAGTCGTACTCGCTGATCGTGGACCGCACCATCACCGCAGCGGACCTGCCGACGCTCGGCGATCGACTGGAGCTGCCCGAGGGGTGGTCCTACGGCTCCCGGGTCCTCGAGGACGACTTCGTGGTCGAGCTGGCACCCGAGGGTGCCTACGTCGTGCAGGACGACCTCCGCAACGCCTACCAGCGCATCGGCTGAGGACCGACGCTGCGCGGACGATCCGCTCGCTGCTCACCACGTCACCCACCCCGCCATCGGACCCTCGTCCACGGCGGGGAGGGTGACGCGGCCGCCTCCGATGCGTCCAGCGCTCGCGCCGTCAGGCCGCCTCGGCGACCGGCACCGGCTCGGGAGCCGACTCGGTCCGGCGGACCTCCTCGGGTCGGAGGCGGCGCACGGCGAGCGTCCCGAACACCGCGACCAGGCCGATCGACCACGCGACCGCTCGGGTGAGCGGACCGGCCAGGGCGTCACCCCGGGCCAGCGCGTCGAGGGACGTGACGTAGGCGGTCGCCGGGTTGTTCTCGACGATCGGCTGCGCCCACCCCGGGTAGGCGTCGAGCGGCACGAGGCCCTCCGAGAAGAACAGCAGCACGAGGAACAGCGCGCCGAGGGGAGGGCTCAGCGTCTCCTGCGTCGCAGCGCGGGTGGCCAGGCTGAGGCCGATCCAGGTCACGCTGACCGCGCACAACGCCGCGACGAGGAAGAAGCCGATGACCCCGATCGGATCCTCGAACCGGAAGCCGGCGAGCGACCCGATGGCGACGAGCACGACCACCGCGGCAGTGGCTCGGACGACCTCGGCGGCGACCGTGCCGACCAGCGGCGCCGAGGCCGGCACGGGGAGGGAGCGGATGCGCTGCATGAAGCCGGACTCGAGATCCACGAAGAGGCCGACGGCGGTGCCCGTCGAGCCGAACATGATCCCCGACACCACGAGCGCGGGCACCAGCCGCTGGGCGTAGTCACCACCTTCGAAGGCCTCCACCGAGGACGAGAAGACGGCGAGCATCGTGAGCAGGAGCAGCACCGGGAAGGCGACGGTGCTGATCATCGTCTCGGCGCTACGCACGAAGCGACGGGTGGCCCTGCCGAAGAAGAGGAGGTAGGTGGTCATCGGCGGCCACCGATCACGCGGACACCGACCGCTGCGAAGAGGACGGCCAACCCGACCGTCCAGGCCAACGCCACCGGCACGGTCGAGGAGATGTCGCCGTCGCCAGCGAGGGCTCGGAGCGCGTCGATCGTGACCGTCACCGGCTGGTTGCGGACGATGGGCTCCAACCAGTCCGGGAAGTTCTCGATCGGCGCGAACCCCGACGACAGCATCAGCAGTGGCAGGTACGGGATCGTCGCCAGGCTGACCGCCGCCTCGGGCGAGCTCGCCGACAGCCCGAGCAGACCCATCCCCAGCGCGACCGCCAGCGAGAACAGCAACGCCACGAGCACGAAGAGGGGGATCCAGACCAGACCGGCGTCGAAGCGCATCCCGGCCGCCACGCCGACGCCGATCACGACGACGAGCGAGATCGCAGCCCGGGCCAGGTCACCCAACGCTCGTCCGATCGCCGGCGCTGCTCGGCCGATGGGCAGCGACGCAAAGCGCTCGGTGATGCCACTCAGGCGGTCATCGGCGACGTAGTAGGCCGACGACATGCCGGCGAAGAGCATGGCCTGGACGACGATCGTGGGCGGGAGGAGTTGGACGTAGTCGAAGCCCTGCGCGTCCATGACCCGGCGGAGCACGACGTTGAACAGGGCGAAGAAGAGCAGCGGGAAGACCACGGCGCCGAGCACGCTGGCGGGGTTGCGTCTGCTCCGCTCGATGGCGCGCTGCCCCAGCAGCGCGCTCCCGGCGAAGGCCGAGGTCACGATGCCTCCGTCAGCTGGAGGAAGACCTCGTCGAGGGTGGGGCGGCGCAACGAGATGTCGGCCACCTCGATGCCGGCCTCCCCGAGCCTTCGGAGCACCTCGGTCAGCAGCGCGGGCCCGGTGTCGGGGAGGGTGGCGGTGCCGAGCTCGCGGTCGAGCCCGACCTCGCCGAGGTCGGCGAGCAGGGCGGCCACCTCGTCGAGCCGCTGGGCGTCGACCGGTGCGACCACGCAGGCCTGGCCACCGGCCCGCGACTTGAGCTCGTTCGGCGTGCCCTCGGCGACGACCGAGCCTCGGTCGAGCACGACGATCCGTTCGGCGAGCTGGTCGGCCTCCTCGAGGTACTGGGTGGTCAGCACCACCGTCAGCCCCCCATCACGGAGCTCGCGGACCACACCCCACAGCTCGGCGCGACTGCGGGGATCGAGGCCGGTCGTCGGTTCGTCGAGGAACAGCACCGGTGTCGGCACGACGAGGCTCGCGGCGAGGTCCAGCCGGCGCCGCATCCCTCCCGAGTAGGTGCTCACGGGCCGGTCTCCGGCATCGGCCAGGGAGAACCGTTCCAGCAGCTCACCGGCCTTGGCTCGGGCGTCGCTGCGGGAGAGCTCCCGGAGCCGCCCGAAGAGGACGAGGTTCTCGAAGCCGGTGAGCACGTCGTCGAGCGACGCGAACTGACCGGTCAGCGAGATCGACCGGCGGACGGCGTCCGGATCGGCGACGACGTCGTACCCGGCGACTCGGGCGATGCCGGCGTCGGGTCGGAGCAGCGTGGCGAGCACGTTGACGGCCGTCGTCTTGCCGGCGCCGTTCGGGCCGAGCAGACCGACGACCTCCCCGGCCTCGACGTGGAAGGTGACCCCGTCCAGGGCGGCGTGATCGCCGAAGCGCTTGACGACGCCCTCGACCTCGATCCCGGCGCCCCGGGCCTCGTTGGTAGGCATACCTACGAATCTGGTGTCACCCACTGCCGCTCGTCAAGTGGATCGCTATGGTGTTCACGTGCACGACACGAGGACGGCCGGCGAGACGAGCACGCGGGATCGGCTGGAGGCGGCGGCGCTCACGCTGTTCGAGCAGCACGGGTTCGACGCCGTGACCACCGAGCAGATCGCTGCCGCCGCCGGCGTCAGCACGCGGACCTTCTTCCGGCACTTCCCCACCAAGATCGACGCCCTGCTCGGCGACATCGACGCCCGCACCCTCGAGTTCGCGCTGCGACTGCACCGCCAGCCGCCGGACCTCGGCCTCAACGAGGCGCTCATCGCGGCGATCACCGAGGAGGAGGCGGAAGCGACGGGGGCCAGCATGCTGCCGGCCGACCTCGTCCGTGCGAGAGTGCTCCGAGGCACGCCGTCGTTGGCCGACGAGATCCGCACCTACGAGGCGAAGCTCGAGCGCCACATCGCCGAGTGGATCGGACAGCGGACGGGCCACGACGCCGACGACTTCCGGATCCGCGTCGCGGCCGGCGCCTACGTCGCCGCCCGACGAGTCGTCGTCGAGGAGTGGCAGCGCAGCGGTGGCACGGCACCGGTGGTCGACCTCGCTCGCCGCTCCCTCGAGACGGTGCACGTCACGATCACCTGATCGCGTGCTTCGGCCGTGCCTTGCGCCGACCGATAGGCCGACCTACGTTCGCGTGCTCCGGCCGTGGTGCGTGCCATGGCCTCCCGTCACGAGCAGACCTGGGGGTCGAGGATGTCCGTAGGACCGAACGCGAGCGGTCGGAGCACCGGCGCACGATCGATCCACCGGGTCCTGGCCGCCGCCGTGGCGGCGGCACTGCTCGTCGCGGCCTGCGGTGACGGCGACACCGAGGTCGATGCCGCGGCGACCGAGACCACCGCCGCTCCGGAGACCACCGCCGCGCCAGAGACCACCGCCGCGCCAGAGACCACCGCCGCGCCAGAGACCACCGCCGCCCCCGAGACCACCGCCGCGCCAGAGACCACCGCCGCGCCAGAGACCACCGCCGCTCCGGAGACCACCGCCGCCGCGTCGGTCGATCTCGACGCCGACCAGCAGGCCGTCGCCGACGCGTGGTCGGTGGTGTTCGACTCGACGACCGACTTCGACGCCAAGGCACCGCACCTCGCCGACGCCGAGGCGTTGCGCCCGACGATCGACGCCTATGCGTCGACGGGTGAGACCTTCGGCGGCATCAGCCTCGTGCCCACGGCGGTGATCGTCGACGGCGAGGCTGCGACGGTCACCTACGACGTGCTGTTCGGTGAGAACGCCGCCTACAACGCGCTGACCGGCTCGGTCGCCCTGGTCGACGGCACGTGGGTGGTCGGCCGCGACGAGTTCTGCGGCTTCATGGCCTCGGCCCGGACGCCCTGCGCCTGACCCGTCACCCGTGAGCGTCCTCACCACGATCCGCCAGAGCACGGTCAAGAACTCGGGTCTCGTGACGAGTGTCGCCGACGTGGGCGACGGCCTCCGCCGGCTCGCGTTCGCACCTCACCAGGCCGAGCTGACGTGGCGCCCGGGGCAGGCGCTCGCCGTCGTCGTCGACCCGACCGGGCGCCGCATGAAGGACCGCTGGCGCCACTACACGATCCGACGACGCGACCCCGACGACGGCGCCCTGGAGCTCCTCGTCGCGCTGCACGACGACCCGGGCCCGGGTGCCCGCTGGGCGGCGGGGCTCTCGCCGGGCGACGAGTTCACCTTCATGGGACCCGGAGGCGGCCCGGCACTCGAGGGGCACGACGCGCCGACGCTCGTCGTCGGAGATCGCACGAGTGCCGCGTCCGCCGGAGCGATCCTCGACGCGCTCGACCCTGCGACACCGGCCGTGGCGTTGCTCGCCACCCCCGATCCCGGCGCCGCCGACCTCGACACCAGCCGCGCGAGCGACGTGCGCTGGGTCGCGGCGACCAGCAGCGAGGAGATCCGGAGTCGGTTGGTGGAGAGCGTCGCCGACGTGATCCTCGAGCCGGACGTGTGCGCCTACGTGACCGGCGAGCGCGACGCCATGCGAGCCGTTCGCGGCGTCCTTCGCGACCGCGGCGTCCCCAAGCGACGGATCGGCGTCCACGCTCACTGGACACCCGGCCGGACGGGCATGTGAACCGCTTGACGCTGACATGAACTGACGCGAGCGTGTGAGGCATGCCTACATCAGACATCGGTCAGGAGGCAACGGAGCAGGGCGGCCTCGGCGACGTGCTCCGACCGGTCCGCGGCAAGCTCGTGCTGGCCTGCGTGCTCCAGGCGGGCGCCGCCATCGCCGGCCTGGTCCCCTTCGTCGCCATCGCCGAGCTGGCCCGCGAGCTGTTCTCCGACGATCCCGACGACGGCCGGCTCTGGGGCATCGCCGCCGTGGCGGTGCTCGGACTGGTGATCCGACTCGTGCTCATGCTGGGCGCGGCCAGCATCACCCACTTCGCCGACGTCGAGCTCTCGCTCGACCTCCGACGACAGATGGCCGAGCGCCTGGGCGAGGTCCCGCTCGGCTGGTACGACGACCGCGACGGCGGCGAGGTCAAGAAGGCCGTCGTCGACGACGTGGCCTCGATGCACCACCTCGTCGGTCACACCTTCACCGACCTGACCAACGCCGTCGTCACCCCGATCGCGGCGATGGTGCTCCTGTTCCTCACCGACTGGCAGCTGAGCCTGATCGTCCTCGTGCCCTTCCTGCTCGGCGTCGCCGGCTTCAGCCGCCAGATGTCGGGCTACGGCGACAAGATGGCGAAGTACAACGGAGCGCTCGAAGAGGTCAACACCGGCGCGGTCGAGTTCGTGCAGGGCATCTCGGTGATCAAGACCTTCGGACAGGCCGGACGGGCGCACCGCCGCTTCCTCGATGCCGCCAACCGCCTCGTCGACTACTTCTGGGACTGGGTCAGCGGTCTGCTGCGGATCTCGTCGATCACCGAGGTCGTGCTGTCACCCCTGGCCACCCTCGCCCTGATCAGCGGCGCCGGCACGTGGTTCGTCTCGACCGGCCGGATCGAGGCGGTCGACCTCGTGCTGTTCTTCGTGCTCGGCCTGGCGCTGACCGCTCCGATCCTCACACTGGGGATGGCCGCGAACGACCTCCAGACCGCCTCGCAGGCCGCCCAACGGGTGGCGACGCTCCTTCGCCTGCCGACCCTGCCCCGTTCCGAGGATCCTCGGCGGCCCGACGGCAACGACGTCGTGTTCGAGCAGGTGTCGTTCTCCTACGACGGTGAGCGCCAGGTGCTCCACGGCGTCGACCTCCACCTCGAACCGGGGACGATCACGGCGCTCGTCGGACCCTCCGGCTCGGGCAAGACGACCCTGGCCAAGCTGCTGTGCCGGTTCTGGGACCCGACCGCCGGCGCCGTCCGCCTCGGCGGCGTCGACCTCCGTGACGTCGCCCCCGAGGAGCTCTACCGCCGGGTCGGGTTCGTCTTCCAGGAGGTCCAGCTCCTCCGGACGACGCTGCTCGAGAACATCCGCCTCGGGCGTCCGCAGGCGGACGTCGAGGACGTCGAGGCCGCCGCCCGATCGGCGCAGATCCACGACCGGATCCTGGAGCTGCCCCGGGGCTACGGATCGGTCGTCGGCGAGGACGCCACGTTGTCGGGTGGCGAGGCCCAGCGGGTGTCGATCGCACGAGCGTTGCTCGCCGATGCCCCCGTCCTCGTGCTCGACGAGGCCACGGCGTTCGCCGACCCCGAGTCCGAGGCCGCCATCCAGGACGCGCTGTCGGAGCTGGCCGCGGGCCGCACCCTGCTCGTGATCGCCCACCGGCTCTCGACGATCGTCGCCGCCGATCAGATCGCCGTCGTCGACGACGGCCGCATCATCGAGCTCGGCACGCACGAAGAGCTGCTCGTCGCCGACCACGTCTACCGGCGGCTGTGGGACGCCGATCGACGCGTCACCGTCTCGTCCGGGAGGTCCGCATGATCAACCGTCTGCTCCGCGTGACCAGCGACGAGGGACCGCTCCGCCGCTGCGTCGCCTGGTTCGTCTTCGTGGCCGTCCTCCAGGGCATCGGCTTCGCCCTGCTCGTGCCCATCCTGCGGGCGCTCATCGAGGGGGACACCTCCACCGCATGGGCGTGGGCCGCGGGGCTCGTCGGGCTCCTCGCCGTGTACGCGGTCGTCCTGTACGTCGCGCAGATGACGGCCTTCCTCGCCGCGATCGGCATCTCCCGCAGCCTGTTCGAACGACTCGGCGACCGCATCGCCCAGCTGCCGCTGGGTTGGTTCGACACCGACCAGATCGGACCGGTGGGTCGACTCACGAGCAAGGGCGTCATCGACGTGATGGGCGTCCCTGCGCACCTCCTGCGCCCGATCATCAACGCCTTCGTCACCCCGGTGACCGTCGTGGTCATCATGGCGGCGTTCGACTGGCGCCTGGCGCTCGCCGCCGCGGCCTCGGCGCCGATCGCCTGGCTCGTCTTTCGCTGGGCCGGGAGCCTCGTCGAGCGGGCCGAACACGCCACGCACGAGGCCGCGGCCGACGCCGGCAGCCGCCTCGTCGAGTTCGCCCAGACCCAGGCGGTGCTGCGTTCCTACGGCCGGACCGTCGACGGGCACGCACTCCTCGACGACGCGCTCGTGCAGCACCGGAACGCTTCCCGCCGCCTCCTCACGACCGCCGTCCCGGGCCTGATCGGCTTCATCGCCGTGGTGCAGGTGGCCTTCACGATGATCCTCGTGGTCGGGGTGGCGCTGGCCACCGGCGAGTCGACCGATGGCGCCGAGCTCATCGCCCTGCTGGCGCTGGCCGTTCGCTTCGTCGAGCCGATGGTCGCCGCAGCCGACATCGGGGGTGGGCTCAAGATCGCCAACAACGCCCTCAACCGGGCCGACGAGCTGCTCGCGACGCCCGTCCTGCCCGAGCCCGACACCTCGGCCACGCCGGCCGACGCCTCGATCGCCCTGACCGGGGTGAGCTTCGGCTACGACGAGCGGCCCGTCATCGAGGACCTGTCGCTGTCGATCCCCCACGGCACCATGACCGCCGTCGTCGGTCCGTCCGGGTCGGGCAAGACCACGATCGCCCGGCTGGTCGCCCGGTTCTGGGACACCGACGAGGGAACGGTCGAGATCGGCGGCGTCGACGTCCGATCGATGACCGGCGAAGACCTGATGGCGAACGTGTCGATCGTCTTCCAGGAGACCTATCTGTTCGCCGGCACGATCGCCGAGAACCTCCGGCTCGCTCGGCCCGACGCCACCGACGCCGACCTCGAGCGCGTCGCAGAGCTGGCCCGGCTCGACGAGGTGCTCCGCCGGCTCCCGGACGGGTGGGAGTCCGACGTCGGCGAACGAGGCGACCGGCTCTCGGGCGGCGAGCGCCAGCGCGTCTCCATCGCCCGGGCCCTGCTCAAGGACGCTCCCGTCCTGCTCCTCGACGAGGCCACGGCCGCCATCGACCCCCTCAACGAGGTCGCGATCCAGAACGCCCTCGACACCCTCCGCGGTCGGCGCACGATCCTGGTCATCGCCCACCGGCTACAGACCGTCGTCGGCGCCGATCAGATCGCCGTGCTCGAGGACGGCCGCATCGCCGAGCTCGGGAGCCATGACGAGCTGCTCGGCGCCGGCGGCCGCTACGTCGACTTCTGGAACGAGCGCAGCCGCGCGGTGGGATGGCGCCTCGTTCCCTCGAGCCCGTCGCCCGCTGGCTGAGATCAGCGCCGCGACGCACCCGGCGCTGCCCCCGCGCCAGCACACCCACCACCCACATCAGGAGAACACCGTGACCACCCGTGCCCTGGCAGCGCTGCTCGCGCTCGCCCTGTTCGCCGCGGCCTGCGGCGACAGCGACGCCGACGATGCATCGTCGGAGTCGGCATCTGCGTCCGCGTCCGCATCGTCATCAGCGTCGGCGTCGTCGTCAGCCTCGGCGTCCGCACCGACCGAGGAGACCGAGGCGACCGAGGCGCCGCCGACGACCGCCGCCGAGTCCGCAGGGACCATCTCCGTCGTCGATGTCATCGGCGAGAAGGAGGTGCCCGTCGGCGATCAGGACATCTACGCCCTCGACGAGTTCATGGGCGTGCTGCTGCTGACCCTCGGCGTCGAACCGGCGACCACGGCAGCCTTCTTCCAGGACACCCTCCTCCAGCCCGTGCTCGACGCCAACTCCACGCTGGTCGAGGCCGGGTCGGTGGAGGCCGTCGCCGCCACACAGCCCGAGCTGATCCTCGGCATCGGCCACCCGAACCTGATCGAGCTCCACGACGAGTACACCGGCATCGCTCCGGTGGTCCTCCCCGACTTCACGGCGACCTGGCAGGACCAGACCCGTCTCATCGCCCAGGTCGTCGACAAGGAGGCCGAGGGCGAGGCGGCGATCGCCGCGGTCGAGCAGCGAGTGGCCGAGCTCGCCGCCGAGGTCGAGGCCGCCGGTCTGGCCGGTCAGGAGATCTCCATCATCCAGAACTTCGGGGGCGACTACTTCGCCTACGGACCGACGACCATCTCGGGCTCGATCGTCGCCGACCTCGGCTTCGTCCGCTCCGAGGCGCAGTCGACCGCCGACAACTTCGGCTTCATCCCCATCGCAGCCGAGCTCGTCCCCGGAGAGACCGACGTCCCGGTCGTCGTCGGCGTCCTCGCCGACATGGGCGACTTCTTCGTCTCGGCCTTCGACGACGGGCTGATCCTGACCGACGACAAGATCACCGGCGACGTCGGCGGGGCATGGGCCACCAACACCGCGCTCGGTGCGTGGATCGTGCTCGACGACCTGGAGGCCCTCCTCTTCGACCGGGGCGACGTCGCCGATGCCGGCTCGGCCATCGAGCGCTTCGACGACCTCATCGCCACCATCGAGGCGAGCTGAGCGACGCGAGGTCGGCGGCGCCGGCGTGGGGGCGCGACGGCGGCGGCAGCTCCCGCGCTGCTTCGACCGAACGGCGGGTGTATGGGACGCTGAACATCATGGAGCTGGAGGAGCGACCAGACCACCTCGGACCCCGCCCGGCGCTCGTCGACGTGTTGGCCGCACCGGAGGACGACCCGAGGGCGGGACGGGTCGATCTCCGCCACCACCGGCTGGTGTGGTGCGGAACCGGGACCGTCCAGGTGCGGGTGGGACGACGCACCCTGCTGGCGCGGTCGACGTCGGCGGTCTGGCTCCCCGCCGGCGTCCGGTTCGAGGCGACGGCAACCGCCGGGTCGTGGACGGCGAGGTTCGCGGTCGAACGCTGCCCGAACGGCTGGCAGCGGGTGACGACCCTCGCCCTCGACGAGGTCACGCTCTCGATCCTCACCCACCTCGGTCGTCAGCCGAGCGACCCTGCCGCGCCACACCTCAGCGCTGCGGCCGTCGAGCAACTCGCCGTCGCCTTCGACTCGACGGCGGCCGTGGTCACGTTGCCGAGCGACCCGCGCGCCCGGGAGGTCGCCGAAGCGCTCCTCGCCGATCCCGCCAATCCCTGGGAACTGTCCGGCTGGGCCGCCGAGGTCGCCACGAGCGAACGCACGCTGCGTCGGGCCTTCCGCCGCGACACCGGCCTGTCCTTCGTCCAGTGGCGAGCACGGGTGAGGATGCAGGCGGCGATGGGGTTCCTCGACGAGGGCCGCTCGGTCGATGACACCGCCCGACGATGCGGGTACCGGTCCACGCCCTCCTTCGCCCGGGCCTTCCGGGCCGAGACCGGCTCGTCGCCGAGCGAGTACGCCGCCCACCGGGCCGCCGCGGACCGGCAGGACCGGCTCTGGCCGAACCGGCACGGATGTTGGCCGATCGGGATCGACGACCTCCACGAGGCTCCGACTGCGCAGCACCTGCTGCGAGCGCTCGACGAGGGAGGCCTCATGTTCCGATCCGCCGTCCGTGGTCCGCTGCTCCTCGCCGCGGCCCTGCTCGTGCTCGCCGCCTGTGGCGACAGCGACGCCGAGGACACCGACGCAACGACATCATCGTCGGCGGATGCCGCACCGGCGACCACCGTCGGATCGGAGACGACCACGACCGCGCCGCCGACGACGGCTGCGGCCACCCCCGACGAGTCCCAGGAGATCCCGACCCGGATCATCACCGACACCACGGGGCGCGAGGTCGAGCTGCCGGTCGACCCGCAGCGCATCGTCGCGATCAACTGGCCGCGGACCGGGGTGATGCTGGCCTCGCTGGGCGGGCAGCCGGTCGGTGTCAGCGGCGGATCTCCGGACACGTGGCGCGAGCAGATGGCGGCGACCCTCGGCGAGACCGAGGTCGACCTCGACGCCATCGAGTACCTGGGCGCCACCCCGCCGAACTACGAGGCCATCGCGGCAGCCGATCCCGACCTCATCTTCTCCATCCCGGGCGATGACGAGATGAACGACCGGTTGATGCAGATCGCCCCGACCGTCGTGATCGACACCGACGCCTGGCCGGAGGCGATCGAGGGCGAGCGCCTCGTGGCCGACATCATCGGGCGAACCGAGGAGTTCGACCGGTCGCTGCGGGCCTACGAGGACCGCATCGAGGAGATCCGGACCAGCCTCGGCGATCAGCTCGAGGACCTCACCTACACCTACATGGACCACTACGTCGGCGAGGAGAACTACATCTACTCCGTCGCCGGCCTGGGCGACTGGTTCCCGGGCCCGGTGGTGTTCCGCGACCTCGGCATCGAGCCCGAGGCCGCCATGCTCGACGCGGTCGGCGAGGAGTACTTCCTCCAGGTGTCGCTCGAGCGACTCCCCGATGTGGGCGCCGACCTCATCTTCGTCGGCACCGAGACCGGCGAGAGCGGCATCGGCGAGCAGACGGCGACGATCCTCGGCACGACCGCGGCTGGTGCAGCGGATCAGGTCTTCGAGGTCGACCAGGTGGCGTGGGGGTACACGAGCCTCAACCGGCTCTCCACCGTCCTCGACGACATCGAGCGCCTGCTGCTCGGACGGGAGCTGGCCGACGTCGTCGAGTGACGACCGGCGGCGGCCGTCGGCCCCGCCCGAGCGTCGATCCGGCGACGGGTCGAGCATCCGGGCCGGACCCCACCCCAGGGGATCCGGCCCGGTGCCCGGAACCGCCGAGCCGACGCACGACCGCGCCTCGGCTCGAGGCGCTGGCTCGGCAGCGGTGGGCCGGTGCCTCAGCCCGCTGCGTCGGCGAACTCGACGGCGGAGGGCACCGGCGTCGAGGGATCGCCGTCGACCGCGAGCTCGATCTCGGAGACGAGCTCGTCGAGCACGAACTCGAGGCTCAGCGGGCTCGAGTGTGAGAAGGCACCGGTGATCTCGGTGCTCGCGAAGATCTCGCGACCCTCCTGCGTCGCCCGGAGCGTCTGGCGGGTCGGGAGGGTGGCGATGATGTCGGCGTAGTCCTCCTCGGTGCCGGCGACCCAGACGACGAGGTCGGTGTCGAGCTCGGACAGGTTCTCGGGGCTGACCTCGTAGAACCCGCTCGCGTCGTCGTCGACGTCGTAGCGCTCCGGGATCGTGAAGCCGAGGTCCGCGAGGAAGCGGCTCCGGGGGTCAGACGTGTTGTAGGCCCCTGGCTCGCCTCCGAAGGAGAAGGCGACGGTCGCGGTGAGGCCCTCCCACTCCGGATGTGCCGCCCTGACCTCGGCGATCCGATCGTCGATGCGCTCGACCGCAGCCTCGGCCTCCTCGGTGCGGTTGGTGACCTGCCCGAGGATCTCGGTCTGCTCCTGCCACGGCGTGCCGTAGTCGGCGTAGGCGTCGGGCTGGGCGACGGTCGGCGCGATGGCGCTGAGCAGCTCGTACTCCTCCTCGGTCATGCCCGACCAGATCCCGACGATGACGTCGGGATCGGTGGCGGCGATGGCCTCGTAGTTGATGCCTTCGGTCGTGGCCACCACCTCGGGCGCCGCCGCTCCGAGCTCGTCCTGAGCCCAGGGCCACACCGAGTTGGGCTGCTCGCCGTACCAGTCCCGCAGCCCCACCGGCACCACGCCGAGCGCGAGCAGGAAGTCGTGCTCGTTGTAGCCGACCGAGACGACGCGCTCGGGTTCGGCGTCGATGGTCGCCGTTCCGAACTTGTGCTCGATGGTCAGCGGGTAGGTCACCGCCACCTGTTCGGCGCCACCGTCGTCCCCCTCGGTCTCGGCGGCGACCGTGGTCTCGGGCGCCACCGTCGTCTCCGGCGCGGCGGTCGTCTCCGACGCCGGCTCGGAGGCCGACGCCGACGCCGAGGCCGATGCCGATGCCGAGGCGGATGCCGACGCCGAGGAGCTCGACGCGTCGTCGCTGTCGCCGCAGGCGGCGAGCAGGAGCGCGACGGCGACGACGGGCGCGAGCGAACGGGTGGTCAGGGTCATCTCGTGATCTCCTCTGGTTGGGGGTCGG
>JBCCTY010000015.1:0-30000 GCA_039197885.1 Actinomycetota bacterium | reverse complement strand
CCGGCCGAGACGCCCTCGGAGTCACCTCGCTGCACGATCGCACGGATCTGGAGCAGCGGGGCGACGGCCATGAGGACACCCCAGGTCCCGGCGATGAGCGCGATCTGCTCGCTCACGGCCGGTGCGGTGCGGTCGTCGGACGGGCGCGGAGGGGAAGTTCGATGGGGAACACGTGGATGCCTCTCGGAGGGTGGGTGAACGATGCAGACCCGCTGGCGCGGGGACGGGCTCGTTCAGCTCCGAGGGGCGAGGTCGCCGCGGGTGAGGTCCTCCCCGTAGAGCGGGGACTTCCGCTCGCCGAGAACGCTCACGCGTCGCGTCGACTCCATGGGGACGACGGTACGTCGGCGTCCGATCGTCGTCCAGCGTCCGGTCACCCACCCGTCGGGTGTTCGACGCAGTCCACGCCGACGTCGGTGGACCTCCGGTCCTCGATGTCAGCCGGTCGAGGCGACGAACTCGGCGACGATCGACGCGAGCTCCGGACCTCGGTCCTCCTGGATGAAGTGCCCGCCGCCGGCGACGATGGTGTGCGGTTGCCCCTGAGCACCCGGCACCCGCTCCTCGAACACCGCATGCCCACCACCGGTCACGGGATCGGCGTCGCCGAAGGCGGTGAGGAGCGGCTTGTCCCACTGGCGGAGCACCTCCCACGCCGCCTGGTTCGCCACGCCGCCGGGGTCGGCCGGGTCGATCGGCACGAGGCTCGGCATGATCCGCGCCGTCTCCTTGAACGACTCGTCCGGGAACGGAGCGTCGTAGGCGGCGACGGCAGCGGGCGGGAGCTCCGTGGCCGAGCCGCCCTGGACGATCCCGCCGATCGGGAACTCGGGGCTCTCCTGTGAGAACCGGCGCCAGTCGAGGAACGCCTTCGGCGCCTCACCATGACCGGTGGGCAGTCCGGTGTTGGAGACCACGATGCGGTCGAACCGCTCGGGATGGTCGAGGACGACGCGGAGGCCGATCAACCCGCCCCAGTCCTGGCCGAAGAACGTCGCACCACGCAGGTCGAGGTGGTCCACGACGAGTGCGGTGGTCCAGGCGACCTGACGGGCGTAGGTCACATCGGCTCGGTCGACGGGCTTGTCGGACCGACCGAAGCCGACGAGGTCGGGGACGACGCTGCGCAGACCGGCATCGGCGAGGACGGGCATCATCTTGCGGTAGAGGAACCCCCACGACGGCTCGCCGTGGAGCAGCAGTACGGGCGGGCCGTCGGGCGGCCCCGCCTCCACCCAGGCCATGCGGACGGTCCCGCCGTCACCGTCGGGCACGTCGGCGTACCGGGGCTCGTACGGGAAGTCCGGGACGGCGGCGAAACGGTCATCTGGGGTGCGGAGCGTCTCCATGGCGGCAGTCTCGCAGCCGGACGGGTTGGCGGCCTCCGGAGCGTCGTCCGATACTCGGGGGAGACGTCGGGGGAGGTCTCGTGTTCGATCTGGTGGTCCGTGGGGGAACGGTCGTCGACGGAACCGGCGCCGCCGGACGTCGGGCCGACGTCGGAGTACGCGATGGGGTCGTCTCGGCGGTCGGTGAGCTGCCCGAGGTCGAGGCGGGGGAGGTGATCGATGCGACCGGGCGGCTCGTCACGCCCGGCTTCGTCGACATCCACACCCACTACGACGGCCAGGTGACGTGGGACGAGGTGCTCGAACCCTCCACGCCGCACGGCGTGACGACGGTGGTGATGGGCAACTGCGGTGTGGGCTTCGCCCCCGTTCGCCCCGGCCGCGAGGACTGGTTGATCCAGCTCATGGAGGGCGTCGAGGACATCCCCGGCGCCGCGCTGGCCGAGGGCATCTCGTGGGGATGGGAGTCGTTTCCCGACTACCTCGACGTGCTCGACGAGCGTCGCTGGGCCATCGACGTCGCCACTCAGCTCCCCCACGGCGCGCTCCGGGGCTACGTGATGGGCGAGCGGGGCGCGGCGAACGAGCCCGCCGACGCCGACGACATCGACCAGATGGCCCGCCTCGCCCGTGAGGCCATCGAAGCCGGCGCGCTGGGCTTCACGACGTCGCGGACGCTCGGCCACCTCTCGAGGGAGGGCGTCCCGGTTCCCGGGACCTTCGCCGCCGACGACGAGCTGTTCGCCGTCGGGCGGGCCGTCGCCGACGGCGGCGCCCGGATCTTCGAGGTCGCCGGTGCAGGGATCTCGCGCCACGACGATCCCGGCATCGTCGCGACCGAGCTCGACTGGATGGGTCGCCTCGCCGAGCTGACCGAGCTCACCACGACCTTCATCGTGCTGCAGCACGATGACGACCGGACCCGCTGGCGGGCCGAGATGGACCGCGCCGCCGAGCATCGCCGCCACGGCCGAGCGGTCGTGCCGCTCGTCGCCGGCCGACCCTTCGGCGTGCTGTTCGGCTGGGACGTCCGCCACCCGTTCGCCCATCGGCCGTCCTACCGGGCGATCGCCGACCTCCCGCTCGAGGAGCGCGCTGCCGAGTTGGCCCGGCCCGACGTCCGAGCGCGGGTCCTCGGCGAGTCCGACGTGCCACCGCCAGGTCTCGAGGCGCTCTTCCACCAGTTCATCGTCGAGACCATCGGTGAGGCCTTCGTGCTCGGCGATCCGCCCGACTACGAGCCGGGCCCCGAGCGCCGCCTCGACCGGGTCGCGGCCGAGCGGGGTGTGCCGGTGCTCGAGGCGGCCTACGACGCGCTGCTCGCCGACGAGGGGCGCTCGATGCTGCTGCGGGCGGTGTTCAACTACAGCGACGGCGACCACGCCGCCCTCCACGAGCAGCTCCTCGACCCCGACGCGATCCTCGGCCTCGACGACGGCGGCGCCCACTGCGGGACGATCTGCGACGCGTCGATCCCGACCTACGCGCTGACCCACTGGGCCCGCGACCGGTCCCGAGGGCCCCGGCTCGACGTCGAGGACGTCGTGCGCCGGCTCACCTCCCAGCCGGCCGAGCTCTACGGCTTCACCGATCGCGGCGTGATCGCCGAGGGCAGGCGGGCCGATCTCAACGTCATCGATCACACCGCGCTGCGGCTCGAGACGCCGACCGCCGTGCACGATCTGCCCGCCGGTGGTGTCCGGTTGCTCCAGGGGGCTCGGGGCTACGACGCCACGATCGTCGCGGGGCGGGTCACCCGGCGCGACGGGGTCGACACCGGCGAGCGCCCGGGCCGCCTGATCCGCGGCTGATCGAGCTCGTCGGCGCCGAACGACCCCGACGGCCACGTCGGCGACCCCGCTACTGGGTCCGTCCCATACCGTCGGGCGATGGACACCGAACCCGTCGCCGACGACCTGACGCCGATCCGGACGGCCCCGGGGGTCGTGATCACCCGACTCGGTCGGCCCCACTCGGCGCCCGCGCAGCCGGTCGATCCCGCCCATCGACTGGTCTGGGCCGCCGGGTCCGGACTCGTCGCCCGGGTCGGTGCCGATCAGGTCGGTGTGCGGGCGCCCTTCGGACTGTGGGCGCCGGCCGGGATCGCGGTCGACATCTCGTCCGACGACGAGCTCCGTGAGATCTGGTTCGATCCCGCCACCTGTCCGCTGGGCTGGAGCCGTGTCGAGCGACCACTGCTCGACGGCGTGGGGGACGAGCTCCTCGCGATCGGAGCACCAGAACGCACCAGCGTCGTCCGAGACGCAGCGCAGCGAGTCGTGGACCGGCTCCTCGACTGGTTCGTCGCCGTCGAACCGCCCCTCCGGCTGCCCAGCGATCCCCGGGCGCGGGAGGTCGCCGCCGCCGTCATGGCCGAACCGGGCCTCGACCGCGATCTCCTCCGGTGGTCGGAGCTGGTCGGTACCAGCGAGCGCACGCTGCGCCGCCTGTTCAGCGGGGAGACCGGATTGTCGTTCCGGCGGTGGCAGCACACGGTCCGGATGACCCACGCCGCCCGTCTCCTGGCCGACGGTGTGCCGGTCGCCGTCGTGGCGAACCGGACCGGGTACGCGTCGGTGCGCTCGTTCCGGTCGGGGTTCCGCACGATGTGGGGCCGGCGACCCGAGGACGTCCGGTCGGGTCCGCCGGCGTCGCCTTCCACCCTGGGTTGGCCGCTCGACGTCCGAAGTTGGCCGGACGACCGCACCCCTGGTCGACATGATCCCCTGGCACCACTCGTCAACCAGACCTCACGGGAGGACGTGGACATGATCAGGGGAGCGGCCGGGGCGATGCTCGTCGCCGCGGCCTTCGTGCTCGCAGCCTGCGGGGGTGACGGCGACGACGACGGTGCCGGTGACGCCACCACGACGGCAGAGCCGACCACCGCGGCCGAACCGACCGTCGACTCCTCGGCGGCGTCGACGGCCCGGCCGTCGGAGACCTCCGACACGAAGATCTTCGTGGATTCGCTCGGGCGTGAGGTGGAGGTCCCGGTCGCACCGCAGCGCATCGTCTCCGGTGACTCGTTCAACATCATCCCGCAGGTGCTGTCGCTCGGTGGGCCGCTCGTCGGCGTGCCGGACGAGACCGACGACAACGTGGCCGTCACCCGGTACTACGCCGATGAGCTGAGCTCGATCGAGCGAACCGGTGCGCAGTTCGAACCGAACGTCGAGCAGATCGCTGCCCTCGATCCCGACCTGATCATCTGGGGTGCCGTCGACACCGGGTTCGTCGGCGGACTGGAGGGCGACACGCTCCAACGGCTCGAAGGGATCGCTCCGGTCGTCGCCATCAACCACTTCCAGGCCATCGAGGACATGATGGACCACTACGCCGAGCTCCTCGGACCGTCGGCGAACGAGTCGGTCGACGACCTGCAGGCCGAGTTCGAGGGTGCGCTGGCCCGGCTGGAGGAGGCGTTCGCCCCGGTCCGGGACGAGCTCGAGCTCGCCGCGGTGCTCGCCTACGACGGCGGCCAGGACGTGTTCGGAACCGACTTCTTCCTGGTCCAGGACATCTGGACTCGTCTCGATGCGAACTGGGTCGAGGTGATGGACGATGCCGACGCCACCGACGACCGGATCCTGAGCATCAGCGAGGAAGAGGTCGAGCGGCTGGAGTCCGACCTCCTCGTGGTGCTCGCGGATCCGGTCAACCAGCTCCTCGACTCGCCGGTCTACGAGAACCTCGAGGTCGTGCAGTCGGGCCAGGTGCTGGTGCTCGACGACTCCGTCTTCGGGCAGCACTACGAGGCCTACGTCGACCTGATCGAGACCTACCGCGAGTACCTGGAGACCACCGAGCTGCGCACCGACATCGTCGGCTGACCTCGGAGTCGCAGGGCTCAGCCGGTTCCGAGGCGCTGACGTGCGGCGGTGAGGCGGGTCAGGGCGCGCTCGGTGCGTTCCGGGTCGAGCTCGGCGAGGGCCGCCGTCATCGCCTCGACGGCCGCCACGGTGGCGACGTGGGTGGCCGGTCGGTCGAGCGGGCCTCGACCGCTGCGCACCACGATCGAGCGGGGGCTCGGCGCCGGGAGCGAGTCGGTCAGGACGACGGCGGCGAGGTCGAGCTCGGCGATGGTCCCGATGAGCGTGCGGGCCCAGCCGCGGGGCCGGCCCGAGGCGAGCAGGACGACCGTGGTCCGCTCGTCGAGGTGGGCGAGATCGTCGGGGCCGGGCCCGGCGGGGCCCGTGGCGGCGGCGGCGTCGACCCCGAGCCGCCGCCACTGGGCGACGGCGTACTCGGCGATCGCCGCCGTGGGACCGGCAGCGGCCACCACGATCCGGTCGGCGGCGTCGAGGACCGCGGCCGCCTCGACCAGCGCCGAGCGGATCTCGGGCCGGGTCAACCCGGCCAGCGCGTCGGTCGCATCGCCGAGGTGACGGTCGAGCGCCGACGGTCCGGTGACGTCCTCGGCGGCCGTCGCGTACCGGCTCGCCACGTCGCCGGCAGTGAGCTCGGCCAGGAGCGACCGCTTCAGGTCGGCGAGCCCGTCGTAGCCGAGGCGTTGCACCGTGCGGACCACCGTCGCATCGGTGGTACCGGCCAGCCGGCCGATCTGCGCCGCGGTCAGGAACCCGAGCCGGTCGACGTCGGCCAGGATCGCCGTGGTCACCCGTCGTCCGGCCGGGCCCAACGATCCCAGGGTCCGCTCGATCCGGGTGTGGAGGCCGTCGACGCCAGCGCTCACTTGCACGTAGCAGACGTTACTCGTTGCTACACCGGTGCAAGGCCTCCTACGGTCGGCCCCGTGCTGGAGTTCCTCGTCGCCATCATCCCCGTGTTCGTGGCCTCGGTGGTCGAGTGCGTCGAGGCGTGGACCGTCGTGGTCGCCGTGGGTCTCACCCGGGGTTGGAAGGCGCCGCTGATCGGCGTCGGCGTCGCCCTGGCGATCATCGGCACGCTGGTCGCGCTGTTCGGTGCGACCCTGGTCGATCGGATCGACGAGCAGGTCTTCGAGGTCGTGATCGGCACGCTCCTCGTGCTGTTCGGCGTGCGGTGGATGCGCAAGGCCATCCTGCGCTCGATCGGGGTGGTCGCGCTCAGCGACGAGCACGTCCGCTACCGCAAGACGCTCGACGCCCTCGGCAACGAGCGAGAGGTGCGGGCCTTCGACTGGGCCGGGTTCTCCATCGCCACGAAGACGATGCTGCTCGAGGGACTCGAGATCACCTTCCTCGTCATCACGCTGGGCTCCTCGGGTGATGCCAGCTACCCGGTCGCGATCTCCGGCGCGATCCTGGCCTTCGTCGTCGTCGGGGGAGCCGGGTGGATCGCCAGGGCACCCCTCGCCAACGTCCCCGAGAACACGATGAAGGGCTTCGTGTCGGTGATGCTCACCACCTTCGGCACCTACTGGGTGGCGGCCGGGTTCGGCGTCGATTGGTGGGGTGGGACGTGGGCGCTGCTCTACCTGTTCGTCGTGTGGGCGGGGGCGATGAAGGTGATCGAGCTGTGGGCGGCTCGCCCGTACCGGGAGGCCCTCGGCGCCCGGTCGCACCACGACGAGAAGGAGGTGGCCTGATGGACCGCATCGCTGCCGGGCTCCGCACGGCCGTGCAGGAGCTCTGGGCGCTGATCGTCGACGACTGGTTCCTGGCCGCCGGGGCGATGGCCGCCATCGGCATCACCTCCCTCCTCTCCCGGACCGACACGCCCGGCACCGGTGACCTCACCGGCTGGTTGCTCGTCGCGATGGTGCTCGCGTCGGTGGCGATCGCCGTGCGGCGTGCAGTGACGGCAGCGCTCCCGACGGAGGACACCTCGACATGACCGCGACCACGTCCACCGATCCGACCCCCGTGCTCCGGGTCGTCGGCGACGAGCTGAGCCAGGCGCTGGCCGAGCAGTCGGTCGAGCGCCCCTTCGCCGTGATCCTGTCGGGAGGTTCGGTCGACGAGATGGGCGACTCGATGCGTGCTGCGCGTCGCACCCACCACGATCTGCTGGCCCGGGCCTGCCTCGGGCTCGTCGTGGTCGGGCCCGACGACGTGCGCACCCGAACCCTCGAGTACGCCGGCGGCGTCCCGTTCCCGCTCACCGCCCTCGGCGACGAGGCAGCCGCCGAGGGGTGGATCGCCGGCCAGGTCGCGGCCGGGATACACGGCATCCGGCCCGCCGGTGCCGGCAAGACGATCGGTCTGCCGGCCACCTGGCTCGATCATGTCGAGGCCTCGATGAGCCAGCCGCCCGACCCGGTGCAGCGGGCGATCATCGCCTCGGCGATGGAGGAGCTCGGCCACACCGACATGACGATCGAGGAGGACCAGGGCCGTTTCCTGAAGCTGCTGGTCGAGCTGAGCGGCGCCCGGACCATCGTCGAGGTCGGCACGTTCATCGGCACCTCGGCGATGTGGATGGCGCGGGGCCTCCCCGACGACGGCACGCTCACCTGCTTCGACATCGAGTCGACCTACGTCGACATCGGTCGCCGGGGCTGGGAGCGGGCCGGGGTGTCCGACAAGATCGAGGTCGTCATCGGTCCGGCCATCGAGGGCCTGCGAGCACTTCCCGACGAGCCCGCGATCGACCTCGCCTTCATCGACGCCGACAAGACCGGCTACGCCACCTACGTCGACGAGCTGCTCCCTCGGCTGTCCCCCGGAGGGTTCATCGCCATCGACAACACCCTGTGGGGTGGTGACGTCGCCGATCCGAGGGTCGTCGACGACGACACCGTCGCCATCCGAGAGCTGAGCGCCGATCTCGCGCGGCGTGACGACCTCGACGTCGTGCTCCTGACGATCGGGGACGGCGTGACGATCGTGCGGCATCGCGACCGCACCGGGGTCTCGGTGGCGCCCTGACAGACTCGACGACATGACGGTGGGGTCGGTGGGAGCCTCGGGTCCCGCGATCGACGACCTCCGTCGGCGGGGGTGGGCGGTCCTTCGCCGGATGCTGAGCGATCACCGACGGACGCTCGCCGTCGGAGTGCTCGGCGGGCTGCTGTGGCAGGCAGCCGGCGTGGTGGTGCCCGTCGTGATCGGGATCGTGATCGACGACGGGATCATCGCCGAGGACCTCTCGGTCGTCTGGTGGGGCGTGGCGGTCATCGTCGCCGCTGGCGTGCTCGAGGCGATCGGGACCGGTGTCCGGCACCGTTCGGCATGCGTGGCCGACGAGCGGGGCAAGGAGACGTTGCGCAACGAGCTGCTGGCCGTCTCCCTCGCCGACGACCCGGACGCCGCGACCGGGTTGGCGCCCGGTGAGCTGCTCGGTCGGGCGACCGGCGACGTCGAGGAGCTGGGGGACTTCCTCGACTCGATCAGCCACACGGTGGCCCACGCGGTGACGGTCCCGATCGTGCTGGTCGTGCTCGTGCTCATCGACTGGCCGTCGGCGCTGGCCGTCGCCGTGCTGATGCCGATCCTGGCCTGGGCGATGTGGCGGTACTCGGCGGCGTGGGAGCGGCGCAGCGCCGAGGTGCGCGCCGCGTTCGATTCGACCACGACGGCCGCCGAGGAGCTGGTCGAGGGGTTCCGGGTGAGCGCCGGGCTCGGGATCGGCGACGAGATGGCCCGACGCTGCGCCGACCGGTCCGAGGTCCTCCGTGCTGCGTCGGTCCGCCGAGCCCGGCTGTGGCTGCTGTTCTCGCCGCTGGTCGAGGGGGTCTCGCTCGTTGCTCCGACCGTGGTGATCGGTGTCGGTGGCCTCCGCGTCATCGACGGCGAGCTGCGGATCGGCGAGCTCGTGACCGCCGTCGGGCTGTCGCTGTTCCTCATGGGCCCCGTCGGGCGCCTCGGTGAGCGCGTCGTCACGGTCAAGATGGCGCTCGCCTCGGCCATCCGTGTGGTCGAGCTGACAGGTCCGCGTGCGGCTCCTGCCGACGATGCGGTCGGCGACGACGAGGCCGGTGTGAGACGGCCGGTCGACATCGAGGTCGACGGACTCCGCGTCGAACGCGACGGGCATCCGGTCATCGACGGGGTGTCCGTTCGCGCCGTGCCCGACTCGGTGGTACGGCTGAGCGGTGAGGTGGGCTCGGGCAAGACCACGCTGCTCGTCGCGCTCGCCGGCGACGCGCCGATCAGCGGCGGTCGGATCCTGCTCGGCGGCCTCGATGCCGATGACTGGCCGGTCGCCGCCCGACGCCGGACGGTGATGCGGGTGGGGCCCGAGCCGTTCCTGTTCACCGGATCCGTCGCCGACAACCTCCGTTTCGGCGCGCCCGATGCCGCTGAGGACGACCTCCGGGAGGCGCTCGCCACGGCGGACGCGCTCGAGTTCGTGGACCGCCTCCCCGATGGCCTCGACCAGGTGGTGGGGGAGCGTGGCATCACCCTGTCGGGCGGGCAGCGCCAACGCCTCGGTCTCGCTCGAGCGCTCGTCGCGGCGCCGGAGGTGCTGCTGCTCGACGGTGCCACGAGCGCGGTCGACCCGGAGCGGGAGCGGCGCATCCTCGGGGCGATCAGCCGAGGTGTCACCGGCCGGATCGTGGTGGTCGTGACGAACCATCCCGACGTCGACGATCTCGTCGACGTCGAGTGGCGGCTCCCGCTCCGGGTCGCGGGGCGAGCGTGACCGGCATGGAGCGGATCGCAGCGCGGCCCGGAGCCGGGCGGCGGCTCGTGCTCGCCTCGTTGCGGGGCCAGCGGCGGCTGCTCGCGGTGAGCGCCGTCATCACGCTGGCTGCCGCGGTGGCAGCCGGCGCCATCCCGGCGCTCGTCGAGTCGGCGGTCGACGCGGCCGACGACGGCCGTCGTGACGACCTCGTCGCCACGATGGTGTGGTTCGGGGGCGTGTCGCTGGTCGGCGCCCTGGCCAACGCGCTGCAGCGCTGGGCGGTCAGCGTCATCGGTCAGAACGTGCTCCACGACCTGCGGGTCCAGGCGACCCATCGCCTCGGTGCGCTGCCCCTCGGTGACTTCGAGCGCATCCGGCGCGGTGATCTCGTCGCCCGGGTGACCGGCGACGTGGAGCGCCTCGAGATGGTCGCCACGAACGGGCTGCCCTTCCTCGCCCAGGCCTCGGTGTCGGCCGTTGCCGCGTTCGCCGGCCTCCTGATCGTCTCGCCGCCCATCGCGCTCCTCGCGCTGGTCGTGGTCCCGCCGATGCTGGCCGCCGGTCGATGGTTGCTCCGGCGCAGCGGCGACGTCTATCCCCGCGCCCGGCGCGTCAACGGCGAGATGATCGGCGAGCTCGCCGAGACCCTCGAGGGGGCCGACACGATCCGCACCTTCGGTCGGGGCCGGCACCGCCTCGCCTCCTTCGGTGCCGTCAACACGAGATCACGCGAGGCGAACCTCGACGGGATGCGCATGCGGGTCCGGTTCTTCGGGGCGACCACGATGATCTACTCGGTCATGACCGGCGTCGTGGTCGTCGCCGCGGCGGCGCTGGCCACTGACGGGCGCATCAGTACCGGTGTCGTGGCAGCGGCGGTCATCGGTACGACCCGGGTGTTCGATCCCGTCGCCGACATCGTGTCCTACCTCGACCCGATCCGATCAGCGCAGGCCGCGCTCGACCGCGTCGCCACCATCGCCGAGCTCGGTGACGATCGGTCTGGTCGGGCATCGGCAGGTGCCGACTCCGCGACCCCGGGCGCGAGCCCGGGGGAGGTGCGCTTCGACGGCGTCTCGTTCGCGTACCGGCGGGACGAGACGGTGATCGACGACGTCACGCTGCGGCTCGCTCCGGGGACGACCACCGCGATCGTGGGTGACACCGGTGCCGGGAAGTCGACGCTCGCCCGACTCATGACCGGTCTCGCCGTGCCGGGCGCGGGGACGGTCACCGTCGCCGGGCACGACGTGGCCGGGCTCGCCCCCGAACGACGACGTCGGGTGATCGCCACCGTGCTGCAGGAGGGCTTCTGCATCGACGGCACGATCGCCGACAACCTCCGACTCGCCGACGCCGACGCCACCGACGACGAGCTCGCTGCGGCGCTCGACCGGACGACCGGCAGGTGGTGGCGCTCGTTGCCCGAGGGGTTGGGCACGGCGACGGGCACCGGCGGGCGTCGGCTCTCGAACGGGCAGCGCCAGCTGGTTGCCCTCGCCCGGGTCGCCGTGCTCGATCCGCAGGTCGTCGTGCTCGACGAGGCCACGAGCCTGCTCGATCCCGACACCGAGGCAACCGTGGCCGAGGCCACCGAGCGGGCCTTCGCCGGTCGGACCGTCGTGGTCATCGCCCACCGCCGGTCGACCGCTGCTCGGGCCGATCGGGTCCTGCACGTCCACGACGGCCGCATCATCGCCGACGGCCCACCGTCGGAGGTCCTCCACCACGTCGACCTCGAGCCCACCTCGTGATCTGCAGAGGAGGAGGTGGGCCGCTCCGTCTCGGGGGTGTCAGCCGACCAGTTCAGACGCGGTGAGGATCTCGACGATGTCGTCCAGCACGAGCTCGGCTGCGATGGGGCCGGCGAAGTTCCAGTACCGACGGTCGGCGTAGAAGACGTCCGACTCCTGCACGGCGTCGAGCGTCTCCCACAACGGGGTCGTGAGCAGCGGCTCGGCTGCTTCGTCGTCGGGGCCACCCGTGTTCGTCTTGACGATGATCAGGTCCCCATCGGCGAGCTCGAGATCTTCCAGGCTGACGACGTACTCACCGACGCCTCCCCCGGCTGCCTCTGAGGCAGCAAGCGATTGGCTCTCCGGTCGTTCGAGGCCGAGCAGGTCGATCATCTGGACGCCGAGCCGGGCTCGATCGGTGTAGAGACGCACCATTCCGTCTCCTGCGGGAGCAACCACGGACACCTCGATGCTTCCTGGATCGATCAGGTCACTCGACACGGCGTCGATGCTCGCCTGCAGATCAGCCGAGAGCTCGTCGGCCCGTTCCTGGTCGAAGACCCGCCCGAAGGACTCGATCGCCGCGAAGATGTCCAACGGGAACAGGTTGAATCGGACGACCGGGGCGATCTCCTCGGCGAGCGCGTAGAAGTTCTCCTCCCACTCCCCGCCGTCCATCACGATCACGTCCGGGTCCGAGGCAGCGAGCGCCTCGAAGTTCTCGATGGCGCCGTAGTCAGCGAGCTCGCGGTCGCCCAGCGCCTCGACGAGGTACGGAGCGAACTCGTCTTGCGTGGCGGCGCCGACGATGGGGAGGTCGAAGGCGACGGCGAACTCGGTCCACACACGTTCGCCGAAGATGGCGATCCGCTGCGGTTCGGACGGGATCTCGACCTCGAACCCCTCGTCGTCGGTCACGACTCGGGTGGCGCCGTCGGTCCCCTCGGTCTGTGCCTCGACCTCGGTCGCTTCGGAGCTGTCGGGTTCGGTCATCGTCGATGCAGTGGTTGCAGCCGTCGCCTCGGTGGCCGGGGCAGAGGCGCCGTCGCCGGAGTCGGTGTCGTCGCTGCTGCAGGCGGCGGCGACGAGCAGCATGGCAGCGCCGATCAGGACGCCCGGTCGGTTGAGCTTCACGATGTCTCCTTGCGCAGCCTGCTTGATCAGCTGCATCAGGGGATCCTGTCGCTCGTCGATTGATCGCGGCGTCACTTCCTCGTACATCGCCGTCACCTCCGGCGGTGCGTCCGGGTGACCGGCGCCGAGGGCGAAGCGGCGGCCGAAGTCGGCCGGCGTGAGCCCCGTGTGGGAGCGGAAGGCGCGGATGAACGCCTCGGCCGATCGGTAGCCGACGAGGGCGGCGACCTGTCCGACCGGTCGTCCGGTCTCGAGGAGGCGCATCGCTTCGTGCATGCGCGCCGTGGAGCGCCAGCGGGTGAAGGTCGCCCCGGTCTGGGTGCGGAACAGGCGCCGGAGGTTGCTCTCACTCGTCTGCACCGATGACGCCCACGCCCCCAGGTCCCGGAGGTCGGACGGATCCGTCAGGATGGCCTCGGCCACCGCACGCGCCCGCAGATCGCTCGGGAGGCGGAGTGGGTGGGCCGCGGTCACGAACCCTTCGACGAGGTGCTCGACGACCGCCGACAACACCGGAGCGGCGGCCTGACCGCTCGGGAACCGGGTGAGATGAGTCAAGAGCGCGAGAGCGGTGTCGTCGAGGCTCGGTCGGGCGAGTCGGCGCCAGCCGTCCGGGCACGTCGACGGGTCGAAGCGTGCGATCCCGTACGTCGTGTCGGCAGCGATCTCGTGGGGGACGCCCGCGGGCACCCAGATCGTGACCGGTCGGCGGACTGCGAGTCGTAGCTCGGCGCTCCGTACCTCGATCGAGCCCGATCCGGCCCAGTAGAGGAGGTGGTCGTGCTCGGTGTGCCGGAGGGCGTCGACGGGACTGCCGGGGTCGGCCTCGAGGTGCCGGACATCCGTCGCCACCGGTCCCTGCACCGATTCGATCATGGCTCCACGCTCCTGGTCTGCGCCGTCGCCGTCGTGTCCTCGCCGTCCGGTTCGGGTCGGGCGATCCGTCGCTGAGCGTCCTACTCGGGTATGCGGCCGGCGTCGAACCTCGCCCATCGCCTGCATCTCGGCGCGGTGCCCGTGGGAGCCCTGTGCCGATCCACGTCGTCGAACGCACTGCCGAGGGCCAGCGGGGAGAGGTCCGACGCGTCGTCGCCGCGCTCGACGCGTTCGACGAGGTGTCGTCCCGCCGGAGACGCTCGTGGAGCCGTCGGTTGGCCAGGATGTCGACGGAGGAACTCGGCCTGCTCGGGGCGGGCGTGCTCGTCATCGCCAGGGACGGCTGTCCCGATGATGCGCGACACCTCGCCGAGCTGGACCCGGCGTTCGAGACCGTGCGGGCCGGTCGGGTGGCCACTCCTTCGACACGCCGTTCGACGGCCTGCCGGCGTGCGGGGAGGAGATCGAGCGGCTGTTGGGAGCGTTCAGCGCCCGCGTCGCAGGCTGGGCGACGCGACGAACCCGGGTCGCCGCGGGTGCCTGCTCGGACTCGGCCGTCTCAGGTCGGGACGAGCGTCACGACATCGGGTCGAAGCGCCGCCAACCCGGCATCGAAGGTCGCAACCAAGGATCCACGGCTCGCCGCAGCCCGGGCGAGGTAGGCGTCGGTGACCTGTCGATGCCCGGTGATGCCGCTCAGGACATCGGCGTCGTAGGGCAGGGCGTCGGGCCAGAACTCGTGGCGTGGATGGTCGGTCAGCAGCTCCAGCGCACCGAGGGCGTGCTCCACGGAGGCGACGCGAACGAGGAAGCACACGAGCGATCGCTGGGTCGACGGGCTGGTGGCGAAGCCGGCGTGCTCGACGAACCACACCCTTGCCGCTTCGTGGTGCTCGTGTCCGTTCTCCGCTAGCGCGATGAGCACGTTGGCATCGAGGAGGACGGCCTCACTCATCCAGGAGCTCGGTCACCTCGTCGCCGCTGATCGACCTGCCGAGATCGACGACGCCGAGACCCGTCATCGGATCACGCCGCAGGGGATCGATCGGCCGGAGCGACCTCTCGAGCGCCTCGTTGACGATGGCGCTCAGCGTCGTCCGTGACCGCTTCGCCCGTTCCATCGCCTCGGCGTGGAGGTCGGGGTCGAGATCGACGGTCGTCCGCATCACGACTGATCGTGTTGCATCACGTGATGCACTTCGATGTCGACGATGAGCTCGGAGCCTCCGGCGGCGGTTCCGTCGAGGCGGTCGAACGTGGGTCCGGCGGAGCGTGAGACGCTGGCGTTGGCGCGACCTCCGGCAGGTCGAGCGCCGGGGCGGAGATCTGGGGAGGCTGACGTCGTGGAATCGATGGTGTCGTGGGCGAGTCCCGATGCACGGCCGATCGGGCTGCCGACGTGGATCCTGCATCACGCCGGGGTGACCGACCAGGCGTTCCGGACGTGGATGGTGCTCGCCTCGGTGGCCGGGCGGGTCGATCCGTCCCAGCCGGTGGCGATCCAGGAGATCAGCCGGCTGCGGAACAAGAGCCGTCGGGTGATCTTCGAGCATCTCGACCGTCTCGAGGCCGTCGGACTGCTGCGTCGCGAGCGGCGCACGCAGTCCGACGGGGCGCTGGCACCCAACCACTACGTCCTGGCCTGGGACGTTCCGCTCGATAGTAGTGCTGAATACCGCACTACTTCTGTTAGGTTCTCTGAACGATCGAACGTCGGAGGACGAGACGACATGACCACACCAGCCGAGCGCGCCTACCACGACCGCATCCGGCACCACTTCTCCCGCCGCAGGTTCCTGGTCGGTGCCGGTGCGACCGTCGTGCTGGCCGCCTGCGGTGGCGACACGGACTCCGATGCGTCCTCGCCCCCGAGCTCGACGGCATCGGACACCTCTCCGCCGTCCTCCGAAGGTGCTGCGTCGGCGGGATTCCCCCGGACGGTCGAGCACGTTGCCGGTTCGGTGACACTCGATGGGCCGCCCGAGGCCCTGTTCGTGGCCGACGGCCTGATCCACCTCGACTACGCCCTGGCGCTCGGCGTCCGTCCCGTCGGCTTCGCCATCTACGACAACATGGCCGAGGACCCCGAGGGGCCCCAGCTGCCGCCATGGATCGTCGACGCCCTCGACGGCGACATCCCACCGGCGATCGGCAACCTCGAGCCGAACCTGGAACGCCTGGCAGAGATCGGACCCGACGTCGTGATCCGCCTCGACTACCACTCCGCCTTCGACCCGGCCGCCGACTTCGCCGATCTCGTCGAACCCCCGGAGGACTTCGCTGGCACCGCACGACTCCTCGGCTCGCTGTACGGACTCGAGGCGGAGGCCGAAGCGCTGATCGCCGAACGCGCGGCGCAGCTCGACTCCGTGGCCGAGCTCGCTGCGGCGAACCCGCGCAGCTTCACCTTCGCGAACACGTTCTCCGAACGGAGTGCGTGGGTGTACAACCCCGGCGACACCTTCCTCCCCGGCCTGCTCGCCGACGCCGGGGTCGAGCTGGTCGGCTACGGCGATCCGGCCGAGTTCCAGGTCAACGTGGCGGAGGAGAACCTGACCGACCTCGACGCCGAGTACCTGGTGTTCGTGCAGGGGTTCGGCTCCGAGGCGTACGACGATCTGGCGCTGTCGCCGATCTTCCAGGACATCCCTGCCGTGCGGGCGGGCCGGGTTCGCGTGATCGATGGCGACGATGCCACGGCGCTCCTGTGGCCCGGGCCGCTCGCCATGCCCCGCGTCGCCGAGGTGCTCCGCAGCCTGTACGAGTGACGGGCCCGGCGCGAGCAGGCGTCGAGTGTCGGGGGATGTTTCCTGCCCGCTCTGCCCGGACCGTGGACGGCCACCGACCGCTGCTGGTCGACCCGAGGTCGGCCGATCGCCCCCGCCGTGCCGGGCGGGCTGACCCTGAGGCGCTGTGACCGTCGGGATCAGCGGTCGGCGAGCTGCGGGGCGATCTCATCGGTGATGAGATCGAACGAGGCGCGCAGGCCCCCGGGAGCGAGCACGTTGATCACCTGTGAGAAGGTGGTGGTCACCACGATCGCCTCGTCGGGCAGGCCGATGAGCTCGTCGTCGGGGAGCCCGGCGCAGAAGTCCTCGGTGAACTCGTCGAAGGTGAGACAGACCAGGACGTCGTCGACGGCGATGGCCGACGCCAGTTCGGCGCTGATGGACTGGTCGTTGTCGGTGTCGAGTCCGAGATCGTCGAACACCGACGTCACGGCGAACCCGACGTCGTCGTAGTAGAAGCTGGCGGCGTTGAACGTCGGGCTGAGCACGCGCACGCTGCCGTCCTCTCCGCCACTCACCAACGACAGGGACACGTTCGAGACGTCGCCGAGCGCGTCGCGGACCGCCTGGAGCTCGACCTCGAGCTCGGCGATGAGCGCTGCGCCCTCCTCCGGGAGCCCGAGCGCATCGGCCATCAGCGTGCCGACGGCGCGGAAGTCGTCAGCGGTGTCGTAGCCGACCACGGGGGCGATCTCGCTGAGCAGCTCGAAGTTGTTGTCGCGGTCGAACAGGAAGCCGAAGCCCGTGAGCAGATCGGGCTGGAGCTCGGCGATCGCCTCGATCGGCACGGCGCCACCGATGAAGTCGACGTAGGTCACGCTCGTCGGCAGCGGCTCGTGGTAGCCGGTGAGCGGCCACTCGCCTTCGCCGCGGGTGCCGTAGGCGAGTGGCTCGACGCCGAGGGCGACCATCCACTCGAGGTCGCCCTGACCCGAGACCGACATCGCTCGCTCGGCGGGTGCCTCGATCAGCGTCGTCCCGTTGAAGTGGTCGACCTCGATCGGATCGAAGCTGTCGGCCGGTGCCTCCGCTGCGGTCGTCGTCTCCGTCGGTGCGGAGGTGGTGTCCGTCGACTCCTCGGCGGCCGGCGCCGCTGCCTCGTCCGTCGGTGCCGACGCCGAGCCGGAGGCCTCCTCGGATGCCGTTGTTGCATCGGCGGCGGGATCGTCGTCGCCGCACGCCGCCAGGATCAGCGTGACGGCGGCGAGGAGCGTCACGACCGATCGTCGGGGACGACGGGCTGCGCAGGGGAAGGCGGCGCTTGGACGGGTGGTGATGCTCACGTCGGGTCCTCTCCGGCGATGCGACGACGGGAGGTTAACCGGTCCTCACACTATATGCGATGAGTCATCGCTTATCTGCCTCGACGACCGCCTGCAGGCCACGGACGAGGACCTCGATCCTGCGCTCGAGGAGCGGGAGCGGATCCTCGGCCACCTGCAGGTACGCCTCGACGAAGGGGATGCCGAGCGCCGCCGCTTCCTGCGCGTAGGCCGCCGCGCCCTCGGCCTCGACCTGCTCGATGACGAGAGCGATGTCGGCGATGCCGTCGTCGACCACGTCGACCACCAGTTCGACGGCGAGGTCGGCGTCTGCGGCGGACAGCCCGAGCTCGTGGAGGCGACGTGCCATCCATCGGTTCCGTTCGCCGGCCGCTCGGGAGTCGCGGGTGGAGGCGCGGATGGCTCGGACGACGCCCGGGTGGCGCTCCGCAGATCGGTATCTCGCCCAGCACTCCTCGCGGAGGAGATCGACCCAGTTGTCGGCGTCGCTGCGAGGGGGCGCCGAGATCAGATGGTCGGCGGCGATCGCGATCAGGTCGTCGCGGACCTCGATGTAGCGGTAGAGCCCGGACGCCGACACGCCGAGCTGCTCGGCCACGGCGGCGACCGTCACGTGGTCGAAGCCGACGGCGAGGACGGCCTCGGCGATGTCGTCGACGGTCAACGAGGGCTTGCGTCCCGGCCGCCTCGGCCTCGTCTCCCGCTCACTGCTGCCCGGTCGGCTCACGCCCGGAGCCTACGGACGGCGCACAGGGGCCCGGACAACCGATCGACTCACCATCACCGGGCAGCCGGTCGTGACGGGGAACCGCCACGACGGCTGCGCTGATGGCAGCCTCCGTGGTCAGAGCGACACGACGATCAGCCGCCGGGCTGGACGATCATCAGCCAGACCATCACCACGAGCATCACCGCGAGGAGGCCGCTGCCGACCGTGAGGCGACCCTCGGCGGAGTCGTCGCCGCCGGCGAACGCGACCTCGGCGGGGCGCTCGACCGCGTGGAGCACGCCGTTCATGGCGATCCAGATGACGATCGCCAGGATCATCCACGTCTCGCTCAGCTCGTGCACGTCGTCGGAGAGGCCCGACAGTCCGAAACCGAACACGCCGGTGAGGATGAGCGCCGGGGCGTAGATCCTCCGACTCGACCCCGCCAGGGCCCGGAGCGCCGATCGATCGCCCGACGACTTGGCGTGGGAGATCAGCACCGGACGGACGAAGGCCGGAGCGAACGCCACGACCGCCGTCAGGATGTGGAGGATCAGCATCAGCTGGTAGGAGCCGTCGGTCACCGCTGCGAGGAGCATGGCCGGAAACCTATCCGTCGATGGTGATCTCTCCCGTCGATCCGTCGACGGTCACGGTGTCGCCCTCGTTGATGCGGCGGGTGGCGTCGTCGACCATCACGACGCAGGGCACGCCGAACTCGCGGGCGACGGTCGATGCCCGCGAATGGAGCCCACCTCGCTCCACCACGACCGCTCCCGCCGGGATGAACAGCGGCGTCCAGGGTGCATCGGTGAACGGTGCCACGAGGACGGCGCCGTCCTCGAGTGGCCGGGTCGGACCCAGCTCCGACGATGTCACGACGCGGGCGGGCCCGGTGACCGGCCCGTCGCCGGCACTCACCCCGACGCCGTGGAGGTGATCGACCACGGCGTCGTCTTCGGTCGCGGCGATCATGTCGGGTCGCCCGGTCCAGTGCGACGGCAGCCGATGGCGCGAGGCGTCGTCGACCTGGCTCCGGCGGCGTGCCAGCCGGTCGCTCAGGCCGAACGGGATCGTGTCGCGGGTGAGTTGGTCGACCTCGTGCAGCAGGCAGAACCGGAGGTCGTCCTCCCGCTCGAGCAGGCCCTCGCGGACGAGCCCCCGGGCGAGTGCCACGTAGGGGGCGCGGGCCCGTCGCGCCGACATGGCCCAGGTCGCCTTCGACAGGTCGCGGAGCCTGGCGACGTGACGTGTCCGCGCGAGGGCGTCGTCGAACGCCGCACCGAGGCCGTCGGGGAGCGCCTCGCGGGTCGCGACCTCGGTCTGCTCGCGCCGCTCGACGGCGGCGGCGAGCCGGCGGTCGGGAGCGCGCTCGTCGTCGAGATCGATCATCGAGCGGATCTGCGACACCGGGATGCCGGGCTGCTCCTCCCAGTCGGGGTGGGTCGGGTCGACCTCGCCCTGACATCGGTAGCCCCACCGTCGGATGAAGTCGGTGAACGCGGTCGAGAAGCGGCGCGCCGCCTCGCCGTCGGGAGCCTCGATCACTCGGAGCACCGCTCCGGTGCTGCCTCGGCGGAGCACCTCACCGAGCTCGGGGTGCTCGCGGGCGAGGACCGCCAGCTCGTGGAGCGCCATCGTGGGGCCGCTCGACTCGAGGTCGCCCAGACCGGACGTGAGATCGACGGCCAGGGACGGGTCGAGTCCGCCCGCGGCGAGGAGGTCGCCGAGACGGGTGTGGTGCTCGTTGGCAGCGATCACCATGAGCCAGTGGCGACGGAGGTCCTCTTCCATCGCCTGGGCGGTGATCTCCTGGACCCGCGACCAGGCTGCGGGCGGGTCGAGGCGGGTGATGCGCTCGGCGGCCTCGCTGCGCCGCTCGGCGATGAGGTCCTCGAGGCGGAGGGGCAGCGCGACCTCGGCGGCTCCGAGCTCGCGCTCTGCCCTGTCGACGGCTGTGGCGCGGGCGTCGTCGTCGGACTCGACGATGAAGCGCTCCGGATCGTCGAGGTCCGGTGCGTAGGCGGAGAGCACGCGACGGGCGAGGTCGGGATCGAGACCCGACGTCGCGGCGACCGTGAACCCCGAGTTGAGCGCGAGGTGCCCGCCGAAGACCCCGAACAGGATCGCCACCGGCGGATCGGGCAGGTCGACGCCGTCGAGGCTCGGGTAGCCCTCGACGAGGCTGCGCATGGCCGGGGCGTCGTGGCGGTTGAGCAGCTGCCCCGTGAACGGGCTCACGACGCCGGGCGTGATCTCGCTGGCGTTGGCGGTGGTCCAGAGGTCGAAGCGCGGGTGATCGACGGTGTCCCAATCCGTCCTGAACGCGACCATCAGCCCCCAGTTCAGCAGGTGAGGAGGTTCACCGGGTGAGGTTCACGCCGAGCAGCGCCGCGAGGTCGGTGAGCACCCGCGGTGCGGTACGAACGGTTCCCTCGCCGGCGGCCATCCGACGGGCGAAGGCGAGCAGCTCGTCCCGAGCGCTCGCGGTGTCGAGGTCGTCGTCGAGGTGGCTGCGCACGGCCTGGGCGACGGCGGACGGGTCGGGGCCCTCGGCTCGAGCGGCAGCCGCGAGGAGCAGCTCGAGGTCGCTCAGGCCGTCGTCGATCATCTCGTCGAACCACTCGAACCCCGCTCGGTAGTGGAAGCGGAGCAGTGCGAGGCGGATCGCCCGGGGATCGTGGCGCTCCCGGAGCTCGGAGACGAAGACCAGGTTGCCGAGCGACTTCGACATCTTCTCGCCCTGGTAGGCGACCATCCCCACGTGGAGCCAGTGCCGGGCGAAGGGTTGACCGGTGACCGACTCGGTCTGGGCGATCTCGGACTCGTGGTGGGGGAAGACGAGGTCGACCCCGCCACCGTGGAGGTCGATCGTCGGGCCGAGGTGGGCGGTCGCCATGGCCGTGCACTCGATGTGCCAGCCGGGACGACCCGGTCCGAACGGCGTCGGCCACTCGTGCTCGCCCTCGGCCGACGGCTTCCAGAGCACGAAGTCGAGCGGGTGGCGTTGACGTGGATCGTCGGGTGTCCCGCCCCGTTCCTTGGCCAGGGCGACGAGCGATCGTTCGTCCTCGCCGGCGAACGCGCCGAACCGGTCGAAGGAGGTGACGTCGAAGAAGGTCGTGCCCTCGACCGTGTAGGCGCTGCCCCGCTCGAGGAGGTCGGTGACAGCGCTGACGATCTCGGGGATCGACGTCGAGACGCGGGGCTCGGCGATCGGGGGGCGCAACTCGAGCGCCTCGGCGTCGGCCCGGAAGCGGGCGATCTCGCGCTCGGCGAGCTCCATGGCGTCGAGTCCCAGCGTCGCCGCCTTGGCGTAGAGCGGATCGTCGACGTCGGTGAAGTTGCGCACCATCCGGACCTCGTGGCCGAGATCCTCGAGCCGTCGGATGACCAGGTCGTGGGTGAGGTAGGTGAACGCGTGACCGAGGTGGGTCGAGTCGTAGGGGGTGATGCCGCACACGTACATCGAGACCACGGGACCCGGCTCGAACGGGACGACCTCGCCCCTCGCCGTGTCGTGGAGCCGCATGCTCACGCCATCACCCTCGTCTCACCCGCGAGGGACCAGCGCCAGCTGTCGGGACTGGGCGACGAGGCGACCGATGCTGTCCCAGATCTCGCCGTCCTCCTCCAGGAAGCCGCCGGTGATGAAGCGGGTCGTGAAGGCGCAGCGCAGCCACCCCGGGGTCGGGCGGGCCCGGACGTGCGCGGTGAGCTCGACCGTCGGCGTCCAGGCCACCGGGAGGTCGGCGTTGAAGATCGTCGGGGGGAAGGCGTCGGTGGCGATCAGGAGCGCCATGGTGTCCATGGGTTCGTCGTCGCGCAATCTGAACCAGCCGCGCACCCGGGGCGTGCCGCTCGGCTCACCCAACCCGAAGCGGGCGTCGTCGGGGTGGAGGCGGAGCTCGACGCGACCCATGAAGGGCGGTGGGAACGTGTCGGTCGGCTCGATCGGCTCGCAGTCCTCGGGTGCCGGCAGGTCGGGCATCGAGGCGTCGATGCGCAGCGGCCCCTCGCCGTCGCCGACGTCGCCCAGGGCAGCGAGCGCGGTGAGGATGGGCCGCTCACCGTCGCTGATCGTGGCCGTCGCCGTGGCGAGGCGCCGTCCCTGCTTCACGACCTTGGTCGTGATCTCGACCGGCCCGGGCTTGCCGGGGCTGAGGTAGTGGGCCGTGGTGGTGATGGGGTCGGGTCGACCGCATCGTTGCGCGATCGCCCGGGCGGCCATGGTCAGCAGGTAGCCGCCGTTGGCGTTGTCGGCGATGTCCCAGCCCGGGTGGATCTCGGCCCGGAACCGGTCGTCGTCGATCCTCGACACCGCCGTGGCCTCAGCGAAGCTCAACCCCGTCCCCTCCAGTGATGGTCGCGGAGCGAACGTAGCGGGACCTCGGCGGGTGGTGGGTGTGACATTCGACCACCTACGCTCCTGTCGTCGACGACGAGGGGGCCGTCATGTATCCGGGTCCGTGGGCCGAATCACATCCCGACAAGCCGGCGCTGATCATGGCCGGCTCGGGCGAGACGGTGAGCTTCGGGGAGCTGAACGATCGATCGATCCGGGTCGCCCGACTCCTCCAGGAGGCCGGGCTGCAGGTCGGCGATCACGTGTCGCTCTTCGCGGAGAACCACCCCCGCTACTTCGAGGTGATCTGGGCGTGCCTGCGCTCGGGGCTCTACGTGACGGCGGTCAACCGCTACCTGACCGACGAGGAGGCGGCCTACATCGTGACCGACTCGACGTCGCGGGCGTTGATCGTGTCGGCCGGCCTGGGTGAGACCGCAGCGGGGATCCTCGACCACGCGCCCGGCGTGGAGGTCCGCCTCGCGTTCGGGGGCCACGTCGACGGCTACGACGCCTACGAGGACGCCATCGCCGCCGTGTCGGGCGATCCGCTCGACGCCGAGCCGCTCGGCGAGATGATGCTCTACTCCTCCGGCACGACCGGGCGCCCCAAGGGCATCAAGCGACCGCTCAGCGGCAGTCACGTCGGCGACGGCATCGGCATCGTCGCCCTCCTCGCCGGGCTGTTCCAGTTCGACGCCGAGACCGTGTACCTGTCGCCGGCGCCGATCTACCACTCGGCTCCGCTGGCCTACTCCCTCGGTGCGCAGGGCCTCGGCGGAACGGTCGTGATGCTCGAGAAGTTCGATGCGGTCGGCGCGCTCGATGCGATCGAACGCCATGGCGTGACGCACTCCCAATGGGTGCCGACGATGTTCTCGCGGATGCTCAAGCTGCCCGACGACCAGCGAACGGGGCGCGACCTCTCCTCGCACCGGGTCGCGATCCACGCGGCGGCGCCGTGCCCGGTCGACGTCAAGCGTCAGATGATCGACTGGTGGGGCCCGATCATCCACGAGTACTACGCCGGGACCGAGGCCAACGGCCTCACCTACCTCGACTCCGAGGCCTGGCTCGCCCACCCGGGCTCGGTCGGGCAGGCCCTCCTCGGCACGATCCGGATCTGCGACGACGAGGGCAACGAGCTCCCCACCGGAGCGACCGGGCTCGTCTACTTCGAGCGCGACGAGATGCCGTTCAGCTACCACAACGACACGGACAAGACGGCCTCGGTGCAACACCCCACCCAGCCGACCTGGACCGCCCTGGGCGATGTCGGCCACGTCGACGAGGAGGGCTTCCTCTACCTCACCGACCGCGCCACGTTCATGATCATCTCGGGTGGGGTGAACATCTACCCCCAGGAGATCGAGGACGCGCTCATCGTCCATCCGAAGGTCGTCGACGTCGCCGTCATCGGTGTTCCCGACCAGGAGATGGGCGAGGCGGTCAAGGCCGTGGTCCAGCTCGCCGACGGCGTCGACGGCGGTGACGAGACCGAGCGCGAGCTCCTGGCCTACTGCCGCGAGCACATCGCCCACTACAAGTGCCCCCGCTCGATCGACTTCCGCGACGAGCTGCCCCGACTGCCCACGGGCAAGCTCTACAAGCGCTTGCTCAAGGACGAGTACTGGGGGAAGGAAGGGTCTCGCATCGTCTGATCGGGCCTGCGACGCTGGGCCGATGACCTCACCCGTGTACGAGCTCGCCGACCGGCACGTCGAGCGGTGGGCCGACCTCGATCCGGTCGGTGCGACCTACCTGGGCATCGCCGGACGTGATCACGCGTGGACCGACTGGTCACCAGATGGTCACGCCGCGCGCGCGGACCTCGCCCGTGCGACGCTCGCCGAGCTGGCCGCGCTCGACGACACCTCCGACGCCGATCGCGTCGCCCGGCTGGTGATGGAGGAGCGCCTCGGCTCGGAGCTCGCGCTGCACGAGGCGCGCACGTGGAGCACCGACCTCAACGTGATCGCCTGCCCGGCGGTCGACGTCGCCGACGTGTTCGACCTCGCCGACCTCTCCACCCCCGAGTCGGCCGAGGCGTGGGCCACCCGCCTCGAGCGTGTGCCCGAGGTGTGCGATGCCGTGCGCGTCTCGTTGCGGTCCGGTCTGGACGCCGACGACACCGCCGCCCGACGACAGGCGGAGCGGACGGGCGCGCAGGTCGTCGAGCGGGCCGGATCGTTCCGATCGCTGGCCGACCAGGCGACCGATCCCGCCCTGGTCGAGCGGCTGCGTGCGGCCGGTGAGGCGGCCGCGGCGGCCTACGACTCACTCGGTCGATGGCTGACCGGCGACTACGCCAGCGCGGCCCGTCCGGACGACGCCGCCGGGCGGGATCGCTACGGCCTCTTCCTCCAGGCGTTCCTGGGTGCCGCCGCCGATGTCGACGAGGCCTACACCTGGGGATGGCAGCGGGTCCGCGAGCTCCACGACGAGATGGCGGTGGTCGGTGAGCAGATCCTCCCCGGCGCCGGGCTCGCCGAGGTGCTCCATCACGTCGAGCACGAGAGCGACTTCGCCGTGGTCGGCACGGCCGCGCTCCGGGACTGGGCACAGGAGCACACCGATCGGATGATCGAGGTGTTCGGGCGCGATCACTTCGACATCGCGCCGGCCATCCGGGACTGCGAGGTGAAGGTCGGACCGTCCGGCGGTGCGGCCGCTCCCCACTACGTGGGCCCCGCCGAGGACGGCTCTCGTCCAGGGAGCGTCTGGTACCCCGACCTCGGCGCCGACCACCGCTTCGCCCTCTGGGGTCAGGTCACCACGGCCAACCACGAGGGTGTGCCCGGCCACCACCTCCAGGTGGCGCAGCTCGTCCAGGGACCGGCCGAGGTGTCCCGCTTCCAGAGCACGATCGCCTGGACGTCGGGGCACGGCGAGGGGTGGGCGCTCTACGCCGAGCGGCTCTGCCACGAGCTCGGCCTCCTCGATCGCCCCGACGCCGTGCTCGGCTTCCTCGCCGCCGCCCAGCTCCGTGCGGTGCGGGTCGTCATCGACATCGGGGTGCACTGCGGCCTGCCGGTCCCCGACGACGCGGTGTTCCGCCCGGGCCAGTCCTGGACCTGGGATCTCGCGTTCGATCTGGCCAAGACGATGACCGGCGAGGACGACAAGGTGCTCTCCTCCGAGATCGACCGCTACTTCGGCTGGCCCGGTCAGGCCCCGAGCTACGCCCTCGGCGAGCGCGAGTGGCTCGCCGCCCGATCCGCGGCACGGGATGCCGCCGGGGCGTCGTTCGACGCGAAGGCGTTCCACACCGCGGCGCTCGACCTCGGCCCCGTCGGCCTCGACATCCTCCGCTCCGAGGTCGTTCGCGCCGTCGCCTGACCGCTTGGCGGGCCGACCGCCCCGTGTGCTCTCCTGACGGGCACGGGGATCGGCGAGGGGACCGGCACATGACGACGACGCGGCTCGAGGTCGATCTGCTCGATCCCACGCTCTACCAGCGGAACCCTCACGACGTCTGGGCGTGGATGCGCGAGCACGAGCCCGTCTACCGCGACCACCGCAACGGCGTGTGGGGCATCACCCGGCACGCCGACCTCATCCGGGTCGAGCGCGACGACGCCACCTACTCGTCGCGGGGCATCTATCGCTGGGTGCCGTCGCCCGACGAGGAGACGATGATCTCCCACGACAACCCGCAGCACCTCCAACAGCGGCGGCTCGTGATGGGACGCTTCACGCCGAAGGCCGTCGGCGCCCGGGAGCCCGAGATCCGGTCGCTCGTTGCCGAGCTGGTCGACGCCTTCGTCGACGCCGGCGAGGTCGAGGTCGTGGAGGCACTCGCCGCTCAGCTCCCGGCACGGTTCACCTGTCGCCTGCTGGGCGTGCCCGAGGAGCGGTGGCGGGACCTGCAGAGCTGGTCCGAGCGCCAGATGCGCCTCGACAGCCGCGGTCGCGATCCCCGGATCTGGCACGACTTCTACGCCTCGGGCGAGGAGATGTTCCGGACCGTCGCCGAGCTGCTGCCCGAGCGGACCGGGTGCCCGATGAACGACCTGCTCTCGGTGTGGGCCACCGCCGAGATCGACGGGCGGCCGCTGTCGCCGGCCACGGCGATGCACGAGTTCGGCCTGTTCGTGTCGGGCGGCGCCGAGACGACCCGTACGACGATCGCCCACGGCCTCCGGGCGTTCTGTGACCATCCCGAGCAGTGGGAGCTGTTGGCCCGCGAACCCGCTCGCATCCCGACCGCGGTCGAGGAGGTCATCCGCTGGGTGACCCCGCTCAACCAGATGTTCCGTCGGGCCACCGTCGACACCGAGCTGGCCGGCGTGCCCATCACCGCTGGTGACCGCCTGGCCCTGCTCTACCCGTCGGCCAACCGTGACGCGGACGTCTTCGCCGATCCGATGGCCTTCGACGTCACCCGTGACCCGAACCCCCACGTGGCGTTCGGCAACGGCACCCACTTCTGCCTCGGCGCGTTCGTCGCCCGCCAGACCCTCCGGTCGATGCTTGAGGAGCTCACCGGTCGCATCTCCGACCTGCACGTCGTCGACGAGCCCGACGTGGAGCCCAACGTCTTCGCTCGCGCGGTGCGCAGCTTCAGGATGGGATTCTCGCACCGCTGAGGAGGCGTCGAGCGGCACGCCGGTGGGCCGACGCTCTCGGGAGCGAGAGCTCGCGGAGTTCCGCCGCCAGGACGGAGGACTCGGGTCGGGCCCGCACGACTACTCGCAGTCCGTCGTGACCTCGAGCGCACCGCAGATCTCGTGCATCCTCGAACCGCTCAGCGAGCCGATTCGCTCGACCAGGACAGCCACCGACACCGACTCGACCGAGTCGAGGTTCACCGCGCACCGATGGTTGATCGGGTCGTCGGCCGGTTCCCGCACGACTTCGCTCGGCAGTCCTCGGATCGTGGTCGTGCACGGAGCGACGAGGGCCCGTCGCAGTCTCGGGATCGCAGCCACTCCGTGCTGCCGGATACCGAGGCTGCGGGATACCGAGCGGGTCGAGGCGCGGTCTGCAGTGAGCAGTTCCGAGTCGGGTCTGTTCGATCGGCCCGTGGTGCACAGGAACGGGACGGCTGCGGTCGACGATGGTCACGGACGCAGCCGTCCGGCGATCCGAGGTGGGAGCGCAGCGAGTTCGCCGGCTGCGCTTCGGAGCCGTGCGGGGTTGTCCCAGTCGTGCGATGGGAGCAGCACGGGTTGCGCTGCGAGCGAGGCGTGGAGGGTGCGGACGGCTCTCATGTCGGTGTGGATGCCGGCGGTTGGTTGCGTCGGGTTCATGGCCGCGGCGGTGAACGAGGTGTCGCCGGTGAACCAGATCGTGTGGGTGGCCGTCGCGAGGCGGATGGTGACCGCTCCGCGTGTGTGTCCCGGGGTGTGGCTGGCTCTGATGGCCCGGTCTCGGGTGAGGTCGACACTGGCGGCGAATCCGTCGGGGTCGTCGTTCCTTGCACCGATGGTGTCGATGTGTCGGACCGTCGTGGTGCTGTTGCGCCACCGCCAGTGGAATGCCCCGATCCGGTCGGCGGCGGCGTCCTCGGCGGCGGTGGTCCAGACCGTGGCGTTCTCGAAGGCGGGAACCGAGGCGGTGTGGTCGATGTGCTGGTGTGTGAGGACGATGTCGTCGACGTCGGTCGGGTCGACCCCGATCGTCGCGAGCTGAGCCGGGAGTGTCTCCGAGGGGTCGACGGCGATGCGGATGAAGCTGCGGATGAGCTTGCCGCCACGCTCGTCGGGCCTCCAGGAGGCGTCATCGTGGTAGTCGGGTGTGGCTCCGGCGTCGATGACCACGGTCCGTTCGGGGTGTTCGATCACGAAGCACCAGATCGGCATCGGGTCGGCGAAGCGTCGATCGCCGAGGATCGCGGCGAGCCGAAGAGCGAGCGGGCTGCGTTCTGGGAGGCAGCAGGTGTGGTGGCACCTCTTGATGGTGACGGTGCCGGTCTGGACGGCGTGGACGCGAACGTGACCGTCGGCGAGGGCGAACGTTGCGGTGGTGGCGGTCATCGAGCTTCGGCCTGCTCGGCGAGGAGGCTCATGGATCCGGGGAGTTGGCGACGGAAGCCCCGCCCGAGCAACACCGACCACACGACGGCGAGCGGGCCCTCGAAGGACACTTCGTGGCGGAACGTGGTCGTTGGCCCCCCGACGAAGTCGCGACGGATGCGCAGGCGGGCGCCCGGCAGCTTCGTGTCGAACGTGTACGACCGACCCGGATCGAGGTCGACGATCGTGAACGTGGCGTCGCGGCCGGTGTTCGGGATGATCGTGCCGTTGGCCCCCTGGACGAACGGTCCATCGATGGTGGCGTCGGCGAGGCCGTGGTCCCAGCGCTTCCAGCTGGCGACGTGGGTCCAGTGTCGCCAGATCTCTTCTTCGGATGCGGTGGTGCTCGTGACGTAGTGGAAGCGCCGGTTCGTGCCGGCAGCGATGTCATCGTCCACGCTCGTTCCTCCCGTTGCGTTATCAACGCTAAGTTAGCGCGACTCAGCTACGGTTCCGACATGGCGCCGTCAGCGGCTGGTCGGTCACCTCGAGGGCAGGGGCATCTCTTGCGGGAGCGGATCCTGGATGCGGCGATCGAACGGATGGCCGCTGGTGAAGAGCCCCACGACATCTCGGTTCGACAGCTCGCGGATGATGTCCACAAGACCGTCCCGGCGCTCTACCAGCACTTCGCCAGCAAACCCGAGCTTCTCGTCGCTGCGGCGACGCGTGCGCTCGATGACATGGCCGCGAACGTCTCCGAAGAACTCTCGACCGAGCTCGACACCGATACCCGTCTGCGTCGACGCGCACACGCCTTCGTCGACTTCGCGGTCGAGCACCCGGTTCCGTACCGGCTGCTCTTCATGACCCCGACGCCAGAATCGAGCCGCAGTAGTCTCGACATCATGATGGCCAGCGTCGGCTTCCACGCCCTTGTCGAGGACCTCGCCGCTGCGCGATCAGCCGGCGAGATGATCGACGCGGATCCGACCGACGTGGCCATCGTGCTCTGGGCCGCTCTCCACGGCGTCGCCGCGCTCCTCATCGCCCACCCGCACCTGCCGTGGCCCGACGACCTCCTCGACCGACTCCTCGACCAACATGCCTACGGACTCGCACCACGCTGACCTGCCGCTGCGCCACCCGTCGTAGCGAAGCGACCGAAGCACCCGAGCAGAGCACGACGGCGGGTGCGGAGCGTTCCTGCAGGCCCACGCAGGAGAGAGGGCGGTGACCGCGCCGTCGTGCCGGCTCGGGGCGGGCGTGGGTCGGCTGCGTGCGTTCAGGGGTGGGGGCGGTTGGGGTTGG